>CAZHHJ010000018.1:0-25624 GCA_964531295.1 uncultured Syntrophomonas sp.
CACTGTGGGAATTCTTAGCTTCCGCTCTGTGGTAATTTTATTTTACCAAACATACTGATTGCCTTGGTCTTCCATCATCTCTGCT
This sequence comes from uncultured Syntrophomonas sp., assembly GCA_964531295.1. Lineage (GTDB taxonomy): Bacteria > Bacillota > Syntrophomonadia > Syntrophomonadales > Syntrophomonadaceae > JAAYJK01. The sequence goes on from CAZHHJ010000018.1 coordinate 86, forward strand.
GAAAACCAAACATTGATCCTCTTTTAAAGTACAGCCTGTATTCCTTTTGCAAAATATCCCAGCGTCTCTTTATCCAGTGTTGTATTGCATTTAAAATTTTCGGTTTTTGTCTTGTCTTCTGTTTTACGATTCCTGGAGTCTACCGTTTGTCTTGCCATATTTCATCACCCAAGGTTAATTATATCGTCTTCATTGGTTCAAGACAGAGGAACCGTCCCCCTGTCTTTTGCAACCCATCGGCTCAGCAAACATGCTGGTCAAACTAAAAACCGCTCCGCGAAATCGCTGGAACGGCTGTATTACTAACTTTTCAGAAAAAGTAAAAACCACCTGCTGATAATTTTTTCTATCAATAGATGGTAGATAATGGTCGGGATGACAGGATTTGAACCTGCGGCCTTCTGGTCCCGAACCAGACGCGCTACCAAACTGCGCTACATCCCGACGCAATAAGTATTTTACCGTAAACCAGGATTTAATTCAAGGGTCACGATTAATCTATACCCCATCGGCTTATTAACTGTTGGCTTACTTCGTATTTACTAGAGATCTCTACCCAGGTGTTTTCCTCCTGGAGAACATTTAATACTATTTTGGCTTTGTCTTCGGGGCTGTATTTTTTTCGTTTATTAATCATGATTCCATTTTATCTTAATTCTCGAAATTTGTGTCCAACCCCATTGGTACATTTTAAACAATATCCTCGATCAGTTTGAAGCGAAGCTCACTGTTTCCTTTAGCTATTCCTCTTTTACCGCAAAATGTTTCATAGGGCTGAGCAAACAAACATTTGCTGTCCAGATCCCGGTATATGACTAGAATGCTGCCATTTATAGTGTGTTCAGCAGCATCGGTGACAATCTCAACCACATTACCCTGGGGATCCTGGTACTTCTGTCCGGGCTTAATATCGAAATCAATAGGCTGGGAGTTTATCTCATTGCGTATTATTCTGTGCAACTGCTGATAGGCTATTTCCAGTGACCCGATATTATATACCAGATAATCACAGGTATTAATATCCTTTAATTCCTTTTGGGCCAGTTCTATTCTTTTTTGTTTTTCGTTATGGTCTATGCTGCTCTGTTTTATGCTTTTAATAATCTCATTCAGATCGCGGTAGATAAATATGCTGATTACCTTTTGATAACCGACTTTGGCCTTTAGATTTCTTATACCCTCCAGATTCATAATGGCTAAACCATTCTTATTGGTGGTCTCTACCCTTTTCAGCTCATCAGAAGTAAGACCATAGACCTGATCCAGGTAATGGATTTGCTCTACTACTTTGCAATTGGTGCGGTACTCCAGATACTGGTCCCTGCTTATAAAATAGTAATCGGCCCCTTCTTTTTCACCTGCTTTCATAGGACGGGTGGTAAAAGAGATAAGGGGTTCCAGGTAATCCGAATCGTTAATCAGCAGGTATTCCATCAGGGCAGATTTACCAGATGCGGTTGGTCCATAAAATATGAAGTATTTCATATTAGTCCTCCTTGTACTCATTACTTATAGTTGATTTTCAGCAAGTCTACTAAAAAAGATCTGATAAATCATCTAAAAATTATTGTGGATAGGAAAAATCCTAGATCACGAAGCTGATGAAATGAACTTGTTTTTATACTGGAAAAGAATTATAAATACCTGATCATTATTTCGTGATAAACGGGTATAAACTTTAGTTTACCTGTCCAATAGGCAATTTGCGCAAATTGCCTGCTAGTTTGCATTTAATATAAACTTTAGTGTATTTGCCCCATACGGCTGCGGGTTATTATTCCGGAGTAGCTACATATTAGATGTCCGAGCAGGATCTTTCACGAGGGAGGTAATGAAGTAGGTGGCCACCGCAATTACGATAATAGCAGCACCTGAAGGGATGCCCAAGGTGTAAGACACCCACAATCCACCCAGACAAAAAACAATGCCCAGGGCTATAGAGAGTATCATAGTATGATGCAGGCTGTAGGTGTATTGCCGGGCTATTGACGGGGGAGCAGTCAAGAGAGCTATAATCAGCATGATCCCTACCACCCGGATCAGGACTACCACCGTCAGGGCTACCAGTACATAAGTTATGTTTTCCAGAAGGGCGGTGGGGAGACCTACCACCTGGGCAAATTCCTCATCGAAAAGATAGGTCTTAAAGGCATTAAAGAATACTGCTATAGTGACCACAATGATCAAATTCATAATTATGGTGATTATCAAGTCCGATCTGGAAACGGTAAGTATGTCTCCAAACAGGTAGGAGGTGATGTCCGGGGGATAACCGGGGGTAAAAGCAATAAAGAGAATACCCAGGGCCATACCCAAGGCCCAGAACATGCCCAAGACCACCTCCGGGCTTATCCGGGTCCGATCCTGCAGTTGTCGAATACCCAGGGCCGAAATGACCGCAAAGCCCATAGCGCCAATTAAAGGCTCTATGCCCAGGTAATAGCCCAGACCTATCCCCCCAAAAGCCGTATGGGCTATGCCGCCGCTCATCATCACCAGCTGTTTTTCTATTATGATGGTGCCAATTATGCCACAGGCAATGCTGGCCAGGATAGCGCTAAAAAATGCATTCTGCAGGAAATTATAGTTTAACAGAGCTTCAATCATGGTATTCCTCCCCGTGCTCAGGCAGTACCCGATGTGGCACCCCATGGGCTATCAACTCCACCGGGCACCCGTATACCTGCCCCAGTAAGGTGTCAGTTAATTCCGGAGCCCCATGATAAAACATGTTTACATTTAAACAGGCCAGACTTTTAACATGAGAAGATATCACTCCCATGTCATGGCTGACCATAATGATAGTTATGTATTCGTTGATGTCTTTAAGAATAGCGTAAATATGCGATTTGGATCCGGCATCCAGGCTGGCGGTAGGTTCATCCAGCAGAAGAAGCTCAGGTTCCATAACCAGGGCCCGGGCAATAAGTACCCGTTGCATTTGTCCCCCGGAAAGCTGGCTAATCTGTCTGTTTCTCAAATTATGAATATCCAGCTTATACATGATATCTTCCACTGCTGAACGGTCCGCATCTGTATAACGGTGCAGGAAAAGACTCTGTTTGGTAAGTCGGCCGGTTAATACCGCTTCTGTTACGCTGAAAGGAAACTCCCGGTTCAGATTAAAACGTTGGGGGACGTAACCTATTTTCCCATGGGTATTAGAAGGGGGCAGACCCAGTACCCGGACGGTCCCTGATGATGGTTTTACCAGGCCGGCAATTACCTTTAAGATAGTGCTTTTGCCGCTGCCATTGGGACCAATTATCCCTAAGAATCCCTTCTCCTCAATTTTTAAACTGATGTCTGCGACAGCCTGGAGATTTCCATAGTAAACACTCACATTTTCTAATTCGACGACCGTTTTCATAATCTCTCCTATCTTTGCTGCTGCAGTACGCGAGCAAAGGTGTCGGCAATTTTTTGCAGATTATCTATATAATCTGCTGCCAGGGGATCAATTTGTTCGGTATAACCGCCAATATCTTCAGCTATCGCATCAGCCTGTTTGCTGCTGACTGAAGCCTGATAAAATATCACCTTTATACCCTCTTTTTTAGCCAGGTCGATAACTTCCTGAATATGCCCAGCCGTAGCATTTTTACCTTCTTCTTCAATAGCCAGCATTTTAAGATCATAATCATCCGCGAAATACCCCAGAGCCGGATGATACACTATGAAAGACTTCTGCTCCAGCCCAGCCAAGGAGGACTTGATACGATTATCCAGTTCTTCCAGCTGCTGCTGGTAGCTTTCTGCATTAGCCCGGTAAATGTCCTCATTATTCGGGTCCAGCTTGCTCAGTTCATCGGCTATAGCAGCGACGATTACCTGTGCTCTTGAGGGTGATAACCATATGTGGGGATCACGTTGGCCCGGGGCAAACTCCCGCTCAGGATATATCCTGGCTACCGCTACCGGCAGGTCAACCACCCGGATCTGCGGATTAAAATCATGAATATCAGGCAATATATTAGCCTTTTCAGTGGGCACTCCGATAGCAAAATATATGACCGCATTGCTCAACTTTACCATTTCTTGCGGGGTGGGAGCATAATTTTCGGGATTGGAACCAGGCGGGACCATGACCGCCACATCAAGCAAATCACCTGCTACGGCCTTTACAAAGCTTTGCTCTGGAACTATGGAAACTGCTATAGTTGCTGGGGAAATTTTATCAGCCGGGGCGGTCGTATTTTCGTTCGCGCTGCATCCAGGCAACAACAGACATAGAGTGACCAGGATAATAGTATATACAGAAATGGGCTTTTTCAACGGTTATCCTCCTCGATCCATACTTTGGGGATAATATATAATCATTATTGATAACTATTTCTATTTAGTCAAGGTTGTCACTCATTGAACATCTAAAAGTTGACATTGGTGACGGTTTCTTCTGTCAACTTTTAAACAACTAAGTTCAGGTAGAATCATTTATCCCTGCTCACAATTATTCCGAAAAGGCTAGCAATAAGTGCTCCTGATACAATAAAGGGCGTATGTGCTAAATCGGCTTGGCCTTTAATGAAATAGTAGCTAATTTCATAACATACACTCGTTACGATCATAGCGCTTGCAACTATCAGAAAACTCTTTTGCTTATCATTTAACCGCATATTACTAACCCCGATTAAAAATTTTCTACTTGCGAACATCGTTGATTTTGCTAGCTAGGCTCCTATATCCGCTGTTGTAATATATTCTATATCATTCCTATGCATATGAGAAACAGAAGAAATAAAAGAATTGGAAACGGGTGATTACAGCTGGCGAGAAGTCATGCCAACTTGTAAGATTTATAATTCGTGGATAACTAATAACTAAGCGACGATGATTAGGAGAAGCAGCAAAGAATTTGACTTAGTGTGATATTTATGGGATACACTAATATAAAGAGGCGAAAGGATGTCCCCCGCCTCGTTGCAGCGATGGGTTGAAACTGCTCCGCAGTTTCTCCCGATGCTTAAATCAAAAGCATGAAGAGAGCGTGATAAAATGCAAAATTATGTGCAGCAAAAGCCGAACCGATTGGTTCATGAGAAATCTCCCTATCTCTTGCAACATGCCCACAATCCGGTTGACTGGTATCCTTGGGGAGAAGAAGCCTTTGCCCGGGCTCAAGCTGTGGACAAGCCAGTATTTTTGAGTATCGGCTATTCCACTTGTCACTGGTGTCATGTTGGCCAAATAAACTCAAAAAGCAATCTCAAGAGCATGGGGATTTTTAATTAGATCCTTTGATTGAAATACATACGTATATGCTATAATATAAATACCAAATATTTGAAATACAAAAATAGGCCATAAAAATTAGGTGATCTAGTTACTAAAATGAGATTTGATTTTGTTTTTGTTGTAATATCGGGTATGGAATATATAACGAGGCATAAAGATGGCACCCGCTTCTTTAAGGCGGTCGGGTTCTAATCCCCCGCCTCGATGTAGCGGCGTGTTGAGACGGCTCCGCAGTTTCTTCTGATGCTTAAATTATTAGTACCGGGGAGGTTTTTGTGAATGATTAAAACTCTTACTTCGCATGATAACGGCGCAGCCCTGATTATTGATAGATCAATCTTGGAGCTGTTAGAAATAACGTTAACTACCCCACTTAAAATTATTACTGATGGAAAAAGCCTTATTATTTCACCCGCTACCGACGAAGATAGGGAAGGAAGATTTCAAGCAGCACTTAAAAAAGTAAATGCAAGCCATGGTGAGACACTCAGGAAACTCGGTGAATAGTATGAATAGTCCTCTGTTTCTAACTATAGCTGAAGTAGTTGAAATCCATAAAGACCAGATAGAAAAGTATGGAGGTCATCAACAGATACGAGACTACAAACTGCTTTGTTCTTCAGTTTCAGCTCCAAAAGCGTCGTGGGGAGGTCAATATTTGCATAATGAGATCTTTGACATGGCTGCAGCTTATATCTATTTTATCAGCCAGGACCATCCTTTTATGGATGGGAATAAAAGGACGGCGCTTGCTAGTGGTTTGGTGTTTTTGGAGTTGAACGGTATTTCAATTGTAGATAATGATGGAGTTTTGTATGATGTAGTAATGGACATTGCATCAGGTAATAAGAATAAAGTGCATGTGGGAGATATTCTTCGTAGCCTAGCAGGCAAATAATCGAACTGAGAGCCGTAATTTTCTTAATGGAGCTTTACGGCTCTTTTTAGTGCGCCCGGCATGGGCGCAGTCTAACGGGTGAAAGTCCCGAACACGCCCGGTAGCGGGAAGTGTATAGCCTATGCCAAGCGCGTCCATCGTGAGGTGGAGTGTGAAGGAAGGCGGCGGCAAATCTCCGGCCTGACGAACAGAAATCGCATCAGGCATAAGCTGAGGATAAGACTGCTAACCAAGTCGAAGTCCCATAGCTACACGGAATTAGTTTGCGTAAATGCGGCAGGTAGATGGGGAGAAAGACTGCGTTCTTACCCAGGCGATAAATACTGCTGCAATGAATTTGACTTACTGCACTATTTTTTGGATACACTAATGAAACGAGGCGACAAGTGTGTTCCGCTTAAGTGGTCGTGTTTCCTTTTAACAAAGTAGCAGGTTCTAATCCCCGCCTCGTTGCAGCGATGGGTTGAAACTGCTCCGCAGTTTCTCCCGATGCTTAAATCAAAAGCATGAAGAGAGCGTGATAAAATGCAAAATTATGTGCAGCAAAAGCCGAACCGATTGGTTCATGAGAAATCTCCCTATCTCTTGCAACATGCCCACAATCCGGTTGACTGGTATCCTTGGGGAGAAGAAGCCTTTGCCCGGGCTCAAGCTGAGGACAAGCCGGTATTTTTGAGTATCGGCTATTCCACCTGCCATTGGTGTCATGTAATGGAAAGGGAATCTTTTGAAGACCAGCAAGTGGCGGATTTGCTTAATGGGAATTTTGTGGCTGTTAAAGTGGACCGGGAAGAACGTCCGGACATTGATACCATTTACATGAACGTATGCCAGGCCATGACCGGACATGGGGGCTGGCCGTTGACGATTATTATGACCCCGGACAAAAAACCATTTTTTGCCGCTACTTACCTGCCTAAAAATAGCCGGCAGGGGGTAAACGGGCTTATGCAGTTGCTGCCCCAAATTTATGAATTATGGATGAAGGAAAGGAATATGCTGCTCCATTCCAGTGATCATATAAGCGAGCATATCAAGACATTAGATGAAAATATTGTTTCTTCCATAATATCCCATGAAGTTTTTGACCGGGCCTTTGAGCAGCTCGCTGCTAATTTTGATAAGCAATACGGAGGATTCGGCCGTGCTCCCAAGTTCCCCAGTCCCCACAACCTCTTTTATTTGCTGCGCTTCTATGAGTTCAAAGGGGAAGCTAAAGCACTGGAAATGGTGGAGAAAACACTCCAAGCTATGTACCAGGGAGGTATATATGACCATATAGGTTTTGGCTTTGCCCGTTATTCTACCGACCGGTACTGGTTAGTGCCACATTTTGAAAAAATGCTGTACGATAATGCTTTGCTGGCCATTGCTTATCTGGAAGCCTATCAGCTTACCGGCAAAGAATTATATGCCAGAGCCGCCCGGGAAATTTTTACTTATATATTACGGGATATGACCGCCCCCGAAGGTGGGTTTTATTCTGCCGAAGATGCAGATTCGGAAGGCACAGAAGGTAAATTCTATGTTTGGACAGAAGAGGAAGTAATTTCCTTGCTGGGGGATGAAGAGGGGAGGCATTTTTGCCAACTCTATGACATAAGTAGGGGCGGAAATTTTGCAGGGGATAATATTCCTAACTTGACCAAGGGTATGATAAGTGAGAACGAAAGGCAGCAGATCGAAAGGTTGCGGGAGCTGTTGTTTAATCACCGGGAAAAGAGAGTGCACCCCCATAAAGATGATAAAATTTTGACTGCCTGGAATGGGATGATGATTGCAGCCCTGGCGTTAGGAGCCCGGGTATTAAAAGACCCGCTTTACCTGAAGGCCGCGGAAAAAGCAGCAGCTTTTATTCTGGAACAATTAAGAAGGGAAGATGGGAGACTCTTAGCCCGTTACCGTGATCAACAGTCTCTGTATGCCGCCTACGCCTTGGATTATGCTTGTATGGTATGGGCTTTGATTGAGCTTTATGAGGCTGGGTTTAACAGCAACTATCTGGAAACTGCGATAGAGTTGAACCAGGATTTAATTACTTACTTTGGGGATGAAGAACAGGGGGGGGTATTTTTCTATGCCCGGGATGCTGAGCAGCTTCTGACCCGTCCTAAAGAAATTTATGATGGAGCCATTCCTTCCAGCAATTCCATTAGCGTTATGAACTTCCTGCGGTTGAGCCGTATCACAGGGGATATTGCACTGGAACAGGAAGCTGAGCAAGCGATTAAATTATTCAGTGCCAAGATCAAGGAATACCCGGCCGGCTATTCCTTCTTCCTGAGTTCTGCCTGGTATTATTTCTATCCGGGCAAGGAGATAGTAATAGTAGGAGACAAACAGGATCCAGGCAGTCAGGGATTTATGGATCAAATCAACAGCAGCTTTATGCCCCGGACTGTGGTTTTGTTAAAACAGAGCGGGGAGAGTGAATTCATTGATAGTATCCCATTTCTGCAGGATATGAAGAAAATGGATGAACAGGTCACCGTGTATTTCTGTGCTAAAAATGCCTGTTTACCGCCCGTAAATACCCTGGAAGCATTTAAGCAGCATCTCATGCAAAGTTAATTGCACCATAACTTTTTGTATTAACTTCATTAATTTATGGAAAGCTATTAAAGTTAATATGAGCGATGGGAGATGATAGCTTGCTTAAAAAGTTTTTGCCGAGGGTACTTTTGGCAGCCATTTTAGTTATTTCATTCAGCAGCAATACAGTTTTAGCCGGATCCCTCAATACCGGGGGACAGATAATTGATCGTAATGATTATCCCCCTTTATATTTAGCGGAAACTCCCATACAGGGAGAAGCGGTGTGGATGGTACAGGCGCGTTTAAAAGAAATGGGCTATGATATAGAGCCTAATGGGATATATGACAGGGCTAGCAGCAGCACGGTGAGTATGTTTCAGCTTTCCCATGGTTTGAAAGCAGATGGAGTGGTAAATGAGGCAGTATGGATAGCCTTGCTGGGTGAGCATGAGCAGGATTCATTCTGCAGCACCAGCAGTGAAGATAAAAAACAGGGGAGGATGTTAATAGTTATCGATGTTAATACCCGGACCCTGGTTTTATATGAAGATGGGCAGGAAGTATGCCGGTATCCCGTCGCAGTAGGGAAATCAAAAACCCCTACTCCTATTGGAGAGTGGAAGGTGGTTCATAAGGCATTGAACTGGGGAAATGGTTTTGGTTCACGCTGGATGGGACTCAATGTACCCTGGGGCATATTTGGCATTCACGGAACCAATAAACCGGGTTCCATAGGCAGTTACGCATCCCACGGATGTATACGGATGTTCAACCAAGATGTAGAGAAGCTATATCCCCTGGTTCCCTGGGGCTGTCGGGTGAAAATTGTAAATAACGGATCCATGGTACCGGAAACCATAATACCGGTGGAACTTAAGAAAAAATCCAGCGGTCAGAAAGTGGTCTATGTACAGAGCAGGCTCAAGGAACTGGGAGTTGATCTAGATGGGGCGGACGGAAGGTTTGGCAATATGACCGAACTAGCGGTTAAATACTATCAAGTCTGGCATGGTATGGAACCCACTGGCGTGGTTGATGAAAAGACTTACCGGGCGTTGGGTATGATTGAATAAGGTAATAAGGCAGGGAATTACTCACCGCGTGAGTAATTCCCTTTATCTGCGGCTTAGTATTCCTGCTGTTCTAGGTCGAAGCTTTGTTCCATGCCTTTTTCAATATGATTGATGTGTTCAATCATTTTTTCCCTGGCTTTCTGGGGGTTTCTTTCTTTTATGGCATCGTATATAGCTTCATGTTCACTATGTATCTCATCGCTATTTCTGGATAAGAGCTTTTCCCGATCAATCCTGAAAGTATGGTGCATGAGGTCAGCCACCGTATTCATGATCCTCAACAGGATGGAATTCTGGGTTGCTTCGGCTATAGCAAAGTGAAATTTTAAATCGTATTCCACTCCCAGCTGGATATTTTCTGCTGATTTCATAAGATCCAAGCTCTTTCTAATCTTCATCAAATTAGTTTCATCAGCACGCATTGCAGCCAGGGCGGCTGATTCGCTTTCCAATACTCGTCGAACCTCCATCATTTGCTGGCCGGGATTCTTTTCTACTGCCAGTACGAAGGCCAGCGGCTTAAAGGTCTCTGAACTGCTGGTTTCCTTGACAAAGGTACCCTCTCCCGGACGTATATCTAGAATGCCGAAGGCTTCCATAGCGGTTAATGCTTCCCTCACCGAAGCTCTGCTTACCCCCATAGATTCAGACATTTCTCGTTCTGAGGGCAGTTTCCGGCCCGCTTTTAATTCTCCTCTGGCTATCAAATCCCGGATCTGGTCAACAATTTCTTCATATATTTTCTTAGTTACTATAGGCTGAAAACCCAAATCAGTCAGCACCTGCTTTCTATTAACATATTTGTATAATAGGATCTATAGATAATTTTACATGAATTTGAGCCTAAGCTATGGTGAAAAGTTTCACTAATTGCCGAAACTAAAGTATGTGATCTCTGCTATGCTTCCTATCTTTCTGACTTTACCCCTTCCTCATTAATAAAATTCATATTATCACTGAGGTACAAGAAATATTTATTCGTTTATATATAAGGTTATGTAGCAAGAACTGTCCCTGTTATCAACCTTTGGCTGTTAAAATTGGTGATTTTATGATACTTTAAGGGAAGTCAGGGTATGATAAAATAGGAAATATGAGGAATACTTAAGGAGCGGTTAAAGCATGAAAATTACAGTAGATTCGGACCACGGAGATCTAGAAGCGGTAAGAGGCAGACCATCATCTGCTGATACACATTCACGTGTAAATACCGATCACACTCCGTCCCTGCCGTCAAGCAGCAAAGTTAGCAGCCAAAATCAAGAAAAATGCGGGGGTTATTATATTGATATCGGCAAGGAAGAGAGTATCAGTAATATTAGTCTGAATATTAGTATGTATGCCAACCTGGTGTTGCTTATAGGGGGCAGTGTTTTAGGGCGTGGAGATGATCAGCAGGGCAGCATGTTAATGAACGGTTTTGTATATGCTATAACACGTCTGGAAAGTGTTCCGGCCACCATGATTTTCATAAATAGCGGTGTGTTTCTGGTTAGTGAAGGTTCGCCGGTCCTGGGGCATTTGAAGATGCTGGAGGACAGAGGCGTAGAAATCATTTCCAGTGCCAGCTGTTTGGAGTATTACAATTTGCAGGATAAGCTGAGAGTGGGATACTTTTGTAATATGTATTCTATAAGTGAAAAGCTGTTCGCGGCGGCCAGACTTATTACGATTTAAGATTTGATACAGGCAGGGGATAGTACGTGCTGGATTTAGATGTTTCAGTTTTACATAGCTTAATAGAAGGCAAGTGCTGGGGGAAACTCCGTGAGGAACTATCGGCCTGGCCGGTAGCTGATATCGGGGAATTCCTATTTGAATTGGACAAAGCGGATCAGGTCATTGTTTTTCGGCTTTTGCCTCGTCATATTTCCTCTGACGTTTTTACCTTTTTGAAGAAGGAGCAACGCAATGCCCTGTTGTCTGCCCTGAGTGATGAGGAGACCAGGAGTCTGCTGCACAATATGGAACCAGACGACCGGGCTGATTTAATTGGAGAATTACCGGGCCGGGTCACCCAAAAGCTACTAAATTTTTTAAGCCCACAGGAACTGGAAAAGACCAGAGAGCTTATGGGATACCCGGAGGAAAGCATCGGTAGGATGATGACTCCCAATTATGTGGCAGTCAGGCCAGAATGGACTGTTAGCCAGGGTTTACAGCAGATCAGGGCCAAGGGCAAAGAAGACAGTGAAACCCTGAATATTATTTATGTTACCGATTCTGATTGGAAGCTCCTGGATGCCCTGGAATTGCAGCGTTTTATTTTTAATCCCCCGGATATAACTATCGAGAAGATTATGGATTATTCTTATGTTAGCTTATCAGCCTTTGAGGATAGGGAAGAAGCGGTACATGTGATGGCCAAGTATGATATGGTTGCTCTGCCGGTAGTAGATTCAGAAGGCGTTCTGCTGGGTGTAGTAACTTTTGATGATGTTATGGATATAGCCGAAGAAGAAGCTACCGAGGACTTTCATAAAGGGGCTGCGGTAGCGCCGCTAAAGAACAGTTATTATGAAACCGGGGCCAGAGAACTGTATAAAAAAAGAATTGGATGGCTGCTGGGGCTGGTCTTGGTCAACCTGGTTTCGCTGGAAATCCTTGCATCTTATCAGGAGATACTAGCCTCGACCATTGCTTTGACTTTCTTCATTCCTCTATTAATAGGTAGCGGCGGTAATGCCGGCGCTCAGTCGGCCACATTATTGGTCCGCGCCCTGGGTACGGGCGATATAGAACCAAGTCAATGGGCTTCTACCTTAATCAAGGAACTCGGTGTGGGTCTTGCCTTGGGAATTACGATGGGAGCAGCTGGAGCAGCCCTAGGAATATTACGGGGAGGAAGCGAGATTGCTCTGATAGTGTGCTTGAGCATGATATCCATAGTTATGGTAGCTAACCTGATTGGGGTACTTTTGCCGTTTTTATTAACCAGACTGAATTTGGATCCAGCTGTTGCCAGTAATCCATTAATCACATCTATTACTGATGCGACTGGTTTGATGATATATCTATCGATTTCCACCCTCCTGCTCAAGACGGTAGGCTGAAGAATAAATCCGTAGCCCCCGAGATTTATTCTTTTTGTGCATTAGGCAAGAAATAATCCACAAAGTGTAGAAAATGAATTATAATATATACTAGGCCCAATGTATTGAATTGTGATAGGAGGGGTATCTTATGGCGGATGAAATCCAATTGGTGGTGTTTACTCTGAATAATCATGGGACTATTTGTGAATACGGGGTGCCAATAATAAATGTGCAGGAAATAATACCTATGAGTGTACCTACTAAAGTGCCGGGAACACCCGATTTTGTAGAAGGTATCATTAATCTCCGGGGACAAATCATCCCCATTATTGATTTGAAAAAGAAATTTAATATGGGGTCAGCCGATACTAATGGTGACGCAAGAAGCGTGGTAGTCGAGGTGGAAGGACAGACCGTAGGAATAATAGTGGACGAGGTAAGTGAAGTATTGCGCTTACCAGTAGAGGGTATTGAACCACCCCCGGGTTTAATAGGAAACATTTCGGAGGAATTTATCACCGGGGTGGGCAAATATGATGGCAGGTTGTTAATCCTGCTGGACATGGATAAAATACTGAGTGATGCTGAAAAGACAGATTTGGCTGTGAGTATGAGTGCCTAGCCTATATGCTAAATGTTTTAAACCCTGAAATCTATATAGGTTTCAGGGTTTAATGTTATACATCTCAATATAAATGGTAAAATTGTTTATAGACTAATCAATAGTAATATTATAAGGGGGGTGCGAATTGCCGATAGGTATAGATATAATTGATATTGAGAGGATAAGGAAGAGTGCCGAGAGGACTCCTCACCTGTTGGAGAGGGTCTTCACCCCTCAAGAACTTCGTTATTGTTTAAGCAAGGCCAATCCTTATCCATCCCTGGCAGTTCGCTTTGCTGCCAAGGAGGCGATACGTAAACTTGATCCGGTGTTTTCGGCCGGGATAAAGTTCCATGAGGTTGAAATAGTTATTGGCAGAAATGGCAAGCCCGATTTACGTTTACACGGTAAAGCAAAGGAAAAATGCAGGCAGGCGGGAATTAGCAGCATTTCTGTCAGCCTGTCGCACGCTACCCATCAGGCTGTTGCCGCTGTAATTGCACAGAAAGGGTGATATGCTTTGAAGTTACTTAATTCTCGGGAAATGAGGGAAATTGATTATCAAGCTATTAATGAGTATGGTATTCCCAGCATTGTCTTGATGGAAAATGCCGGGATACGGACCGTGGAAGTGGTTGAAGACCTGTTGGAAGGCAGGGGCGGAAAGAATGTTATTGTACTGGCGGGAAAGGGTAATAATGGCGGCGATGGATTAGTTATCGCCCGGCATCTGCTAAACTCAGGAATAAATGTGGAAACTTTTCTCCTGGCCTTTCCGGGTGAAATAACTGCTGATTCATATACCAATTATAAGGTGCTTTCCAAACTAAGCCCTAATATTTACCAACTATTAGGGGAAGAAGATCTGGATAGATTGATGCTTTCTCTTTTATCTGCTGATCTAGTGGTAGATGCCATATATGGAAATGGATTTACAGGCCAGCTGAGTGAGTTTGAGGCGCGAATAGTGAAGATGGTTAATTGGAGCAATCTGCCGGTAGTGGCGGTAGATGTTCCCTCCGGAGTAGAAGCGGACACTGGCAAGGTCTATGGTGAGGCGATCAAGGCAGTTCACACAGTAAGCTTTGCGCTGCCTAAATTGGGACTGGTATTTGAACCCGGCCGGGAATATACTGGCACATTGACCGTAGCCGATATTGCTATTCCTCGAACCCTATTGGAAGATAAGCAGTTAAAGAAAAATTTAATTGACCATGAGATGATAAGGCCTTTAATTAAGCCACGGCCAGCTGAATCGCATAAGGGTTCCTACGGCCATGTTCTGGTGATAGGAGGTTCGCCCGGCTTAACTGGAGCAGTAATCATGTCAGCCTATTCCGCTCTCAGGACTGGTGCTGGTATGGTCACCGCTGCTCTTCCTGAATCACTGCTGCCTATTGTTGAATCACAGCTAATGGAAGTAATGACTGCTCCTCTGTCAGAGAATACTCAAGGCTGTATATCCCTGGAGGCCTTGCCGGCGATTGAGAACCTATTAGGCACCGCCTCGGCCTGTGTTATTGGTCCGGGCATGTCTGGTTACCCCCAGGCAAATGCAGTATTGCGTTATGTCCTGGAGCACTCCGGTATTCCTCTGGTCATAGATGCGGATGGACTCAATGCTCTGCAAGATGATACCGCAATACTCAAAGGAAGACAGGTGCCAGTAGTTTTGACCCCGCATCCAGGAGAGATGGCGCGTTTGACTGGTATGAGCATAGAAGAAATACAACTTAACCGCCTGGATATCGCCACCCATTATGCCCAGGAATGGGGAGTGACCCTGGTCTTGAAAGGCAACAAAACTGTAATAGCAGACCCATCTGGAAACATATATATTAACATAACCGGTAACCCGGGTATGGCGACTGCAGGCAGTGGAGATGTGCTGTGCGGAATGATTAGCGGTCTGATTGCTCAGGGTCTGAAGCCTCAGGAAGCTGCAATTGCAGGGGTATACTTCCACGGACTGGCCGGGGACCTGAGTAAAGAAAATAAAGGTGAGCGAGGCATAGTAGCCGGGGATATCATAGCCGTGATTCCAGATATAATTTCTTGTTTTGAGTGATAGTATTATAATATGCTTCATAAGCAAAGAGATCCTAACGATAGTAAGGGGGCTGAAATATGCGTGCCAGAGATATTATGACCCGGGAGGTACTGGTGGCTAAAGCAGATGACAGTGTAGAAAAAGTAGCCAGGATACTCCTGGAAAATAAAATTAGTGGAATACCGGTGGTTGATGCAGACCATAAGGTGCTGGGAATAATCAGTGAAAACGATTTAATGATTAAGGCGGGAGAACTGAAAATACCATTTTACATAACCTTGTTTGACAGTATTATATTTTTGGAAAATACTATGCGGTTTAATAATAATCTTAAAAAATATACCGCTTCCAAGGCTAGGGAGGCCATGACCACTAAAGTGATAACAGTAGATGAAGATGAGCCGGTCAGTAATATTGTGAAGCTGATGCAGGATAAAAAGATTAATAGGGTACCTGTTGTGAGGAATGGAAAATTGGTGGGTATTATTACCCGCAATGACATTCTGAAAACTATGGTAAGTGATGATGGATAATAAACGACCAAGCTGGGCAGAAATAGATTTAACAGCGATTAGAAATAATCTGCACTGTATTAAAAAGGCCTTAAATCCTGGGACCAAGATTATGGCAACCGTTAAAGCCAATGCCTATGGACATGGGGTCAAGGAGGTGAGCCGGGTTTGCCTGGAAGAAATGGTGGACTTCCTGGCCGTGGCTACTCTGGATGAAGCCCTGGAACTACGTGCTGAGGGTATTGCAGCTCCACTTATAGTTTTAGGCTACGTTCCCCGGCAGTTTTCTGATTTAATGGTTAGTAATGCCATAAGAGCGACCGTGTATGATATATCCCTGGCCAGATCTTTATCAAGAGAGGCCCAAAAACAAGGCCGGACTGCTCATATACATATTAAAATTGATACCGGTATGGGCAGAATAGGTTTTGCTCCGGTCTCTGATACTATACGCACGATAGAGAATATTGCGGCCTTACCCGGCATAGATATAGAAGGTATTTTCACCCATTTTTCGGAAGCTGACCGTGAGCAGGAGCAGTTTACCATGGTGCAATTCGAGGCCTTTCAGGATTTTACCCGCGAGTTGGATGAGAGGGGCATCTATA
Source organism: uncultured Syntrophomonas sp. (assembly GCA_964531295.1). GTDB lineage: Bacteria > Bacillota > Syntrophomonadia > Syntrophomonadales > Syntrophomonadaceae > JAAYJK01. The sequence continues at coordinate 16,636 of CAZHHJ010000018.1, forward strand.
TCCCGCTTAAACACTGCGCGAATAGTGCCGCCATATTCAGGTATCCCGAGACTCAGCTCGATATGGTCAGGGCAGGCATAATGTTGTACGGATTATACCCTTCTCAATTTATGAAAAGTATGAATTTAGGTATCGTGCCGGCTATGACTTTAAAAAGCAGGGTTAGTATGGTCAAGAATCTCGCTGAAGGTCATGGGGTGAGTTATGGACGGACTCATATATGTAAGTCCGGGACCCGGGTGGCTACTCTGCCGATTGGGTATGCAGATGGGTACCGCAGGGATTTTTCTAATCAAGCCTGGACCATGATAAAAGGCCAGAGATCAAATTCTTTGGGTGTAGTATGCATGGATCAATGTATGTTCGATATTAGTGGGAGAGAAGACATTGCAGAAGGAGATGAAGCAATTCTCTTTGGCAGAGACGCAGATGGGATAACCGCAGATGATCTGGCAGTAATTGCAAATACTATTAATTATGAGATAGTTTGCTCGGTAAGCTCGCGGGTACCTAGAATTTATGTATAAACAAGTATCATATTGTAATTATTGGATTTGCGAGTCGCCTAACTAATCAATATAATAGGTGTATCGGGTTTACTATCTATTTCTGGGGGGTGTTCGCTTTGCCAGTATCTAAAAGAATTATTATAACTGTGCCAGAAAGCCTCTTGTGTGAGATGGACTGTGTTACTGTTGTGGAATCCAAAAATCGCAGTGAAATAATAAGAGAAGCCATCAAGTTTTATCTGGGGGAGCGTAAAAGGAATTTAATGAAAGAACAGATGAAAAAGGGTTATCTGGAAATGGCACAAATCAATCTTAATATAGCCTGTGAAAACAAAGGGCTGGATGACGAAGCTCTGACCACCTGCATAGAAAAATTGTTGGAGTGATATAAACTTATGATAAAACGAGGGGAAATTTATTTTGCCCAGCTAAACCCGGTAATAGGATCAGAACAGGGAGGCATAAGACCGGTTCTGGTAATACAGAATGATATAGGCAACCAGTACAGCCCGACCACTATTGTGCTGGCAATAACATCGCAGATAAATAAGGCCAAGCTGCCCACCCATATAGAACTTGAAGCTGAGCAGTATGAATTGGAAAGAGATTCGGTAATACTGGCCGAACAGATCAGGACCATAGATAAAACCAGATTAAAACAGCGGATAGCAATATTAGATGAAGAAATGATGGCTAAGGTTGACCAAGCCCTGCAGGTAAGCCTGGGGCTCAGCGAAATGTAGATGCCGTGAATAATCCATACATAATTATATTTGCTCTACGAAACAGGTTGCATATTAGAACCTGTTTTCTTATTGTTGGACAGGTAAGAAAGCTTGACATTGGGGACGGTTGTTCCTGTCAATTCTTCAGTCTCAAAGAGGGGCTGGGGGAGGGAGCTTGGAGTTGGATAAGTTGATTCCAAGAATACAGGAAGTGTGGTGGCCCGGTCAAGATCAGGGGACACACCTGCTCCATAGGAATTATATGGGAGGGGTAGCATGAAACCGCTGGTAGGGATTAGCAGCAGTTATGATGATGAGGCGCAAGTTCATTTGCTCAGGGATCATTATGTATGGTCTATATACAGGGCTGGAGGTGTGCCGATTATTTTGCCGGCTACTGCAGATTATGAAATTATTCATTCATACACTGAAACCTGTGACGCATTGCTGCTGTCTGGGGGGGGAGATGCGGATCCCTCCTATTGGGGTGAATCTCCAGACAGAAGTCTAGGAGACATTAATCCTATAAGAGATGTTTTTGAGATAGAATTAGTCAGGCAAGTAATGAGAATTCAAAAACCGGTATTAGGCATATGCAGGGGCTGTCAGATTATTAATGTTGCGGTAGGGGGGAGCCTTATCCAGAATATTGAGGGTAATTTCATGCACCAGCAAAAGGCCCCTAGAAACTACGCTTTTCACCAGGTGTTTATTCAAAAAGATAGTAAATTAGCGGCCATACTAAAAACCGAAGAGATTAAGGTTAATAGTTTTCATCATCAGGCAGTTAAAATGCTTGGTCCAGGTATAAAGATATCTGCTTGTGCATTAGATGGGACCATAGAGGCCATTGAATTTTCCAGTAGGCTTCAATTTGCTATTGGTATTCAGTGGCATCCAGAATGCATGGAAGATGTTCATGCCAATTATCTGTTTAAAGCTCTGCTTGCGGCAGCAGATATGCGAGGCAAAAGAATGCCTGGATAAGCTTTAGGAGAGACGGGACACAGTACACAGAGCTAGTGTTATAATGTAATTGTAAAAGACAGGTAGATAATACTAAGATTATCATTGAACAGGCGGATACAATCTTTCATAAGATAAGGAAGGAGAACTCAGTGTTAGCGATTAAGGGCGGCAGAATACTCACCATGGCTAAAGCAGGATTGCTGGTAAATGCTACTGTTATACTGGATGGAGAATCAATAATAGAGGTTGGAGAGAATATCGCTATTCCTGATGACTGCGATATTTATGATGCTACTGGCAAATATTTAGTCCCCGGCTTCATAGATGGCCATACTCATATAGGTTTGGAAGAGGAGATATACCGGATCGAGGGGAGCGATGTAAACGAAATATCCGATCCCATCGCACCGCAATTAAGGGCCTTGGACGGCATTAATTTCTGGGATTTGGCGTTTGAAGATGCACTGAAAGGTGGAGTTACTCGTTCATTGAGCATGCCTGGAAGTGCCAACATTGTCGGTGGGCAGGCCGTCTTTTTAAAACACCTGGCGCAAAGGCCGTCAGACATGGTATATAAAAATCCCTGGGGACTGAAGGCGGCCCTGGGTGAAAACCCCAAAAGAGTATATGCTGAGCAAAAAAAATCACCCGTTACCCGGATGGCTAATGCTAGCTTATTAAGAGAAGCCTTGTATATTGCAGCCAGGAATACGGATAAAGAAGATGTAAAGGGTACTGATGCCTACCAACAGGAAGCATTACAAAAAGTATTGAAAAAGGAAATGCCTTTGTTAGTTCATGTTCACAGGGCAGATGATATTCTAACCGCTTTGCGTATTAAAGACGAATTTGATATTAATATGATAATTCAGCATGGCACTGAAGCGGTTAAAGTAGCTGATGAACTGTTAAAAAGGGATGTACCGGTTTTTCTGGGACCTCTGCTGATTAATCGAGCTAAAGTTGAAATGAAGGAAGTATCTTTTCGAACTGCACTGCTACTGGCTGAAAGAGGAGTAAAATTTGGCTTAATTACTGATCACCCGGTGGTGCCTATTGAACATCTGCGGGTTTGTGCAGCCATTGCTGTGCGAGAAGGCTTGGACGAAGATACCGCCTTAAAAGCCATAAGCTTGTGGCCGGCTGAAATACTTAATGTATCACAGGACCTGGGTTCCATCTCCAGGGGTAAAAAGGCTGATATAGTGATATACAGCGGCCATCCCCTTGAATTCCGCTCCCGAGTGGAAAGGGTCATCGTGGATGGGATAACGTGGAGGGGGTAAACTTGAATAGAGGAGACCTGTTTACAGTTTATATGGATGGTGTGATGATCACAGTATGTATCGTGGGCACCTATCATGAAGAATACAGCGGAGAAGAAATGGCCATACTAGCGGTAGTGAGCCAGGAAAATATAGTCCATGTTCCACTTACCGAGTTGGATGCTTTGTTCCCGACTAAGAAATTTCCGCATTAGCAGGCGAAGGGTATTGGTACAGAAGGAGATTCAGACCTGGGTCTCATGTAAAATGAGTATACACAGATATATAAGGTAAAATAAAGACGGAAAATAGAATGCCTGGAATAAAATTATATATCCATGCTACCGAAGGAGCATGGATATATAATTTTTCAGTCAAGTACACATAGCGGGGAGATAAAACGCCTGGAATCTGCTGCTAATTAAGCCGGTATGGCTTCCTTGGCCTTAAGCATCATGGTGATAAAGCTGTTAACTGGAGTTTCCACACCATGTTTTTTTCCGAGATCGACCACCGCTCCGTTCAGGGAGTCAATTTCCGTTTTGCGTCCGCGTTGAATATCCTGCAGCATTGAAGCATGATGGGCAGCGGTGGAAGGAATAAGCTGGGAATAAAAATCTTTGCGATAGGCGGTCGCATTTTCCCACATGGTAGTCTGATGGACTGCTTTTAATACGGAAAAGATTTCTTCAATAATTTGATCCATTAAATCCTTAGCGAATTTTATTTCTGCCAGTTTGCCATAAGGTACTTCTAGTATAGCCCCCAGTGGATTAAGTGCCGAATTATATATTATTTTGCCCCATACATAACGCATAATTTCGTTGGAAGCCCGGGTGGGAATCCCCGCTCGGGAGAAAATTTCCGCAAAATGCTGGAGCCTTGCCATATCTATTAAATTTTCAGGCGAACCGAGTATTACATCATCAGCGATAACACTCACTCTGGCCACCCCGGCGCTGATGCTTTCCGAGCCGAAAATTACCCGAGCGAGTATTATTTGATTTGCCGCTATATGTTTCGAAGCGGTTTCGAAATTTCCATGCCCATTTTGAGCCAGCATGAGATAGGTATGATCTGAGGTTATCTTTTTCAGTTGTCTGGCTGCTTCTTCAGTTTCATAAGCTTTGACGCTTACAATAATCAAATCAAAAACCTGCTCCCCAAGGTCCTCTAAGCTGCATACTACCTGATGGAGTGCTGCCTTATGCTCTCCCCATATACCGCTTACCTGAACTCCATCCAGCTTGATTGTATTAACCACCGCTGGATGATCTACACCAGTAATCTCATGCCCCAATTTCTGCAGCAAACAAGAATACACCGTGCCTAATGCACCCAATCCAAAGACCAAAATTTTCATATTAAACGGTCACCTCTTCTATATACATTCCTATCTTGACTGTGATTAACAGTATTATAAACTATTGTGCTTTCTATATCATCAAATGATTTATTAAGGACTCAACTTTCGTAAATGGTAACAATTTCGATGTGGCGAGCATTATACTATGTCCCGCCTTCGGCCGGTCTTATTTTAAACAATGTAGAAATGATCTTAATACGTAATACCTGCTTATGCAAGTTGTTTACGGCCTGTAACCCGCCTTAGCCTCCTGGCTACAACAAAGCATAAAACTTGCCAGCGGAGTACGTGCCAAAGCCGAATTAAGGATAAAATGCTGAAGTGAAGAAGGAAGCCGTTAGAAAGTCTTGAATTTACTAATAGGGAATTTTTCTCTATCCTATTGTCAAATCTAACTAGAGTGATGAAATAATCCCTGCCAACAAATAAATGGTACAAGGAGGAAGCTATGCCTGATTATTCTTATGTGGACCAGCCCTACTTTCTACAGACTCTATTTTATCCTCGCCCTGATTATAGCAGACCACCGATTAATGCTTTTGACTTGCTTATAGATACAGCCGATCAGGTCAGAATATCGCTCCGATTTTATGCGGGAGCCAAAGAGTGGCCGTGGATTTTGTATTTTCATGGCAACGGAGAAGTGGTGTCTGATTATGATGACTTGGCACCCCTATATTTCGCCCAGGAAATCAATCTGGTAGTGGCAGATTACCGGGGTTATGGCGCTAGTACCGGAACTCCTGATTTTACCAGCATGGTCGGTGATGCCCACCACATTTACAATGCAGTCAAAGATGAACTGAACAAACGCAATTATAACTCCCATCTTTATGTTATGGGTCGTTCATTGGGGAGCATTTCGGCTTTGGAGCTGGCTTATCATTATCAAGAAGACCTGAAAGGACTGATAATAGAAAGCGGATTTGCCAGTGTTAACCGGCTCATCTATCATTTGGGCATTATGAACCCCAATACTTATCTGGATCAAATAGAACAGGAGTGTCTGGATATGATCGCTGAAATAAAAATTCCAGCGCTCATCATTCATGGTGAGGCAGACAATCTGGTTTTGCCGGAGGAAGGGCAGCTGGTGTATAAGAATTTGGGCTCCAGGGATAAGAAGATGCTAATCATACCCCGGGCAGGACATAATGATGTAATAATAAGAGACATTCCGAAATATTTTACTGCCATAAAAAAACTAGTCGAGCCAAGGCCATTATCTTAATTCTCAATAAGGCTACAGTCTTGGAGAACCTTTCCCATTAAGCCTAGGGGACACACCTATCCAAGATTAGTATGAAGTATAGCAGGATTCTCGGGCTAAGGAACAGGGATATATCCACCCTTGGAGGGCTTGGTGGTAGGAATGTCCCTGGGTATGTCCCCATTACAAGAAGTTGATGATGAATTTTATGGATACGTAGAAAAAATATATACTGAAAATAAGTTTAATCGTCTGGGGTTTAAAATATTTTATGGTACCTGCACCCAGCTGGGCTCCGACAACGGTACCGGCTGATGCAATAAGGGCGGCCGGGATGGCAACATAGCCGCCGCTCAGTTTTATAATACTTCCTATGACTGAAACTGGAAATATTACTGCCAGTGACGTACCCACAGTGAGGAATACGGGTATATGGAAGAAATATAGCAGGCCTGGTACTAAAAGATATCCGCCTCCAAGTCCCAGCAACCCGGTTAAAGTACCGGATACTAAACCCAGCCAGACCATGTATTTGGGGCTGATCACCAACTTATCCAGCTGGGACTTAAACCTGGCGGGATAAAGGCTCTCCCATAACATAAGTACTGCTGGTATAATAAAGGCTATACCGAGTAGCAGGCTCAGGGTAGAGAAGTCCTGCGCTAAGCGGGTGAATAAGTAGGAACCAAGTATAACCCCACCGATGGCTCCAGGTACGATCCTTTTATATGCTTCAATATTGATATTTTTTCTTATCAGGTGACCATATCCTCCCGAAGCGGCGGAAAACATCACTATTAACAAAGAAGTGCCTACTGCTATAGGCGAAGGATAACCCAACCAAAAATGGAGGATCGGTAAAAGAATAACCCCACCCCCGACTCCGGTCAGTGAACCAAAGAGACCGGCCACTAAACCGCTTATCAGCAGAAATGTTCCCAGGGTAAGAGTTAAGGCCGGGGCCGTCAGGGCCGTCTGGCTTCCTAACAGCAAATATATTAAAATTCCGGTTAGCAGCAAAAACAAAAGCCCCGCTGCCCCCTGTTTATTGTGAATACCGCTATCATTCATATGTATGGCTCCTTAAAATATAGAGTATATGCATATTTTCCCGGGACGGCTCTGGTATTAATGGTGCTGACATTCTCACTGCCTTTAGTCCTGATGTCGGGCTGGTATATTTTACCCAACACATTGGCGCTGGGAATACTGCCCAACAGGTAACTGCTGATGCTTATCAGTATATACATGCTACCTCCTTGAAAAATCACAATTTTACCAGGCCTTTATTAAGCAGATACATCAAGGGAACTCCGACCAGGAATCCTACTCCAGGGTTAATGGCGATACTGATTATTACCACCACCACAAAAGTGTACAAGCTATTTCTGCTATCCATACCCTTGACGTTGGTGGCTAGGTCTATACCGCTGTAGAAAAGCAGGCAGCCCAGCACCGCTCGGGGTATTAATTCCAGTACTTTGATACTGGATGGGCCTAGCAGTACAGCGCTTAATAATAGAAGCACTCCTATAATTACCAGCGTCAGACCGGTCCGGCCCCCAAAGCGATGGTGGGCCGCCATTCCTCCGCTGCCATGGCACATTACAAAACCACCTATAGGCATGCTGAACAGATTGCCTATGCCCAGAGTGAGACAAAGATTTCTCTCGGTCACTTTTTGAGCCCGGTCAGGATACAGTTCCTGAGCAAAAGCAGCTGTGACCAGTACTGAATTAGTGAGGGTTAAGGGGAGTTGGGGCAGAAAACCTAGGGTGAAGCCCCGATAAAAATCGCTCCATTGAGGTAAAATAAAGTGAGGCAGATTGAACCCAACAGATAAGCCAGGCAGACGGATTTCAGGGTGGATGATCATAGCCAATATGATCCCCCCCCCTATTGCCACCAGGGAAACTGGCACTTTAGGATTTCCCATCAGCAGAAACATGGTTATCAGGATGCTTAATCCCAGCAACGGATCGCCGCTGATGAATTTTATTCCTAAGAGAGCCAGGCTTATACCCAAGCCTGCTTGTATGCCTGCGGTTACGCTGATAGGAGTTAACTCGGCTAGTTTATCCACCAGACCGGTGAAGGCAAATAGGAGTAGAGCCAGGCCCATCAGGATACCAGAGGCAGCAATTTCACCAGTGCTAAGGCCATTAACCAATACCGCTGCACCTATTACTTTCATGGGCTGTACCGGTACCGGAACCTTATAAAAGTAAGCAGTGAAAATGTACATAAGTCCAAAAGCAAAAAGAACCCCGGTGGCGTCCATACCACCCAGAGTTATTACTCCGATTACAAAGGGCAGGAATGTGCCCAGATCTCCAATCGACCCAGATATATCGCCTTTAATGCTGTCTAATTTGCTGTGCATAAACCTATCCTTCTGCTTGAGGCTTAACTCAAATTTGATCCTCTAAAGCCTTGTTATTGACGGCTGCATACTGATTTTAACATATAAGTATTAATAGGAGCTATTTATGAATAATAACTTGTTCCACCTGCCGGATAATCTCCCGCCCGATGAAGTATTTGAAGCTATTATACCGGATAGTGGGATTTTAATCGAAAGGATCGGTTCCCGGGTATGCTTCTCCGCCGGATTTCTGGTAGGAAGAGGACCGGGATGAATGGGTAGCCCTGCTGCAGGGAGAAGCTAATATTGTTTGGGAGCAAGGAGAGTTAACCCACTTGAATAAGGGTGATTGGCTATTAATATCAGCCGGGAAAAGACACCAGGTGGAATATACATTCAGCACGCCTCCTTGTATATGGCTGGCAGTACATGGTAAACTCCTGAGAAATATAGAGTGAAATTGTAATCAGGGAGGTTTGATATATAACTAAAAGTTATTTCTAATATAAAGATTAAAGTGATATATTGGTTAATAAGCATGATATAATTTCATGCTTTTTCATTCCATAAACAATGGAAA
>CAZHHJ010000019.1:0-25412 GCA_964531295.1 uncultured Syntrophomonas sp.
TCAGGGGGTTTTTTAGTTTTCAAAGTTCATTTCACGCATTACAGGAATGCTTTTAAAAATCGTCGAATTGTTTTAACTGCAATTTCTTTAATGTTTCATTAATCTCGGAATCAATATTTTCGGTAGTTTTATGAACATCTTTTATGATTCCTCGGCGACCATCTTTAAGGCCATTTTTTACACCTTCCGTCTTGCCCTGAACATCTGTTCAACTCTTAATCCCGTTATTAATAAATGTAAGCAACTCTTCAAACAATTTGTAATCCCTGTCTTCTTTTCCCCTAACCTGCAACAAATAAGCTGTTTCTCTGCCAACAGAAAAAATAATTGCACCGAAAAGCTCTGTGTCGATATCCCTGATCTCCCCTTGCTGTTTTGCTTCATCGAGCATTTTCTCAAATCTCTCCGGTACACCAGTGGAATCATTTTTTATCCACTCCAATTCGTTTTCCGGTGGTCTCCCTTTTTCCTGGACTAATACCTTGGCTAAATCCGGGTTGTCCTTCATTTCTTTAAAGTGGTATTCCAATAGCTTTTTCATCTTGTCTAATGGAGGTGTTTTCTCCCTTTCGAGTTTTTCGCAGAATTTAGCTATTTTTTCATGTTGGGTTTCAAAAATATAGTCTAGAATCCCTTCTTTGCTTTTATAATATATATATACAGTCCCGACCGCGATTTTAGCATCGTCCGCTATCTCTTGGACCTTTGTTTTGTGAAAGCCCTCTTTGGCAATGATTTTTGTCGCCGATAAACGGATAAGATCTTTTTTATCCATCTTGCTTTTTCTCCTAACATGGTTTTCTGAAATTACTTGAGTGACAATAGAAATCCCGTCATCTTCAGACATTACTAATCTTTAACAAGGTAAATTCAGATCCTCATGGGCCATCCCCTTCTAAGGCTAATCCCCACTCATCTCTTTTTGAATGAGTCTTCATTCGCATGAAATCAAAAAAGATAAAAGTGTCGGCCAATAACCAAGCCTTGTTTGTACAAAGCTTTACTTCTAATAGGTTTCGCTTAGTTATAGCGGATAAGAGCTAACCTTCCAGGGAGTCTTGCATGTTTTTTACATGACAGTTATGAAAGAATGAAAACGTTGTTAAGAAGAGTTACTGGGGGAGTAATTGTTACGTTGGAGAGAAGGGCAATTTTTGTATTTATCAGATGTACCAATATTTGTATTGTATCTACAATATATACACAAACTTCTTTAATGTACAAGCATGAATTTTATCTTTTATTTCCCCTGTGTTCTGAAAATACGCGGCAAATTATTTTAATTTGCGTGGGTACGCCAACTATTACCTCTACAACCATCGCCGGTACAAGGCGAAAACCCAAAACTCGCGAACTGGAATGACTTGTTTTTTCACTCGGATTTTCCATTCAAAGTAATTTGTAAGGTTGCTTCAGAAATTATTTTTTCAACGGCCTCGGGTACAATTACCTTTTCATAGTTGTCCCCGGTGAGCGCAGTAGTTAAATAACCGTTATTTAAGCACAATTCTAATAGTTTAATTGCATCTTTCCTGGTGATTTTTAGAACCTTCATAGCTTCCGAAATAAAGAATTCCTTTCCGAGATACATTTGGGGCTTTCCTGAATTTCGCAAATAAAAACTATTCACGAGAGAAACTCCTTGAATAACAAATGATTCTATATCTGTTACGCTAGTTTTTATCGGATCCAAACCTAATAGCCATTCAACAGAGATCGCTTCATCTGCATAATCCAATAATGGACTATCTTCCGCAATAAACGATTCTAAATAGAACAAATGAACACTTTTTCCATAATATTTCACTCTATTAATTAAAGGAATCATATTTTTATCTGTTGATGCTATTGCATAACATTCTATTTCCGGGAATTTCATGAGCGTTTCTAGCGCATCGAGGCTCAATTCAATGTCAACTGCATTTCTATTAAGATATCTGCTGCCCAAAACATGTTTTGTGGTTACCCTTTTGCTTTGAATCTCAGTTTGTATTCTAGGGTCCCTCCCAAAATCAGCATAGGCGTAAAATAATCTGACTTTATAATCTTTGTAGGTATCCCATATTCTATCTATAATGTTCATGATCATTTCTTCTGGCTTTGCTCCATAAGAATCGAAAAGTCCCCAGTAAACATTGTTTAGATCCAAAAAGGCAGCAACTTCTCTTGCCATTTCTATTCCCCCCCTAGCCATTCCTAAGATTTGGCTTTTAAAGTAAGCTATACCTAATAATATCATACTTTTCCAATCCTGAATGACTATTCATTCGCTTTCCCAAAACACTTCCATTCTTTTCCTGGGGAACCAAGGGAGGGTTCTTCCTGTCAAATTCATGTTTGAAGGCAATCGTCCTGAAATAGACGATTCCGCCTTCATCTACCCCGACACTTTAATAATAGGCAAGGTTTTGGAGCTCAATATTTTATTGGCCCAGGTGTGGTTATCAGAGCAGATGCCGAGCCTGAGACCACCACTGTCATCCTGAGCAGATGCGAAGTATCTTCCCCCGCTGCAATCAAATATTCACCGGTCAGGATTCTTCACTGCGTTCAGAATGACACGCTGGGTTGGTATGATATAACTGCGTGTCCTTAGTTCAGAGGGCCTAAACTAGCTTGTTTAGAATGGCTTGTATATGCTTGCATCTTCTCGCAGAATTATACAAATAATGTTCTTATTGCTCGAAAATAAAGATTTATTATAGCTGATCAGAAAGAAATATATCGCTTTAGGCAGGGAAACATAATCACAAGGTAGAATTCCTTATCTTGTGATTGTGGGATTAAAGGGGGGTATAAAATTGCGTGTAGCAGTTTACCCGGGAAGCTTCGATCCGATTACCAACGGACATGTAGATGTACTGGAAAGAAGCAGCAAAATATTTGACCGGATTATCATTGCAGTTGTACACAACATTAGTAAAAAAGCCATGTTCACATTAGATGAAAGAGTCGATATGATAAGGCAGAGTGCTGCTCATATCCCCAATATGGAGATCGACTGTTTCAGCGGACTGCTGGCCAATTACCTGATAGAAAAGCAGGCTTGTGCCATAATTCGCGGTCTTAGAACCGTAACCGATTTTGAATATGAAATGCATATGTCCATGATGAACAAAGAACTTCTTCCTGATATTGATACCATATTTATGACTTCTAATAAAAATTATATCTTTATCAGCTCCAGCACTGTAAAGGAAGCAGCTATGTTAGGAGGTAATGTGGAGGGTCTGGTTCCCAGGGCGGCAAATGATGCATTAAGGGAAAAATACCAGGCCAGTAGCTCACCGGGTATCTCGCGGGGACGGTTCTGTTGATATATTTTCAAGCGACGTTTGTTCTGATATTCTAGAGTCAGGTACTACCTTAATGCCTGGCTCTGTTCTATATTCATAATCAATAGTCTCTTTCTTGAATCTGCTACCACAAACTTAATACCCAGGAATGCTAAATATGATTTTCTCACCTGATGCCCCGTTTCAAAAATATCGGATCTGCAAGGTAAGGGAAAAGCTAGAGCATTGATCGTTAATCTACTGGATAACCTTTATGCGGCAAAAGCCTGAACCTGCATCTCCACGAACACTCAACACCCCTTGCCAGTGAGAGGCAAGCATATCACCCTGCCTAATTCTCTTCCACAGGCAGCATACCTACTCCAAGCACTGCAAGATACCAAAACTCCAAAATCTGCCATTCATAAGCCGATACTAATCCAGCCCATGATCATCCTTCAGGAATAAAAGCAGGCTCAATCAGCAAAGCTAAACACAAAATTGCTGAAAGGAAGATTATATTGAAAACCCTTTGGAAAGGCGCGGTCAGTTTTGGTCTGGTCAACATCCCGGTAAAAATGTATGTGGCCACGGAACGAAAAACATCAAATTCAATTACTTGCATAAAGAATGTATGTCACCGGTAAAATATCAAAAATCCTGCCCTAACTGCAATCGTCAGATTACTGTAATATTGGGAAAAATGAATTCTCCGGTATCCCCTTTCAGCACAAATGCCCGTATTCCTGATTCAAACCATCCAGATTATTTAGTAATTGATTTAGATCCATCGCCAGCCAATACCTTTAAGCAGGTGGCAGATATTGCGCTGCTGCTCAAGCATATTTTGGATGAATTAAAACTCAAGTCTTACCCTAAAACCTCAGGCTCAGAAGGAATACATATTTATATTCCCGTTCATAATATTTATAACTACAAGCAAATACGTGATTTTGCTAATGCAATCGCCTCAGTGATCGTTGAGATACGTTCTGATATAAGTACTATGGAGCGAACAGTAAATAAACGAGGCCCTAAGATATACATAGATTGCTTGCAGAATGCACGAGGGAGAACCCTTTGTTCAGTCTATAGCGTGCGCCCTAAAAAAGGGGCTCCAGTGTCTGCCCCATTGCTATGGGAAGAGGTATCTATGGTAAGCCCGGCTGATTTCACCATAAAAACCATGCTCCCCCGTTTAAGAAAATCAGGGGAGCTATTTTCTCCAGTACTGGAAGAACAGCAGATTCTGGAATATGCCTGGGGAAAACTGGGGCTTCCGCAACCAGTCCAATAATATCAGTAGCTGTTACCCAACTTCGAACTCATTTTGATTAGGTACAATTGCTCAGCTTTTTTATTCCAATGCTTTTACATCATTTATCTTCCCCGGCTATATGTTCTATAAGTCCTGCCAAGCGCCACTATTAAAACCTTACCAGCCCCGTTTTGCATATTGATCTTCCAATTTATCGATTTCTATTCCTACCATGGCTTCTCCCAGCCCTTCAGATACTTCCATAATCACCATGGGGTCATTATAATGAGTGGTAGCTTTTACTATCGCCCTGGCTCTCTGGGCTGGATCTCCTGACTTAAATATACCTGACCCAACAAATATACCATCGCAGCCCAACTGCATCATGAGAGCTGCATCTGCCGGGGTAGCTATGCCACCGGCAGCGAAATTTACCACCGGAAGTTTTTTATGTTCAGCAATATATTCCAGTAGATCAAAGGATGCACCAATTTCCTTGGCAAAAGCCATGCGCTCCTCCGCCGGCAGAAGCTGTACTTGACGCATTTCAGACATGATTGAACGTATGTGTCTCACTGCTTCCACTACATTGCCGGTGCCAGCTTCGCCTTTAGTACGTATCATGGCTGCCCCTTCACCGATGCGCCGCAAAGCTTCCCCCAGGTTCCTGGCTCCACAGACAAAAGGAATATCAAAACTTTTTTTGTTAATATGAAACATCTCATCTGCCGGGGTGAGCACTTCACTCTCATCAATATAATCAATGCCAGTAGCCTGTACTATCTGAGCTTCCACAAAATGTCCAATTCTCACCTTGGCCATAACCGGAATACTAACTGCCTTTTTTATCTCCTTTATCATCTGGGGGTCTGACATACGAGCCACCCCACCCTGCTTTCTTATATCTGCCGGAACTCTTTCCAAAGCCATAACCGCAACGGCTCCCGCCTCTTCCGCAATAAGAGCCTGCTCAACATTGGTAACATCCATTATCACCCCGCCCTTTAGCATTTGGGCCAGGTTTTTATTAAGGGTATACTTGTCCATGTCTTATATCCTCCCTTTGTTTTTCTATGGCAATATAGTAGAATTACAATTGTAACCCTACAATTTGACAGAAATTTTGATCGATAAATATTAGTATCACATACAGCCTGGGGGCTGTCAATAAGGTAAGGAGTTAACTCGGATTATACCTGTAGCATTAAATACTAATGGTATATGCCTGGAGGATTTCCAGACTGTTGTAGAACAATACCAAGCCCGGCTGATGTATATAATACCCAACTTTCAAACCCCCACCGGTATCTGTTACAGCCGGGAGAAGAAAGAAGCCCGGCTTAAGATTGGCCTTTTTGCTGGCCCCGGAGAATATCATCCCCGGCCTGCTGAAGGCCAAGTGTTCTTCAGATATATCTACTCCCGGACTGATACAAAGAGCCTTTGACCTTTATTTGAGAAAGGGACTGTGGGGAAAACTGCATGCCTCGTACTAAGATTATGCTGATTCAGATTTGTTTTTCTGATAATTGTATGGTTTAGCTGTCTTTTCCAATCCCTGCATCCACAATTCAACCAGTTGGGACCCGTTGATAAGCATTATATCCAGCCCTTCCGCATATTTGCGCGCATTAGGGGTAAAATCGCTGGTTGTGACAACATATCCTCCTTTAGCATTTTGTTTAGTAAGCTGAGAGTGTATTACCGCAATCGGTTCATAGGGAACAAAATGGTCTGGTGCATAACATTTTACCTGCCCCAGATACTTGCCAGCCGGGTGATCATGCTCAATATCAATCCCGTAATCTCCTGTGCCCCCGGTTACAAAAGCCTGTCCCCCATAATAATTAACCATTACCCGGGCTACAAAATTTTCAAAATCCATAGGATTTTCTTTTTTCTGTTCTTTGCCTTCTTCCTGTTTGAAACGCTGGTATAGACCTAACGACATAGTATGGTACATATCCTGGCTGGTCTGCAGTATATCCAGCCTAATCTGTTTTAGCTGCCGGTATTCCTGCCGGTTCTTAATCAAAAAATATAGCACCACTACTATGCCAGCCAACAATAAACCGGTTAAAGCAATGTTCATAATTTTTTTCACCCCTTATCGTAATCTCCTTGTTTTAATATCTGCAATTCGTGCCATATTAAACCGGAAGCAAAGAGAAGTTGACAGTGGGGACGGTTTTTCCTGTCAAGCAATACATTTTAAAGTATGCGAAAATCGAGCGTTATAACTGCCAGCAGTTTGCGATCCTTATTATAGCAGTCAATCTGCCATACTGATGAGGTTTTGCCCTGGGAACGCGCCCAGGCCTCAATTCGCACTGTTTCGCCTTCATCCACCGCCCTGATAAAACTCACAGACATACTAACTACAACGAATGGTCGTTGGAAAGAATACTTTACTATCATGCCTGCAACTGCGGTGCTGGAAGCCAGGGCGGGGAACATGCCTGCATGCAGGTGATTACCCTGACTGAGATGCCGCTTCTCAACCAACAGTTCTCCCACTGCCCAGCCCTGATCCACTTCCACTATCTTAAGTCCTATTTCATCCTGAAAAGTCCCGATCGCCGCTTCATTTATTTTGTCCAGCATGTATAACCCTCCCATAAAGAAAAGCTCTCCCAGTTTGAGGCCTTATTGTTTTTATTAAATTATACCTTAAACTAATTAGATCAGGGGTAAGCAAAAAGACATCAGTTATTAAATAGGGTCGCACAGCATTCGCGGTCTCATTTAATAACTAATTTATTTTTTAACCTATTTAGTTATGTAACCTTCCCCAACTTGTATGTACGTTAATTCAGCAGTTCGAAATGCATGGCATCGGAACAGGAATTTCCCCAGCCGGATCCTGCCGGCTTGAAGGCTCTCTCCCAGAGTATCAAATTGGGATGGTGCCGGCTCCACCCCGCTGCTGTCCCAGTCATAAGTCAACTTATCATTTAAATATTCAAAGGCTGGGTTGGATTATTTCTTTTTTTTGCGTCACAATAGTAATATATAACCGTCTTGTGGCAGAAAGGACTCAGTTACGGATGACCTAATGCCTGGCCTGCTGTGAAAAAACCCTCCTAAAGACCTGACTGAACAACAGGCTTTAAACTGGGCTTTTGGTACAAAAGATATATTTTAAGGGAGGTTGTTATTAATGAGTTTCAATGTATTGGTTGTAAATTGCGGCAGTTCGTCGATCAAATACCAGGTTTTCGATATGACTGATGAAAGAGTTCTGGCCCAGGGGCTGATGGATCGAGTAGGAATCCCCGGAACCATACTTACCCATAAGCAGGCAAACGGAGCCGCTGAGGTAGTTATTAAAAAAGACATGCCGAACCATAGTCTGGGCATGAAGCTGGTTTTAGAGACATTAACCAGCGCTGAGCATGGTGTAATTAAGGACCTGGCTGAGATCAAAGCGGTGGGCCACCGGGTAGTTCACGGAGCAGACTTTTTTTCCACCTCGGTACTTGTCAACGCTGAAGTTAAACAAGTTATCCAGGACTGCTTTGATATAGCTCCCTTGCACAACCCCCCTAATCTGATGGGAATCGAGGCCTGTCAATCCTTAATGCCTGATGTAGCTCACGTAGCTGTGTTCGATACTGCTTTCCACCAGACTATGGCCCCCGCACACTACATGTACGCGCTTCCCTACGAGCTCTATGAGAATAATAAGGTTCGTCGCTATGGATTCCATGGTACTTCTCACTACTACGTGAACCAGCGCGCGGCTGAATTGTTGAACAAAGATATAAAAGCTACTAAAATCATCACCCTGCACCTGGGAAACGGGGCTAGTATGGCGGCAATAGATGGGGGGAAAGTTATCACCACTTCTATGGGTTATACTCCATTAGAGGGCCTGGTGATGGGTACCCGCTGTGGTGATATTGATCCCTACCTGGTAATCCTGATCATGGAAAAATTGAATTTGAATCCAGAGGAAGTCAATAATTACCTGAATAAGAAGTCCGGTGCTCTGGGTTTATCAGGATTAAGCAGTGACTTTCGTGACCTCAGCGAAGCTGCTGAAGCTGGCAACCAGCGTGCTCAGCTGACCCTTCAGGTCTACGTTAACCGCGTAAAGACCTACATCGGAGCATATATGGCCTTGCTTAACGGTTGTGACTGTATAGTCTTTACAGCCGGTCTGGGGGAAAACGCTGTAAATATTCGCGAAATGATCTGCGCAGACCTGGACTTTTTAGGTATCAAGATGGATAAAGAGAAAAACCATACTCGGGGCAGAGAAGTTGACATAGCTGATGATGATTCCAGAGTACGTATCCTGGTTATTCCTACCAACGAGGAACTGGTTATCGCCCGTGATACCTATAACATCAGTAACGCGTAGAGCAGTTGGATAACTATGGTGGAAATAAATAATGGGAATATATGGGCATCTTGGTAAAGTCTACATTTTTTTCATCTTCAATATGTTATCATTTAATTATTACTTGATCCTAATATTAGTATGCTGTTTTTTTATATGTTCCTAAGCACGGAGGGAGGTGAATGGATTGTTTTTTGAAGACGTTAATGAAGGTTATGCCTTTACAACTGGTACCAAGCCTATTACTGAAACCGAAACTGATATTGTAGCCCAAATGTCCGGAGCGGACTTGCCAGGCTTTCTGAATGATGAGATTGCCAAAGGTTGGGGTTTTAAGGCGCGGGTAGTTCCTGGTGCCTATCTCATATTATGTATGATGGGATTAATGGCTAAACAGGGTTTTTTGGCTGATGCGATATGGACAGCTGCCGATGGTATTTCGTGGAAGACTCCGGTGCATCCCAGTGATAAG
Organism: uncultured Syntrophomonas sp.; assembly: GCA_964531295.1. Classification (GTDB taxonomy): domain Bacteria; phylum Bacillota; class Syntrophomonadia; order Syntrophomonadales; family Syntrophomonadaceae; genus JAAYJK01. The sequence continues at coordinate 9,351 of CAZHHJ010000019.1, forward strand.
ATTTATGCTGAGGCTGAAGTAACTGCTACCAAAGAGATGAAACGAGGCGGAGGCCTGGTGACTTACAAGTGGACCATAAAGAATCAAAATAACGATGTTGTTGCTCAAGGACAAAACACCTGACTGTTTCCTGCGAAACCATCTGCTTAGATGGTTCTGGATTTGATTTCATGTCACAAAATTTTTATATTTTTAGACTGCTAAAGGATGTTGAGAAGCAACATCCTTTTCTTTGCCAACCTGGCTGCTGTTTGAAGTTATTAATTAGAATGGTCGGAGTGACTGGATTTGAACCAGCGGCCTCTTCGTCCCCAACGAAGCGCTCATACCAAACTGAGCTACACCCCGACGCAAGGATTATTGTATAACAGATAGATTTATTCGTCAAGGTTTGAACAGCCTTTATCTGCTATTGAATTTTATCCAGATTAAATTTATGGTGCAAAGCTCTGATCGCATTCTCTACGCAATCCTTGTCTATCAAACAGGAGACTTTAATTTCTGAGGTGCTGATCATATGAATGTTTATGTTTTCATCAGCCAGGGCTTCAAACATATCTGCCGCTACACCAGGATTGGTCTGCATCCCTGCTCCTACTATGGATACTTTGGCTACATCATCTCCATAAATCATACCTGAAGCCCCTATTTCAACTACTAGTTTTCCTATTACCTCCACCGCTTTTTTCAAATCATCCCGCCCTATGGTTAAGGCAATATCGTTCCTGCCATCTCGCATAGCCGCCTGTATCACCATATCCACGTTAATTCCAGCTCCGGCCAGAGTTTTAAAAAGAATCTTGGCAATTCCCGGCTGGTCTGGCACATCAAATATAGCAAAGCGGGCACAATTCACATCATGGGCAATTCCGCTTACTGTTACTTCTTTTTCCATATTAGCCTCCTTAGTAATTATGGTTCCTGAATTCTTGTTGAAACTGCACCTAACTTCCACATCAATCTGGTAAGCCAGGGCCACTTCTACGGCCCGGGGCTGCATTACTAAGGCTCCCAACACGGCCAGTTCCAGCATCTCTTCATAAGATATCATTTTCAGCTTGCGGGCTTCCGGTACAATTCGGGGGTCGGCCGTATAAACCCCATCCACATCAGTAAAAATCATACAGCGATCAGCCTGCAAACTGGCTGCTAAGGCCACTGCGGTAGTATCTGAGCCGCCCCGGCCCAGAGTAGTAATGTCTCCTGCCGGAGATATACCTTGAAAACCAGCTATCACTACGATATTTCCTGCTTCAATCTCTTTTTTTATCCGGCAATTTTCGATTCCATTTATTTTGGCTTTATTATGTGATGAATCGCTCTTGATGCCTGCTTGCCAGCCGGTAAGGGATATAGCCGGGCATCCCATATTGTTGAGGGTCATAGCCAGCAGGGCAGCAGATTGTTGCTCCCCGGTGGCCAGGAGCATATCCATTTCCCGGCCGTTTAATTCATCCCCGGTGGCTCCGGCCATTAAAATGAGGTCATCGGTGGTATCGCCCATGGCAGAGACTACAGCTACCACATCATGCCCCTTCATTTTCATTTCCCGGATCCGGCAGGCTATAGTTTTGATTCTTTCAATTGAAGCTACCGAACTTCCTCCAAATTTTGCAACTACTAATGACAAAATATTTCACTCCCTGGGTTCATCCCAATTATTTGAGTTGGCTCCTCTTAATAATATTGAACTCCTTGTAAATCTGGTTTCAGGTATAAGACCTGTACTTTAACCCCCGCTTCCATAAAGGCCTTTTCCATGGCCTGGCCAATATCCTGTTCCTCACCGATAGCTGTAATGGCCATTATAGAAGGGCCGGCCCCGCTTAATGCCACCCCCAGGGCTCCTGCTTCCAGAGCAGACTGCAGGACTTGATCGAATCCGGGGATAAAGAATTTCCTCCAGGGCTGATAGAGCATATCATCCATGGCTTTGCTCAGGTTAGAAAAATCGCCATTTTGTATACTGGCCAGCAAAAAGCAGGCCCTCTGCAGATTAGACACCACAGCCTGCAGAGGAATATTTTGCGGCAAGACAGAACGAGACTGCTCAGTGGACAGTATAAAATCTGGTACCGCTACTACTACCCCCAGGGGCTTTCCTAGTTTGGCCTGCTGGTAGTATACTTCGCCTTCATAAATCATGGCTGTTGCTAATCCTCCCGTGATGGCAGGTACGATATTATCAGCATGCCCTTCCATATCAACCGCCCAGCGCAGCAGCTCCTGGGATGAAAAGCGGTCTCCAATAAGACGGTTGGCAGTATACATACCAGCCACTATAGCAGCCGCACTGCTTCCCAGGCCCTTGCCGATTGGTATATCATTGTCAATTTCCATATACAGCCCGGCTGGTTTAAATTCAGCCTGCCTGAATACTAACTTCATGGCTTTATACAACAGGTTTTCCTGCGGGCTTTCCATAATAGATCTGTCCCTTATGCCACTGAAGACAATTTCGATGCCACCCCCGCTAAATTCAGCTTCGACCCGTAGGTATAGTTCCAGGGCCATACCCAGAGCATCAAACCCGGGGCCCAGGTTGGCAGTAGTGGCTGGTGCTCTTACTCTTACCATTGTTCCTCCTGCACTAAGAAAATACTGCTATAGAGCCCGATGTATACCTTCCAAGCGGATTACATTATCTATGTTGCCAACTATATGCATTCCCTGTAAAACAGCCAGTGAATCGTTTAAATCCCGCTCTTCTACTTCATGAGTAATCAGGATCAATTCCGCCATTTCCCCGCCATGGGTAGTCTGGAAAACCGTAGCCAGACTGACGTTGTTACTACCAAAAACCCCAGCGATACCGGCCAGAACTCCAGGTCGATCCTTGACCGTCATGCGGATGTAAAATTGGGCCTGCAGCTGGGTTATATCCAGTATTTTTTTATCTTCATAGCAGGTACAGCTGATGCGCCCGCAGGACTGGTGGAGAATATTTCTTCCTATGTCTATAATATCCCCCACCACCGAGCTGGCGGTAGGAAGTTTTCCCGCTCCCCGTCCATAATGCATGATTTCCCCCACTGCGTCCCCGGTAATGAAAACTGCATTGTAAACATCGTTAACTGCTGCCAGCGGGTGGCTCAGGGGTAAAAATGCCGGATGTACACGCGCCTGAATGGAACCATCCTCATCCTGCTTGGCTATCGCCAGCAGCTTTATTACATAGCCCAGATCACGGGCAAATTGAATATCACTGGGGGTAACTTTGCTTATACCCTCAACATATACATCATCAAAAGTAACCCGGCTGTTAAAGGCTATGGATGATAAAATGGCAATTTTCCGGCCAGCATCTAATCCTTCTATATCGGAAGTGGGGTCAGCTTCTGCATATCCCAACTGCTGAGCTTCGGCCAGCATTTCCTCAAACGGTCGGCCTTCTTCACTCATTTTGCTGAGAATATAATTAGTGGTGCCATTCAATATACCGATAACTTCTTTAATTTTATTACCAGCCAGAGATTGTTTTAACGGATAAATAATCGGAATACCCCCGGCTACACTGGCTTCAAAATAAAAGTCGACCTGATTAGCTTTAGCCATGTCAAAAAGCTCTTGGCCTTTTTCCGCAATAAGATCTTTATTGGCAGTAACAATATGCTTGCCTTGCTGCATAGCCTGGGTAATCATAGTCATAGCCGGTTCGATCCCACCTATCAGCTCCACCACAATATCAATCTCATCGTCCTGTAATATATCCTCGAAGTTCTCAGTTATTCTGGCTTCATCTATACCCAGAGCCAGGCACTTATCCCGATCCTTATCCAGAATTTTTGTCAGGACAATTTCATCCCCTGTCCTAAGGGATATAATTTCAGCATTATTATTAAGCAGTTCAACTACTCCTGAACCAACCGTCCCACAGCCTAGCAATCCTACTTTAATCATAACTTCTCCTCCTGCATCAACTTTTTCCCACTACTTCTACCCCGAGCACACCATCCAAACTGGCCAAATTTTTCAAGAGTTCATCCACCGATAAGGCCATTTCTTCCACACTTATGGATATGGTCAAATAAGCTCTTCCATGCATGGGCAGGTTCTGATTTATAGTTAAAATATTGCCATTCATCCTGGCAATATTGTTTAATACAGTTGATAATACTCCCGGCACATGCTTTAGAAACAGAGAGATATTCACTATTTCCATGCTTTGCGCATCAAAAATGGCAAAAACGCCATCTTTATATTTATAATAGGTGCTCCTAGCGATACCGACCCCATCAACAGCTTCCTGTATATTAAGGACTTCTCCTCTGACCAGCAACTCCTTGGCTTCTGCTGTCTTGCGGATAGAATCTGGAAGAATATCTTCTCTTACCATATAAAATTTTTTATGTGCTGACATGAAAATACCTCCGTCCGCTTCAGGCGGATATCATTCTTCCGCACTCGGACATTATACCACCATTCTTAGAGCCTGACAATGTATTTTTTGATGGGTTTAAGAGATTTCGTGCTTTTTCCCATTTCTCGCCCTCAAAAAGCACAAAGCCGGGATGCATCCCGGCTAAATCCATGACTGATCAGCCTATAATCTGCTCGGCTCTACCTTACCTCATTGTGCTCAGCTCAGTTTTTCCAGTATTTCATCTGCTATGTTCATGTTAGTATAAACCCGCTGCACATCATCATGGTCTTCGAATAGATCAATTAGTCTTATTACTTTGGCAGCAGTATCCTCATCATTGATATCGACAGTCGTTTCTGGCATCATGATCAAGTCAGCCTCCTGGGACATTATCCCTTCTTTTTCCAGAGCCTCTTTAACCTCCATGAAGTTATCAGGTGAGCTAATGACTTCATAACAGTCCCCTTCGTCTTTAAAGTCTTCGGCTCCAGATTCTAAAGCCAGCATCATCAACCCATCTTCATCCATTGGCAAGCCTTCCTTGCTTATGCTCATATACCCTACCCGTTTGAACATCCAGCTCACGCAACCGGTCTCACCCATGTTTCCATTATGCTTGGAAAAGTAATGTCTTATATCCGGAGCAGTTCGATTCCTGTTATCGGTAGCAATCTCCAGCATAACCGCTACCCCAGCTGGAGCATATCCTTCATATATGATTTCTTCAAAAATTTCACTATCCAGTTCTCCGGTTCCCTTCTTAAGCGCGCGGGTTATGTTTTCATTGGGCATATTGATAGCTTTGGCTTTTTGAATGGCCAGCTTGAGTTTGGAATTAGCCTCGGGATCACCTCCGCCGCCAGTTTTAACCGCTATAGTAATTTCCTTGGCCAGTTTTGTAAATTCCTTGCCTCTTTTTTCGTCCGAACGAGCCTTCTTGTGCTTGATAGTCGACCATTTAGAATGCCCTGACATATATTACCAACCTCCTATCAATTAGTTCTTATAGGGATCATTCCGGGGGTTTCTTCCCGATATTTTTTGTATTCATCTTTAAAATGCTGGAGTAAAAATTCTTCTTCTACTTTAATCCGGTACATCAAAGCCGGTAAGGTAGTAAGAAATATTATCAATAATCCTCCCCAAGAGCTGAATATCAAAGGTACCGCCAGAAAACTCAGCAAGTTCCCCAGGTATATGGGGTGACGTATCCTGGCATATATTCCGGTAGTGACTAGGCGATGCCCTTCGTACACTGCCACCCGGTGGTTAAAATATTTTCCGATTTTCTTAAAAGCCATCCACCTTATAGGACAGGATAGCAAGAATAGTATAAAACCAAAAATTATCACCCACGGTTCCAGATTAAACATTCTTGTATAATGAGGGCCGGCAAAGTCTATGGCTGAATAAAACAGAGCTATAAAAAATGATAACTGGAGATAGAGGAAGGTTCTACGGTCATCGTCATCAATCACATATGCGTCTGGAGCTTGATAGACTAGGGTTTCCGACAATAAGGTCCAGGTAAGAAAGACCGCAAAGAAAAGCATGATTACCCCAAAATCTAAACGGGGCAGCATTTTGTAAGCAAAATAACCTACATAAACGAAAAGCAGGAGGAAAGCAAAAATCCTTATTAATACTCTGCGCTGCCTGGGGTCCAATTTCATCGCCTCCGCTATTTTATTCAAAGGTTCTATTTCTGGGTATCCGTGCAATTTCAGGCATTTTCCGCTTATGCTCACCCGCTCTTATCATAGATTCTATGCGTTCAATGTTTGGTATTTCCTGTCGTTCACCGCTAAGGTAGCGGTCCAATTCATCATACGTGAAGCCCATTTCCCCTTCATCGGTCTGCCCTTCCCACAATCCTCCGGAAGGTGTTTTATCAATAATAAACTGCGGTATTTTTAAGTAACGGGCTATTTCATATACTTCTTTTTTGGTTAAATCCCCTAATACTTGCAAGTCCACCGCATTATCACCATATTTGGTAGAATAACCAATACAGAGTTCGCTTCTATTGCTGGTGCCCAGGACCATATAGTTTCTGGCCTGGGCAGAATAATAAAGAGCTATCATTCTAAGACGGGGTTTTAAATTAGCCCTTAGAAGCCGACCTTGCTCACCTTCCAGTCGTATATAAGATTCAAAATGGGTTACCAGCAGGTTATAGACGTTATCCAGGTCGACTACCCGATACGGTATTTTGAATTCCTCCGCCAGGAGTTGGCCGTGCATTAAGTCTGAAACCTGGCTTGCACAAGGCATTATCAAGGCCATACAGTTGTCTGGAAAGGCCTGCTTGGCAATGACTGCTGCCACAGCTGAATCCACACCACCGCTCAAACCAATCACTAGCCCAGATAAACCGGCTTCTTTTACCTTCTGCTGGAGCCAGTCAAGCAGAAAACTGACTTTAGCTTCCGCGTCCATCTCATAGTCCCCCCATCTCAATCAAACAATTCAGTTGACATGTATTTGTCAGCCCCATCTGCTGCAATGGCCATTATTTTAGCTCCTTTACCCATCCTCTGGCCAAGCTGAAATGCAGCATATATGGCGGCCCCGGAAGATATGCCCAGGAGCAGGGCATCCTTAGCTGCAACTTTCCGGCAGGTTTGTATAGCAATATCGCTCTCGACCGGGAAAATACTGTCAACCATTTTTAAATTCAACACTGGGGGAACAAATCCTGCCCCAATTCCTTGAATTTTATGAGCCCCGGCGGGCTTGCCGCTTAAAACCGCCGATTCCGCAGGTTCAACCGCTACTATTTCGATACCCGGTATTTTCTCTTTCAAGACCCGGGCGATTCCACTTATAGTACCCCCGCTTCCCACACCACATACTAGGGCATCCAACTGCCCATCCATCTGCTCATATATTTCCAGGGCGGTTGATCTCTCATGACTTTCCGCGTTGGCCTGGTTCTCAAACTGCTTAACCGCGAAGTACCTGCTATCCTCCAGAGCCATCTTTTGTGCTTTCCCCACTGCCCCGGGTATGCCATCAGCCGCCGGGGTCAAGACTAGCCTGGCTCCGTACGCCCGGAGAATCTTCTGGCGTTCATCACTCATGTTCTCTGGCATAACAATTAGCAGGGGATAGCCCTTGATAGCCGCAGCCATAGCCAGGCCTATTCCGGTGTTACCGCTGGTAGCTTCGATAATAATAGAACCCGGTTTAAGCAGCCCCTCCTGCTCAGCTTTTTCAATCATATAGAGGCCGGGACGATCTTTAATGCTGCCTCCAGGGTTGAAACCTTCCAGCTTAACATATACTTCTGCTCCACCCTGCTCATGCTCCGGACTCAGTTTTATTACTGGTGTTTCGCCAATCAGTTCCAATATGTTATTAACCACTTTCAACCTTACCGCCTCCTGTCTACGGGTACTATCTCAATACTGCCCCAGGCCGCCATTTTATCATCTTTAATAGCTAGAATACCTGTAATCCCCGCTATAACTTTAACAAACTCTACTGCTTTCATCAAATCCCGTTCTGTTTTGACCCGGTTTGCAGCTGCAGTTGCTACGGCATCGGCTAGGGCAGCAGTAGTACCCTTGATTACTACCGCATCTGCCTTTCCAAAACTCAAACTTGGGCCAACTGTTCCTGAAGAGGTGCAAATACCTAGTGGAGTTTCGTGAGCCGACACCCGAATCCCTATTTTATAGGTAAATTTTGATTGCCCGGCAAAGACCGCAATAATCCGCTCTGATTCCGATTTGAGAAAAATATCTCCGCCATTCTCCACTAGCACTTCCCTGCAGCTTTGCAGCAGCCTTTCCCCTATCAGCTCGGATATGGCACCAGCGACGGCTGCCATTGGCCCTACCCCAGCTGCCCAAGCAGCCCGGCACATGCGGCGCACTATTTCTGGAGCAGCAGGCAGTAATGGCAGGGGTGCCAGGGAAGTCCGGAATTCTGGCTGCAATTTAATATAATCCTCCAAATCGGCCCTTATGTGGCTCAGTTCTTGATAGGATAATGACACAAGGCTATCGGTATAGCTCTTCTCGTCTACACCGATAGCCAGATCACTTTCTAAAATGTTTATTTTATAGTACTTAAGGTTGGCCCCCTCATGCATGGCCCGGTAGTGCCGGAACACATGATCCCGCTGCTCTTTGTTATCCATGTATAATTTTATACAGCCTCCTTGATATCAAAATGAAGTTTGATGGCCCGGGTGGGACAACATTCCAGACACATACCGCAGACCACGCATTTGGAATTATCAAAGGATATCTCCATGCTTTCTCTATCCATGGCTAAGGCCTCGGTAGGACAAAACGATGCACAGGCTCCGCACTGTATACACAATGCTTCGTTCCACACTACGGTTTCGCTCAATGACTCACAGGCTACCCCCAGATTGCCCAGGTATTTGAGGCCTGAATCATAATTCCCCTTTTCACCGGTAAGTTCCATCACCAGAAATCCTTCTTTTTGCGGATTAATATTGGCTTTTAATATATTTACGACCAGGTCGTATTCTTTTACCAGTTGGTATATTATGGGCTGTTCTGATTGAGCAGCAGAAAAGTATAAGACGATTCTATTTTTCATACTTGTTTCCTCCCATCCTGGAATTAAAGACTATCCCGTTAGTAGGGTGCCGGTCAGGTATCGATTTAAAATCGATGTTGGAGTCGGCCCCGGGCAGCATTTGTACCGGCTGGCTAATTTCAAATTTTCCTGCCTTAATCCATTCTTTTAATGTCGCGGCAATTTTTCTGGCCCGAGGATAACTAGATTGCGAGGTAGTGACCACTTGTTTGCCGTTAACGGTAATCTTGCCGCTTTTCAGTTCCTTGAAGTTGGCAAATCCCAGGTCTATATCCTTTTTATATGGATAACCTTCAAAAAAGTCCACTATGGGGCAGTATATATCCTCATCTTTAACTGTGGTATAATGCAGAATCTCTTCATCCAGAATGGGTATAGGAATACCTATCCCGATGGCCATGGTGGCCCCATAACCAACATAACTGAGGCCTACCAGCCAGTTGGGATCCATCTGTTTAAGGTCACCAATGACGGAAAGAGTTCCGGCCGGAGTTTTGGGGACTCCATTTTCGCCCCTCAATACATTAGGATGGTGCTGGGTCCCATTCCATGCTATATAGCCAATACCGCCCCCCAGGAATATCCTGGTGCCTATCCCAATAGTCTTATAATGGGGGTCATTCAACAATGGGCTCAACTGCCCGGAAGTTGAATAAGCCGCATTACCCAGTTTCGGTTTTAAGATACCCATGTAAGTATAAAGAGGCCGATCACCTAAATTTACCGCGCAGTTATAGTTTTGATAAGCGTTGCGGGGATTAAACATAAAGGCTTCGTTTACATCATCCAGGGTAATAATAGTTTCCAGGCTGCGATTGGGATAACAATCTGTACCATAAGCAATAGCTTCCAATCTTATTTCTTTACCTGCTACCAGGTCCTGTATAACGTGCCCCCCGCCATAAGTGAACCGGCCCGGGTAGACTTTGTTTTCCGGATCGGATTCAGGAAGCTGTCCGGCACCTATATAAGCATCCACTGCCGCCATCCCAGTGTAAGCCTCTACTCCATTCAACCATACTTTTTTCATTTTGATACGAGGGTTGGAATGACCAAAATTTATAAAGGCCCCCGAAGAACACATCGGGCCGAAGGTGCCGGTGGTAACAACATCGATCTCCCGAGCTGCCTGAGCATATCCCTTTTCCTCCACAATATCTATTACTTCTTCAGCAGTAACAACTATTGCTTCGCCTTTTCTTATTTTTTCATTTATTTCTTCATAACTCTTTTTATATGACATGTTTGCCTCCCTGACTTTAATTGTTGTTTCAAAATATTTATCGGAATCTATCTGCAGTGATATTTATCTTTTTCTAAGTTGATGCCTAATTAATACAGCTTCAATAGGCTCTGGGCGACTAATACTGCTTTACGAGCATCTTCCCCGTATCCATCAGCCCCAATCTGATCAGCATAATCCTGATTCAAGACCGCTCCGCCGACAATAACCCGGCATTTAAGCCCTTTTTCCTTGACTCCACTGATAACTTCTTTCATGCGAGGCATGGTGGTGGTCATCAAAGCACTTAAGCCAATGATATCCGCCTGGTGCTCTATAGCCATATTCAAGACATCCGCTGCTTTCACATCTTTCCCCAAGTCTATCACTTTAAAGCCGTAATTTTCTAACAGCACACATACAATATTTTTACCGATATCATGTATGTCTCCTTCTACTGTCGCCATAACGATCACTCCGCTGCTTTTCCCTTCATCCCCCTGCAAATGAGGTTTAACAAAAGCAAAAGCTTTTTTCATAGTCTCAGCCGCCATCATCAACTGGGGCAGAAAATACTTTTTTTCATCATATAACTGCCCGGCCTTTTCAATTCCTGGAATAAGATAAGTATTTACCAGCTGCAAAGGATCAATCTTTTCTTCAAACAGAGCCTGCTCCAGCAGGGACTCGATATTATCTCGATCTCCTTTGAGAACTGCCTCTTGCAGAAGCGAACCGATACTTGAATCGGGTGGTTTTTCCGTACCTGCCCAGTCCTCAGGAATATCAGTCCTAATGATTTTTCCCGCCACCAAGTGTGGTATGTTGCACATCGAGCACACCGGGTGTCTTGGTAGCCCGGTATTGATGATACCTCCTGATTTATAGTCTTTATACCTTTCAATATACCCGGTGCAATTAATATCACGATTAAGCAGCACTGCCGCTGCCCGGGTAATATCCATTACTTTTTCATCAAAAGGGTTAATAATAGGTAAATCCAAGCCCGCTGCCCAGGCCATGGCCAGATAAGCAGAGGTTAAAATCTCCCGGGCTGGTAAGCCATGGGAAACATTGCTGATACCCAGCACTGTCCTGACCGGCAATTCCCTTTTAATGGACTGCAGAGCTTTTATAGTTTCCATCACCTGGCCCTGCTCAGCACTGGCAGTTTTAACCAGACAGTCAATATAGATATCTTCATCTCGCAGTCCATACTGCAGGGCCTTATGGTAAATCTTACGAGCTATTTTAACTCTGTCCTCTGCTTTATCAGGTATGCCGCTTTCATCTAGACACAAGCCCAGGACTGCGGCCCCGTATTTTTTGGCCAGGGGCAGTATAACCCGAAGGTGCTTTTCTTCCCCGGTAGTTGAGTTAATCAAAGCCCGTCCCACAAAATTTTTCAGTCCTTCTTCTACCGCTTCCGAGTTCACCGAATCGATGGAAATAGGCCCATCAACTGCCGCCTGGATATCTATGACCGCCTTTTTCATGGCCGCAGCTTCATCTATACCAGGAACTCCCATGTTGATGTCAAGAATAGCTGCTCCACTATCCAGCTGTTTTCGGGCCTCTTCTACTACCATCTGCATACTGCCTTCTTTTATGTCCTGAGCCAGCTTTTTACGGGCGGTGGGGTTGATACGTTCTCCAATGAAAGCCAGGGGCTGATCTTCGCCCATTATCACATGATGGCTGCGGGAAGCAAATGCGCTAAGAATTTTCCCGCTCCTAAGGGCTGGAGTAAGTCCTTTAACCACCCTGGCTATGGCCTGTATATGGTATGGTGTACTGCCACAGCATCCACCTATGATATTAGCGCCTGCATCCCTCAGTTTAAGCGCATATTCTGCCATCTCCTCCGGGGAATCAGGAAAAACGGTCTGTCCGTTAATCAGCTGGGGCAAACCCGCATTAGGCTCAACCGACAGGAATATACTGGAATACCGGCCCATCTCCTCTATGATCGGCAGAAGTTCTCTAGAACCGCCGGAACAGTTGGCACCTATGGCCAGCGGCTGCAGGGCCTCCAGAATAATCAGAGCTGTAAGCGGATCAGTTCCCATCATGGTCCGGCCGCTGTTCTCAAAGGTCATATGAGCTATGACCGGCAGGCGGGAATTCTGTCGGGCAGCAATAAGTGCAGCCCTCATCTCACCAATATCCGCCATAGTTTCTATGGAGATCAGGTCCGCCCCGGCCTTTTCACAAGCCAATATCTGTTCCGAAAACACCTGATATAAGTAATCAAAATCCACATCCCCCATGGGGTAAAGCAGTTTCCCGGTGGGGCCTATCGAAGCAGCGATCAGCGCTTTCGCCCCGGCTCCCTGCCGGGCTATCTTAACCGCTCCAGCATTTATCTCCTCAACTCGCTCAGCCAGCCCGAATTCAGCCAGTTTACAGCGGTTGCCGCCAAAAGTATTGGTCTGAATAATATCGGAACCAGCCTGTACGTACTGGTAGTGTATTTCGGCCAGCACCTTCGGGTTCTCTATACCAAACAGTTCCGGGCATTGGCCAGGTTGCAGGCCTTGATTCTGGAGCATGGTTCCCATTGCTCCATCCAACACCAAAATTCTGTCTTTTAATAGCGTATTAATATCCTTAATAGTCATTATTATCCCCCCTGTTTCTGGGCCAGCTAAATGCAAAACAAGAACCCTCCAATGAGAGGGTCCATGGACTGTTTCCCCCTCTCATCTTCCAGGATTATCCTGCAGGAATTGGCACCTTACCTCAATAGGCGGTTGCCGGGCTTCATCGGGCCTTTCCCTCCACCTCTCTAGATAAGAGCATTCAACTGTATGATTTATTAGCCTTTAAGCTACCTGGAGCAATTATACCTGGTTGCTGTCTTTAACTTCATTGTCTGCCTCGACTTTAGTTTTTCCCCCACCTGCAGGCCCTTCAACTACTGGCCCAGCAACTGCAGGTTCATCCTTTTGCACCGCAGTTTCCTTCCCAGTATTGACAATAGCCTCATATTCTTTCTTTATCGTGTTTGGTTTGTCATCATCAAACTTCATCACGTCATTTATTTCTTTTTGAAACCCGCTGGACGCTTTTTTGAATTCTCGGGCGGCTTTACCTACACCTTTAGCAACTTCCGGCAGTTTGCCCGGCCCTACCACAATCAAAGCAACTAATAAAATAAATATCATTTCCCAGGGTCCTATGTTACCTATAAATCCAAACATATGCTTATCTCCCTTATCCATTAGCTGGATTGAACAGCTGCCAATCGCCTGCCTACTATATTCGCTATATATTTTACTTGTAATTCTTCATATAAGCAATGTTTAATTTTCCATAAACACCTTAACGATGAAGAGCAAACGGGCGCTGAATGGGCTTCTGCAGAAACAATAAAGTAATATGATTTTGCCAGCATCCCTAGCCGAAGTGGCCGTATTTGCCCAAATAATCATATTTACCCCCTGGTCAAAGATGGACATTATTAGAAAAAGTCCATAGAGAAATATAGTATTTCTGTATGGACATATTTCTAAGTTCTTTACTCGTTAAAATTATGATCGGCACATAGAAGCTTCTTAGCGCAACTCGGTTGGAACAAAGGCATCTACCAACCCTATCACCAAGGCTGCCAGCAGGCTTCCAATTAAAGACACGGAGAGATAGTTAGGAATAATAAACTGCGCCAGGTAGATAACTATCGCGGCGGTAATAAATCCTACGAGTCCACGCGAACGAGGAGAAATTCGAGCACCGAACCCCATCTCTACCAGATAACCGATGCCGGCTATAACCAGTGCGGCCAGAATTGCCCCGGTAAAGCCTGCTACTTTTATTCCGGGCACTAAATAAGCGACTAACAGTAATACTATGGCTGAGACCACGAATCGGACAATTGTTCCTATCCAGCTTCCACTCATAAAAAAACTCCCTTCTTTAATTAATAATAGTATTCTTTTCCGACAATCATATATTGCCAAAGAGAAGGCGAAATTATACAAATAAATGCTTTGCGACAAAAACAATAAAAATCGCTAATAAGGTGGTAAAATTTGACGCCGGAGACGGTCCTTCCTGTCAACTTTTGGGGATTACGGGGTTGGAATCGCATCCCCTGACTTCATTCCAGGCTTTGAATGTCAGGTAGCCCATCTTCCTGTTCAGATATTAATCTGCTCTGCAATGATTTCCTTCCCTGCTAGATTTCCCCCGGCATAGAGGAAATCCACCCTCTGGGAAGAATAGTATATTCGAGGTGATAATTTTGAAAAAAGACAGGAAAATCCAGAAGGAAATAGAACGGCAAAAAAAGATAGACAAAATGAATGAAAAAGAAATGCAAGAAAAGATGGCGAAACGAAAACACAACTTAAGTATAATATGGAAAATTTGGTGGATCGGCCTTATTATCATTTTTATTATCGTGGCTATCCAAACCATAATGGTCCGGTTTTTTTAATATTACGGCCTGACATATCGATATCATATGTCTCTAACAACATTATGAGCAGGGTATGCCATGAGCATTCAGATAAACCTTGCTGTATTGTAATTCACTTTCATTATTAAGTGTTTTTTGTTCCGCAGGATAACCTACAGATATAATCGATTCAACCTTATAGGTAGCTGGAATCTTCAACAAATCTTTTACATAGTCCTCGGCGCTTTGATGATCATCATGCTGCCGGGCTCTGATTTGAATCCAGCATGAGCCCAGACCTATTGATTCTGCCGTCAGATGCAAAATGATTGAAACAATAGAAGCATCTTCTATCCAGACGTCACATTTCTGCGGGTCGGCCAGAACCACAATCGCCAGAGCTGCCCCTTTAAGAAAAGAAGAACCATGTTGCTTGCTTTCAGCCAGTTTTTTCAGCAGGTCTCTATCATCTACCACAATAAATTCCCATGGTTTTAGATTTCGTGAAGATGGTGCCAGGAGGGCTGCCTTTATCAATTGTTCGATCTTTTCCGGCTCAATTTTATCCTCTTTATATTTACGAATACTCCTCCGCCTGCTTAATATATCCATCATAATACGGCCTCCCTTTTATGGTATGATGTCACTTTATCACAAACATCTGATAAGACGAAATTGCGAGAAGCAATTTTTTATCTTCTTAAGCATAATCACTGACTAAAAGAATATTTTGAAAGAGCGCAATAAAGTAAGCTAAAGAAGTTTGTTAATGTGGCCCTGGATCCCCTTGTAATTTTAACCCACTTGAGTTAATTTATGTATATACGCTTGGGGAGTTGGGTTGTTTATGCTGGCTAAATTAAATTCTATGGTTTTATCCGGGGTTGACGCGGTAGCAGTTAGAGTTGAAATAGATGTTCAGGGCGGTTTGCCCGCCGTTGAGATTGTGGGCTTGGCTTCTACTTCAGTAAAAGAAGCTCGTGAGAGGGTACGTTCGGCCATTAAAAATACCGGCTTTGAATTTCCCAATCGCAGGATTGTAATTAATCTCTCACCGGCTGACATGAAGAAGGAGGGCACTCATTTCGATTTGCCTATTGCCCTGGGTATACTACTGGCCTCTGGTCAGATTGAGACTGACTTAAGCGACTCCTGTTTTATGGCGGGTGAGCTTTCCCTGTATGGTGAGTTGCAGAAGATAGCCGGAGTCTTGCCTATGGCTCTGGAACTAGCGAATTTCCAGGGACCGATTGACTTTATTGTGCCGGCCGAGAATGCTGGCGAAGCAGCCCTGGTGCAAGAAGTACGGTCCTATACCGTTTCTAATCTTAAGGAAGCGGTTGACTTCATGACTTCCAGCGGAGAATTGCCTTTGGTAAAGGTTAAAAATATGGAACAACTAACTACTGAGAGCAAAATATTTGATTTTGCCGATGTCAAAGGGCAGGATATTGCCAAGCGGGCTCTACAGGTAGCGGCTGCGGGCCACCATAATGTGCT
>CAZHHJ010000020.1:0-21142 GCA_964531295.1 uncultured Syntrophomonas sp.
CCTCCTCGGCTTTCTTCTATCTTACCAAACTATCCGAAATTGTAGCATAGACCCTACTGTAGTAACAAGAGTCACTTGCTTGTTTCAGGCTAAAACATCTTCATCGTTGCTAAGTGCTGGATTTGATATTTTGGGTCGGGCCTTTACTTATTTAATTATTATCCGAGTACACTTAGGAATAAGTCAGTTAATGCCCGATCTCTTATTATGCATAATAGTGATATAATCAACATATAATGATAGTTTTAGGTGTTTCGTGGGGGGATGTATGCTATGGATGAGAGAGAAAGATTACTAGAGGAAATGGAAGATATAAAAAAAAGGTTGGATAGACTGGAGAAAATGGTGTCCAATATAAACAACCTGCAGAAGCAGGCCTTGCCTCTGGACGGCATTAATAAGAGGTCTTCCGGCTTAGCAGGCACTCCCACCCAATCTATGAATAATTCTCCGTCGGCTCAGGCTGGAATATCAAAGAAAAAACTTTTTAATGATGGTCTGGAAATGCTGATTGGAAAGAATCTCCTAAACCGGGTGGGTATCATTGTGCTGCTGTTTGCGGTAGGATATTTTCTCAAGTATTCCTTTGATAATGGTTGGATTGGTGAGCTGGGCCGAGTGGTGATTGGTTTCCTGGCTGGACTGTCATTTCTTGTTGCTGGAGATATTACCATGCGCCGTGGGTATAAATACTTCTCTCAGGGATTGTCTGGCGGGGGTATAGGTATCATTTATCTGAGTACTTTTGCTGCCGTTAATTATTATCAATTGATTTCCTCATATACTGCCTTCACCCTGCTAATCATTACCACCCTGACTGGTGGCCTGCTGTCCAGGAGGCAGGATGCCCTGGGGTTGGCCATAATTGCTGTCCTGGGCGGTGTCCTGGCTCCTTTCCTGATCGGAAGTCAGAGAGGAATCGACTTGCTGACCCTGCTTTTATATATTAGTATATTGGATTTAGGGGTTCTGTATCTGGCTTATTATAAGAACTGGCGCAGTTTAAATAGTCTGGCTTTTTTGGGGACGGCTCTGGTATATATCGTGAATTCGACCAGGTTCGGGATTGAAAATGGCGGGAGTATATGGACCAACCAATCGTTTCTAATAATATATTTTATTGTTTTTGGAGCACTGGCTTTCTTTTATAATGTTCGCCACCAAAAAGCTAGCACTTTTGGGGATATACTTATTTTGATTCTCAATGCTGGCTTCTTTTTTGGAGCCAGCTATGCCAATTTGAACCCATATTATCAGGAGTGGATGGGCATCATGGCTGTGATGCTGGCCGCGCTGTATTTAGCTGTAGCCATGGGTTTGCAAGGCAAAAAGCTGGGGGATAGACTGCTATTTCTTTCATTGCTGGGAATGGGTCTGGTTTTTCTGACCATCGCTATTCCCCTGCAGTTTAATGAACACTGGGTTACTGCAGCCTGGTTGACAGAGGCTATGGTATTGATGTTTATCGGGTTTAAGGTGGACAATAAAATGGTCTTGATATCAGGCTTGGGGCTTTTGGCTCTGCTTACACCAAGCGCAGCTTTCAGACCTTATTTTGCTGAACTGCCGGTTCCGCTTTTCAACTACCATTCCCTGGATGCCATCTTGGCAATTGGCGGCTTTATCCTGGCTGCTTACATCTTCTACCCGTCTTCTGAATCCAAAACAAGATCGGTTTTAAGGTGGGGGGCAGCCATAATAGCTGTAATCCTGTCTCTAGTATATTTAAGCTGGGAAGTAGACAATATGCTTCAATACTTCCACCTTGATTACTCAGTGGATTTCGTTATATCCTTATCCTGGATACTGCTGGCCGTGATATTAATACTATGGGGTATGGTAAAAGATATGGAAATAGTCAGGTTCTTAGCGCTGGCTCTTTTTGCTGTCACTACCCTTAAAATAATGTTTAATGATCTGAGCTATATGCCCATGGTTTTTCGTATTATTATTTTGACGGTAGTAGGAGCTGTACTGGTGGCAGTTTCTTTTGCGTATCAGAAAAAAGAAAAAAAGGAAGCGGAGTTATGAGAAAAATAGGTATTCTCTTATTAACCTTGACATTTTGCCTGGCCAGTTGGCCGCTTTATGCCGTTGAGGATTTATCGGCCTATCAATATTATAAAGAAGTGACAGTGGCTGAGAACGGCTTTGCTTATATCAATCTGGACGCGGAAGTGTTGAAGCGAACCAGGAATGACCTGGCCGACATCAGGTTGAGTACCGTGGAAAAGGAAGAAATACCGTATCAACTGACTCCTTATTCGCCGGCGCAAGAAAAATATATAGATGCAGAAATGATTGATCAAATGCTGGATGGTAATGAGTATCTGCTAACCCTGGATATGCACAATTCAGGACAGCTGCATAATAAAGCAGTGCTGGATATCGATTCTGAGAGCGATTTTTACTGCGAGGTGCAAATTGAAAGCAGTGCTGATAATAAAAGCTGGAATTTTGTTGCCCGGGATAAGATATTTACGGTTAAACCGGAGTATGAAAAAGATGACATAAGCTATCCTGCTTCCAGTTCCCGCTATCTGCGTTTAAGGATTAGTGCGACTGCAGGTCCTGCTATCATCATAAAGGGAGCTGAAGTTAGTTTTCGTTCTGCTGCGTCCAACACCTTTCAAGAACTTTCCAGCTCAGTAATTGCCAGAGAAGATGATACACATGACGGGATAAGCCGGATAATAATCGATCTGGGTGTAAAAGGGTGTTTCGTTCAGAATATTCAGCTGCAGGTCAACGCTAGGAACTACCAGCGGATAGTAAGAGTTTACTCCAGTAATGATAGGGAAGGGTGGAGGGAGTTAAGCTCAGCAGGAGAAGTCTTTCACTTTAACTGGTCCGACTATGAAGCGCTGCAAAACAGCCTAAGTGTTAATGGAAGTGCGGATCGATATCTAAAACTGGAAATTAATAATGGCAGCAGCCCACCTCTGGAGGTGGCTGAAGTTGTTGTGAATGGCTCGTTCCCACGTTTACTGGCGGACATGAAAGAGGGTACTTACCTGTTATGGTATGCTAAGCAATTGTCATTAAAACCGGTCTATGATCTGGCCGGGTTTGCTCACCTGATAGATAAAAGTGTTTTGTCGACCATAAGTCCAGGCTTGGAAAAGATTAATCCAGATTACCAGGCCCCATCAATACCCTGGACCGAAAGGAACCCCTGGATATTAAACCTTACTGTTATCATGGCGGTTCTTATACTGGGCGCAATCATCATCGGCAAGGCTAATGTGCCCCGGGAATAATAGTTGCTATGCAGATGAAATATGAACATCAACCCCATAACTGCTGCAGGGGGATTTCCAAACCATTGAAAACCATAGAATGGCCTGTTTCGCTCCGTTATATACACAGTGCTCCTTAATATAATGTTACATTCTTGCTGTCGTTATTGTTTTAATATAATTCTGCCATGTCTAATATGGCATCGAGGAAATGAAATTCTATAGCCCGCTTATCGGAGGTTTAGAAATCTTGAAGGAACCCGAGAAACAAACTGCTTTCAATAATGGCGGGTGGAGGCAGGAAGGATTCTATGTTATAATTTTACCATAGATTTCCTTGCTGATGGAGATAGTTGCACAGCATTACTTCCTGAAAATTAAGGAATAATAAAGTGCAACTGATTCGAAAGGAGTGTTACTCATGGAGCATAAATTGCCGGATTTACCTTATGATTATAATGCCCTGGAACCATACTATGATGAACAGACAGTGAGAATTCACCACGATTTGCACCACAAGGGGTATGTTGATGGTTTGAACAAGGCGGAACAAGCACTGGCCCAGGCTAGGCAACAGGATGATTATTCCCTGATCAAGCACTGGGAGAAGGAACTGGCTTTTCATGGTTCCGGCCATATATTGCATGCTTTATTCTGGGGAAATATGGCGCCGGCGGGACAGGATGGACCGAGTGCACCGCTGATGGAACAGATACAGAAGGATTTTGGCAGCTTCGATGCTTTCAAAAAACAGTTCAGCGCGGCAGCAGCTGCGGTAGAAGGATCTGGTTGGGCGGTACTGGGTTGGAACCCCCTCTTTCAAAAACTGGAAATATTACAGGCAGAAAAGCACCAGAACCTTACTCAATGGGGAATAGGCGCGCTGCTGGTCATAGATGTATGGGAACATGCCTATTATCTGAAATACCAGAACCGCCGGGGAGAATTTATTTCAGCCTGGTGGAATATAGTCAACTGGCAGGAGGTTGATCGCCGCTTGGCAGCTTTAAAATAACCTGCTGGATCTTCTTGCCCAAGCCCCAGAAGGGCCAGGTTATTATGAAAGTGGATGAGGCAGGGCTACACAACGGGAATAAATGGCAGAGGTAAAGCACTGCCTTAATCTTATGCCTGCCTGGTATACAGGTCTGATAAAAGGTCTATGCTAGAATAAGTAAACCAAGCTGTAGCGGAGAATTAATTCTCCGCTACAGCTTGTAGTAGTATGAAAAAACATAAGTTAGAATTAATCTTTTGCTACAGGTTGTTATAGTATGAGAAAATAAGTTATTAAAGTCGCAAAAAGCATCCCAAGCCGTTAGATGCTGAAGATATAAGAAAATCAGGTTTATGTTTTATGCCGGGAGTTTCATGATGTCGCTATAATCTATATGCTGGCTATCATTTCAATTTCCACCATGACATCTTTGGGTAGTCTAGCTACCTCAATACAGCTTCTGGCTGGAAAGGGATGGCTAAAAAAGCTGGCATATATCTCATTCATAGCAGCAAAGTTGTTCATATCATTCAGGAACACAGTGGTTTTAATTACTTTTTCTAAATTACTGCCCGCTGCTGCCAAAATATTTCGAGCATTAATGAGGCATTGAGTAGTCTGTTCGGCAATATCTGCTCCGACTATATTACCTGCCTGGTCAAGAGAGATTTGGCCGCTGGTATATATGAACGTACCAATTTTAATGGCCTGGGAATAAGGACCGATGGCTGCGGGGGAAGAACTGGTATTGATTAATTCCTTGGACATGGACTGACAACTCCTTCACGTTTAGATTACCTCTTATTTTACTGCTTTTGGCCAGACTGTAAAATGCACTGAACTTATGCTGCATAATAAAATCTCAGCTCAGGCTGGAAGGGTTCTTTTCTTGCCCGGAGTTTTGCTGTGCTATACCCATGACCTTTGCTAGCCTAGGCCGGAAGTGATATAAATTATAAATACCTCCCCATAATGCAGGGATTAGACCATTTATTATCCCCTGGCAGTGAAAAAACAGGATATAATGGCGGAAGCCGATAGGCTTCTATAATATAAATGAGTACAGATTAAAATAAAATATAAATGCTTGAAATGAATGAGGTGTTAGGAGACGTGTTTTATTCTGCTGCCATGCTGGATGGACCATTCTATGTAGATAATCTTTTAAAAACTTGGATAAATGAAATCAGCAGTCCGGCCCTGGATGTATTTTTTCGAGCCATAACCCATCTGGGATCTCCTGCCGCTTTCATACTACTGGCTTTTATGGGTTTGGTATTCCTGTGCATTAAAGGCCATATCAAGCAGGGTATAATACTGGATGTGGGCCTGATAGCAGGCTGGGCAGCTATGAATTTCATCAAAGTTCTGGTAGGGCGAGAGCGCCCGTCTGGTGAGCAATTGACGCTCGCTTCCGGCATGAGTTTTCCCAGTGGTCATGCCATGCTGTCCGTGGTGTTTTATGGGTTTATTGCTTATTTGCTGCTGCTGAAAATGCCAACGATATCTGCCAGAATAATGGCTTATGCACTTGTAGTATTGGTGGGACTGATTGGCTTCAGCAGAATATATTTGAATGTACATTATGCCAGCGATGTAGCGGCAGGATTCGTTTTTGGTGCAGTAATTCTAGCTATAATGATCAGAATTTCACGAGGGAAGTCCTCTAAAAGTGCCAAATAGCAGCGTTCCTGCTGTTAACGGAGTTGTTTTTGATAAGCTTTCCACCCCGGACAGATTTTTGTATGCCAACGCCATAGCAGGGCTTTCAAGCTCCGGGGATTCTTTTCCGCAGCTTTGTGAAATACACAGTTCGCACATTTTATTTCCATAATCTACTGCCTCCTTTATAAGCTTGTGGCTGTGAATGGCTAGTGCAAGCTACAGCAGGCACTACTCAATCTTTATCTGGTTTTTTTTCTTTTTTGAGCATTAATGGTTTTTTGTTCTTTGCGCTGCTTTTTGCCTTCACTGGAGTATATGAGCTGATTTTTCTCCTGCTGCTTTTTACCGCCAATATATTGCCTTTCCAAACCGCGTTTTACTACCAGGGTGTGACCTTCATCATAGGTCAAAGCAATAGGCAGCTCTGATTCCCCCGGAACTATCTTGTAAGCATTTTCTGCTATCGCGGTGGAATCATCCAGCATTTTCCGGATTTCCTTTTTGATAACCGAAAAGTTTCGGCTGCTGTGATGTCCTTTGCCATGAATGATATCCAGAACATCTATCTCGTTTCTCAGACACCAATTCAGATTACCCCGGGTTTTTTCCAGGGCTTCTTCTAAGGCCAGGCCATGCAGGTCGATCTTTTCTATCTTCATATTTCATTGACCCTTTCCCTATTAAATCATTTTTGAACATAGGATTATCCCTCAGCCTGCCTGCCAGGCATAATCCAGATGTAGTACATGGGTTGCTGCCCGGCAATGCTATCATAATACTCATGAGTATCTGCTCAACGAGCGATTAATCTGCCGGATAGCGATAATGCCCGATAATCTTCCAGCGCAGAAGAGCATCTTCTTCTGTGCATATCCCGGCATTATGTATAACTAGGGGAATGCCACTTTTATTGACCCGGTCACTCACTATTCCACAGTGTTGGTCTCCATTGGGGAATTGCCAGTACACTACGTCCCCCCAGTGCCATTGCTCGGGTTCATTTACCGGATCCAGTACCAGAGTCCGTCCCTGCCGAGACATAAAGGCCATTTGGTTGGGTACCCGGCGGTGATCGATATTGGGATCACTGGCCTTTAATCCCCAGTTCTGAGGATAGCTCTGAAAGTCCTGGAGCATGTCTTCGTGGATAAGCTGCTGCAGGTCCAGACCGGCATGGCGCAAAGCTCTAATTATCACGTCCGTACAGGCTCCCCGATCAACTGCGACGTCTCCGCCCGGATAGTCAATTACCTTATAGGAAGCATCATAAACCGTCCCTTGCTCTGCCTCGGCTCTAGCCCCCATCACAATCAGATCCCGGGTCTGCCGCTGTTCAAGTGGTATGTTTTCAACCGGGGATGGTATATTGTGCACTTCTTCCTCAAAGAATCTATCAAAAAACTGACTGCCACTGCCGGCAAAGGACAATTTATTTAGATTTACAGCAGTAAATAGCAAGGCCATCAATACTAAGAGGGAAATCAGCAGCTTATATGAATTTCTCATAATTTTTCCTGCTTTCTATATGTCTTCTGGTCAAATATATGCTTCAACTCTACCATGCCCCACTTTAAAATAAAACTCTTATCCTTAGTTTTGAGTGCATTTTCATGCCTGCCTGGATAGATTATCGGGCAAAACAGCTACTCGTTTTACAGAGCTGTGATACAATAAAGAGGTTAAAGCATTAAGGTGGGTACCTTATGTGCTATTTTATTTATTATACGAGGTGGTTAAACAATGACTGATATTATGGCTGGTTTAAACCAGGAGCAGCAAGAAGCGGTTTTACACAAAGAAGGACCGTGCATGGTTCTGGCCGGAGCCGGCAGCGGTAAGACCAGGGTCTTGACCAGCCGGGTGGCCAATTTGATCGAGAATGGGGTGGCAGCGGATTCCATCATGTCCATAACTTTTACCAATAAAGCAGCTCAGGAAATGCGTTCTCGGGTATCAGCTATGATTCCCAATTATAGAGGTCAGTGGATACAAACTTTTCATGCCGCCTGTTACCGTATTTTGAGAATGGATATCACCAATTTAGGTTATGATAAGAATTTTTCCATAATGGACGATTCGGAAGGCAAGACTCTGATTAAAAGTATCCTGAAGGAAGAAGACGATTACGAAACCAAAGGGGAAGAGATCCTGTATCGCATCAAGCAATTAAAAAACAAGAAACAGGACGCCCAGGAGTTTTTTACAGAATTAAACCTGCCCTACAACAAAGGAGAGAAATTTTATCGAGTATACCGGATATACCAGCAACGTATGAAAGAATTGAATGCAGTTGATTTCGAGGACCTTATTCTGTTATGTATTGAATTATTCCAGCAGTTTCCTGAGATATTGGAAAAGTATCAGAACTGGTTCAAATATATCATGATAGATGAATATCAGGATACCAACTATATACAGTATCTGTGGGCCAAGCTACTGGCTTTTAAGCATCGTAATATGTTCATTGTAGGAGATCCGGATCAGTCCATATACAGTTGGCGGGGTGCAGAACCGTATAACATTACCCGTTTCTTTAATGATTATCCCGATGCCCGGGTTATTAAACTCGAACAAAACTATCGTTCTACTGGTTATATACTGGAAGCGGCCAATGCTATTATCAGGAATAATCCCAGCCATGAAAATAAAAAGCTTTATACCAATAGAGACCATGGGGAGAAATTGGTGCAGTTCTGTGCCCTGGATAGTTTTGGTGAAGCAGCTTTTATTGCTGATACCGTTGCCGAACTGGTTGATCGCGAAGGCCGGGCCTACACTGACTGTGCAATATTTTACCGGACTCATGCTCAATCGCGTTTAATGGAAGAGGCGCTATTGCGCAGATATATACCCTATAAAATTATTGGGGCCAGACGCTTTTATGAAAGGAAAGAAGTCAAGGATATAATTGCCTATTTAAAATTGAGCTGTAATAATAATGACCGGCTTAGTTTTGAACGGATTATCAATATACCCCGGCGAGGGATAGGAGATAAAACCGTAGAAAAGATCAAACAGATGGCAGAGGAACAGAACATTTCCTTACTGGAGGTCTTAGCCGATCCTTCCGCGATGCCGGGAATAAATCGTAAGAAATTTGAGCAGTTGGAGCAGTTTTATGGGATGATTAAGTATTTCGCTAGTCTGGAAGAGTCAGGTGCGCCAGTAGCTGAAATCCTGGATCAGGTAATGACCATGACCGCTTATGTGGAAGACCTGTTAAAAAACAGTGCGGTAGATGCTCAGACTCGTATTGAGAACCTCCAGGAATTAAGATCTCTGACGGTAGAATTCGGACAGGCGGGGGGGGGAGGACTGGAAGACTTCCTGGCAGAAATAGCTCTGGTACAGGATACGGATGATACTGACCATTCCGATGCAGTGTCCCTGATGACCCTGCATGGGGCTAAAGGACTGGAATTTCCCGTGGTGTTTTTAACCGGTATGGAAGAAGGAGTTTTTCCCTCCTATCGAAGCGAGACTCCCGAGGAAATGGAAGAAGAGCGGAGATTATGTTATGTGGGGATAACCCGGGCCAAGGATCGCTTGTATTTAACTAATGCCGTATCCAGGCTCCTTTATGGCTATGAGCGTAATAACCCGGCTTCGCGCTTTGTTAAAGAAATACCGCAAGAACTGCTGGACGTCCCGGAAGAAGAAGTAATCGAATCTTATATTTTTTACGAGGGTGACAAGGTGAGACACAAGAAGTTTGGAATCGGCATAATCACCAGCCTTACTGAAAATGACCTGGTGGCAGTTATAGATTTCGAACGGGCCGGAATAAGAATGCTGCGTTTAGATATAGCTCCTTTGGAGAAAATATCAAATGGACAGGAGCAGCTGCTTGATGAATAATGCTCAATATTATAGTAAGGGGAGTAAAGATGAGCTGGCCGGTCAGTGATATTGAAAAACTACGGGATGAGCTGAGAATGCATGAATACCGCTATTATGTTCTGGATGACCCGCTGATAAGTGATGCTGAATATGATCGCTTGATGAGGGAATTGCAGAACCTGGAGGATGCCCATCCAGAGCTATTGACCAGCGATTCGCCTACCCAAAGAGTGGGTGGGCAGGTCTTGGGAAAGTTCAGTAGTATTGCCCATCGCATACCACTATTAAGTCTGGAAAATGCTTTTTCCTATAAGGATTTGCGGGACTTTGATCGGCGCTTGAAAAAAGAACTGGATGAAGTTTCGTATATGGCAGAATTAAAAATAGATGGTGTTTCTATTGCACTGGTATATGAAGACGGCATATTGATTAATGCTGCTACTCGCGGGGATGGCCTGCTAGGAGAAGATGTCACCGTCAATATCAAGACCATAAAGACTATCCCATTAAAACTTCGATTTCCTGTTCCCCGACTGGAGGTTCGAGGTGAGGTCTATATGCCCAAAAAGGAATTTCTGAGAATCAATACCGAAAAGGAAGAGAAAGGCGAAAAAACTTTTGCCAATCCACGCAATGCTGCAGCAGGTTCTTTAAGGCAGTTAAATCCTCGGGTTACCGCGGAGAGGTTCCTGGCTTCATTTATTTACGATATATTATATATCGAAGGAAGGCAGGTTCTGAGCCAGGAAGAGGCCCTGCAAACTCTGAAGGATTTTGGCTTCAAGGTTAATCCTTATGCCAGGCATTGCGAAGCTATGGATGAGGTATTTGAATTAATGGGAGAATTAGCAGAGGAAAGACATAATCTTCCCTATGAAATAGATGGGGTAGTGGTGAAGTTAAACCCTTATGCCGGGCGATCTTTGATGGGACAGACCGCTAAAAGTCCTCGTTGGGCTATTGCTTATAAATTCCCGGCGGAAGCAAAGGAGACCCGTCTGCTGGATGTGGCAATGAATGTGGGCCGAACTGGTGTCATAGCGCCTACAGCCATACTTGAGCCGGTGTTTATTGCTGGTACTACGGTAAGCCGGGCCAGTATGCACAATTTTGACCTGCTGGGAGAAAAAGATATTCGTATCGGGGATAGAGTTTTGATTCATAAGGCCGGGGATATTATTCCCGAAATAATCAAATCTCTGCCTGAGCAGCGCAGTGGTGAAGAAAAAATCATCCGGCCGCCGGAAAAATGTCCAGCCTGCGGCAGAGGAGTAGTGAGGCTGGATGGAGAAGTGGCTTATCGCTGCGAGAACATTAATTGTCCGGCCCGCCTTAAAGAAAGTCTGATCTTTTTTGCTTCACGAGGGGCTATGGATATCGATGGGATGGGACCAGCCATTATTGAGCAACTGGTAAACAGCGGGCTGGTGAACAAGGTAGCTGATCTTTATAACCTAGATATGGAAGACTTGCTTACCTTGGATAGAATGGGCAGTAAATCAGCGCAAAATTTACTGCGGGCGATAGAAGACAGTAAAAAGCGCCCTTTACATAGATTTATTACCGCTCTGGGAATCAGGCATATAGGAGCCAGGAGTGCCAGAATACTTACTCAGCAGCTAGCTGATATCAATGAATATTTTCAGGTGAGTGAAGAAGAACTGGCACAGATACCGGAAATAGGACCGATTATGGCCGACAGTATTGTGAAATTCTTTGCCGAACCTCGTAATCAAGAAACCATTGCCCTACTCCAGCAAAAGGGTATTAACATGACGGAGGGAAAGCCGATCCAGGGGGAACTGCTGCTGGCCAATAAAACCTTTGTCTTAACCGGTACCCTGCAGAGTATGACGCGCAGCCAGGCCAGTGAAGCAATTCAAGATTTGGGTGGAAAGACTAGCAGCAGCGTAAGCAAGAACACCGATTATCTTGTGGCAGGCGAATTCCCGGGCAGTAAATATGACAAAGCACTACAATTGGGGGTAAAAATCCTGGATGAAACCCAATTCAGGTATCTTTTGCCAAACTTAAGAACTTAATGCGCTATTTCCATTTAAAAACGGCAAGTAATTAATAAGTTTATGCCTAGGGCTTGGATTTATGGTAATATATTTATTTAAGCCAATAGCTTTTTGGTATAATACTGCACATGGGTCTTTTAATAAAGCAGGGAGGTAAGGTTATGACTCTTAGTATACAGGAAGTCCAGCATTTAGCGCTTCTAGCCAGACTGAATCTGAGCGAGGAAGAGAAAGAGCAATATGCTGAACACTTGAGCTCCATTTTACAGTACGCAGAGAAGTTAAAGGAACTGGATACTGAGGAGGTAGAACCCCTGGATCATATACTGCCGGTATTCAATGTATTTAGGAAAGACCAGGTGATTCCTGGTCCAGGCCAGGAGAAAATGCTTGCTAATGCTCCTCTAGTTGAAGAAGGACAATACAAAGTCCCAAAAATAATATAAGGGGTGCTTCAGGGTGGATTTGTACGAATTAACACTGCATGAGCTGCAGGAAAAATTACATGATAAACAGGTTTCTTCAGAAGAAATAATTAAGTCGGTATTGGGCCGTATCAAAGACGTCGAAGCTAAGATCCAGGCTTTTATAACCCTGGATGAAGAGGGTGCTCTGAATACGGCCCGCAAGTATGATGCCCGGGGCGACTTTTCTAGTATTGCCGGCATACCCTATGGATTAAAAGATATAATCTGTTCTCAGGGGATGAAGACTACTTGTGCTTCGAAAATGTTGGAAAACTTTGTACCTTTTTATGATGCCACAGTTGCTGCCCGGCTCAAAGAAGCCGGAGGCATTCTGCTAGGTAAATTGAATATGGATGAGTTTGCCATGGGTTCGTCTACCGAGCAATCAGCATTTTTCCCCACTAGAAACCCATGGGATTTAGATAGAGTTCCAGGTGGATCATCTGGAGGATCGGCAGCCGCGGTGGCTGCCTGCGAAATACCTTTTGCACTGGGAAGCGATACCGGAGGTTCTATTCGGCAGCCTGCTTCATATTGTGGGGTAGTAGGGCTTAAACCAAGCTATGGACGAGTTTCTCGTTATGGAGTGATTGCCTATGCCTCATCTATGGATCAAGTGGGCATTATTAGCCGGGAGGTAAGAGATTGTGCCCTGGTCTTAAACCTTATTGCTGGAGGCGACCCCCTAGATTCCAACTGTGTGGAAATAGAAAAGCCTGATTATACCGAGTTTTTACAAAATGATATCCAGGGTTTAAAAATTGCTTATCCTCGAGAGTATTTCCAGGCAGGAATAGAACCGGGGGTCAAGGACTCCGTGGAGAAAGCCCTGCTTAAATATGAAGAACTGGGGGCCATAGTCGAAGAGGTATCCCTGCCTCACAGTGAATATGCATTGCCCGCCTATTACCTGGTGGCAACAGCCGAGGCCAGTGCCAATCTGGCTCGCTTTGATGGGGTAAGGTATGGCTTGCGTGATTATGAGGCAGAAAACGTGATAGATATGTTCTCGGCTACCCGGGCGGCTGGTTTTGGCGATGAAGTCAAGAAAAGAATAATGCTGGGTACTTACGCTTTAAGTTCTGGTCACTATGATGCCTATTATCTCAAAGCCCTTAAGGTAAGAAGGCTGATTAAAAACGATTTCGATAAAGTCTTTAATGATTTTGATCTGATTGTCTCGCCCACCACTCCCAGCACAGCTTTTAAACTGGGCGAGCAAAACAGTGATCCCCTTACTATGTATATGAATGATATATTGACGGCATCCGTAAACATGGCGGGATTACCTGCTATGTCCATACCCTGCAGTTTTATTCAGGGTCTGCCGGTGGGTATGCAGTTGATTGGAAAAACGTTTGATGAGGGAACTCTTATAAGGGCGGCATATGCTTTTGAGCAAAATACCGACCATCATAGAGCCCAACCTGATCTGGGGGTGATGTAGGATGAGCAGGGAATTCGAGACAGTTATTGGGCTGGAAGTTCACGTAGAGCTTAAAACCAGGAGTAAACTATTCTGTTCCTGTTCCAATGAGTTTGGAGCTGAACCCAATACTAACGTTTGTCCTGGCTGCTCAGGTTTCCCGGGTATGCTGCCAGTTTTGAACGAGCAGGTGGTAGATTTCGCCATCAAGGCCGGGCTGGCTTTAAACTGTGAGATAGCAGAATACTGTAAATTTGATCGCAAGAATTACTTTTATCCAGATCTTCCTAACGCCTACCAGATATCCCAATTTGATCGGCCTATATGTAAAGAGGGTTATCTTGATATCGAGGTCGATGGCGAAAGGAAGCGAATTGGGATTACCCGCGCCCATTTAGAGGAAGATGCCGGGAAATTGGTACATCAGGGCAGCATTAGCTCTACTACTTTTTCACTGGTAGATCTAAATCGTTCCAGCGTACCTTTACTGGAAATCGTATCCGAACCTGACCTGCGCAGTTCCCAGGAGGCCCGGGTCTATATGGAGAAATTACGCTCTATGCTGCTGTTTGCAGGGGTTTCAGATTGCAAAATGGAAGAAGGGTCCTTGAGATGTGATGCTAATGTATCAGTTCGCCCCTATGGTCAGCAAGAACTGGGTACCAGAGCAGAAATAAAGAATCTAAACTCCTTTAAAGCCATGGAAAAGGCCATTGATTATGAAGTAAAGAGACAGATTGAAGCGATCGAAGATGGAGAAGAATTAATACAGGAAACCCGAACCTGGGAAGAAGATCGTCAGATTACTCTTTCCATGCGTTCCAAAGAAGAAGCCCAAGATTATCGCTATTTTCCTGACCCTGATTTGCCACCCGTAAAGATTAGCCGGGAGTGGGTAAAAAGGATTCAGCAGACTATGCCGGAGATGCCAGAGCAGGCTAGAGAAAGGCTGATGGGAAAATATGATCTTCCAGAATATGATGCCAACCTGCTAACCCTGACCCCTGATTATCTGGCGTTTTTTGATGAATGTACCTTATACTATGATGATGGCAAAATAATATCCAACTGGATGATGGGAGAATTAAACAAACTTTTAAATCAAAAGAACATGGATATAGCCGAATGCAGAATTAAGCCTGCTGCTCTGGCTGATATGCTGAAGCTTATCGATCAGGGCAGGATAAGCGGGAAAATGGCTAAAGATGTTTTCGAAACAATGTTCGTAAGCGGAGCCAGTCCCGAAAAAATCATTCAGGAGAAGGGTATGGAGCAGATTTCAGATGAAGCTACCCTGGGGAAAATAATACAAGAAGTTATTGACCGGCATCCGACTGTGGTAGAGGATTACCGCAATGGCAAGAAAAAAGCTACCGGGTTTTTAGTTGGACAGGTGATGCAAGCCACTAAAGGACAGGCCAATCCAGCGCTCGTGAACCGAATTCTATCTGAAAAACTGAACAGCTAATGGAAAACCAGGCTACCAATATAAAGCGGCTATTCCATTTTATTAAGCTGTGATAAAATAAGAAGGTTAAAATTTTTCGTCGGTACCAATGGGGGAAGGAGTTTGATATATGAGATTTGAATTGCCGAGTAACGACTGGTTTAAGCAAGAAGGAGCCCAAATATATATAGTAGATACCACCCTGCGGGATGGCGAGCAGACTGCGGGAGTAGTATTTGCCAATGCTGAGAAGCTGAGAATAGCTAGATATTTAGATCAGATAGGGGTTGACCAGATAGAAGCAGGCATTCCGGTAATGGGAGGATTTGAAAAGGAATGTATCAAGCGGATGGTGGACATGGGCCTAAAGGCCAGTATCATGGCCTGGAATAGAGCGGCTATATCGGATATTAAAGAGTCCATATGCTGTGGAGTGGACGCGGTGGCCATATCTATTTCCACCTCTGATATTCACATCGAGCATAAGCTGCAGACTACCCGCCAGGATGTTTTGCAGCGGATGTCGGATGCCACCAAATTTGCTAAAGACAATAATCTATATGTGTCGGTTAATGCTGAGGATGCTTCCCGTTCGGCCATAGAATACCTGACCGAGTTTGCCCTGGTAGCCAAGCATGCCGGTGCTGACCGGCTGCGCTTCTGTGATACCGTGGGGACTCTCACGCCAGTAAAGACCTATCGCTATATTAAAACCTTAAAAGATGTTACCGGACTGGATATCGAGATGCACACCCACAATGATTTCGGTATGGCTACCGCTAATGCGCTGGCTGGGATCTATGGGGGCGCAAACTATGTGGGGGTAACTATTAACGGTCTGGGTGAACGAGCGGGCAATACCTGTTTGCAGGAAATGATTATGGTTATTAAATACCTGCTTAACATGAATGTAGCCTATGATACTACTCTGTTTAGGGAAGTAGCTGAGTATGTAGCATCCGCCTCTGGACGCGCATTGCCTGTTAACAAACCGATCGTCGGCCAGAATATTTTTGCCCATGAGTCGGGAATTCATGGAGACGGAGTGCTCAAAAATCCGCTTACCTATGAAGTGTTTACCCCCGAAGAAGTTGGCCTGGAGAGGCAAATAGTAATAGGCAAGCATTCCGGTTCAGCAGCTATTCGGGCCAAGTTCATGCATGAATATGGGGTGGAATTGTCTCGCGAGGATTCGGACCAAATTTTAGTTAAGGTGCGACAGCTGGCGATTGATTTAAAAAGGTCTTTATTTGATAAAGAACTGGTTTACATTTTTGAGGAATACAAAAGGGAAAGAGAGGACAATTAGGTGGGAAAGACCATTGCAGAGAAAATACTATCTACCAAAAGCAATCGAGATGCCAGGGCTAATGATATCGTAATTGCCGATTTGGATTTTACTATGGGGCAGGATGGAACATCCGGGTTGGCCATAAGGGCTTTTAATGATATGAATGCCCTTCGGGTTTTCGACCCTTCCCGGGTAGCAATGGTAATAGACCACAGTGCGCCCAGCCCGCTGGAGGGTGTTTCCGCCCTGCATCAGCAGATGAGAAACTTTGCCGGTATTCAGGGTATACATTTGTATGATATTGGAGACGGGGTCTGCCATCAACTGCTTCCAGAACAGGGTCATGTGGTTCCTGGAGATCTGGTTATTGGGGCTGATTCTCATACCTGCACCTATGGTGCTATCAATGTTTTTTCGACTGGAGTAGGTTCAACCGATCTTGCCGCAGGGATCATATCCGGCCGCCTGTGGTTTAAAGTGCCGGAAACCATTAAATTTGTATTAAACGGTAAGCTGCCCCGAGGAGTTTATTCTAAAGATCTTATATTATATTTGATTGGTGATATTACGGCAGACGGGGCAACTTATATGGCAGCAGAATATACTGGGGAAGCCATTGCCGACCTATCTATAGAAGCCCGCTTTACTATCAGTAATATGGCCATAGAGATGGGTGCCAAGTGCGGACTAATGGAAGCGGATGATAAAACCATAGCCTGGGTCAAAGAGCACAGTCAGAGAGAATTTGAACCGGTTAAAGCTGATGCTGATGCAATATTTGCTAAGGTTTTGGAATACGATGTATCCAATCTGCTGCCACAGGTGGCCAGGCCTCATACGGTAGATAATGTGGTTCCTATCACTGCTGTAGCCGGCACCCCGATTCAGCAAGGTTTTATCGGAACCTGTACCAACGGCAGGATAGAAGACCTGCGCATTGCCGCGGAAATTCTAAAAGGAAAGAAAATAAATAAGGATACCCGCTTGATCGTAGCTCCTTCATCCCGGCAGGTCATGCTGCAGGCCTTGCGGGAAGGCCTGATTGAGATATTTGTAGAATCAGGTGCAGCCATGGTGACGCCTGGTTGTGGACCATGTGTAGGCACCCACAATGGAGTACCCTCAGATGGGGAAAACGTAATTTCCACTGCCAACCGCAATTTCAAAGGCAGGATGGGCAACAACAAGGCCTTTGTATACCTAGGATCACCGGCTACAGTGGCCGCATCAGTATTGAGCGGGAAGCTGAGCGACCCCCGGGAATTCATCAAATAGATTAGGAGGAGCAATATGAGCTTGATAGGAAAGGTGCATAAATTTGGTGATGATGTAAATACCGATTATATAATTTCCGGCCGTTATAAATTTAAAACCCTGGACATGAGAGAACTGGCCCAACATGTAATGGAAGATTTGGATCCAGACTTTTATTCCCATGTAAAGAAGGGCGATTTCATAGTAGCGGGGAAAAATTTTGGCTGCGGGTCTTCCCGTGAGCAGGCCCCACTGGCCATAATTAATGCAGATATCAGCGCGGTCATTGCCAAATCATTTGCCAGGATATTTTATCGTAATTCTATTAATACCGGTTTACCCCTGGTAGAATGTGATACTGACCAGATAGATCCCGGAGATGAACTGGAAGTGAATCTCCAAGACGGGGTCCTTTGTAATAAGACACAGGGATTAGAGATACCGATAACTCCCCTTCCGCCGGTAATGCTAAAAATATTATCAGAAGGCGGTTTGGTGGAGCATTTTAAAAAGCATGGCACATTTAATCTCGATTAGACTGGACAGAGGACGGTTCTCTGGTCCACAAAACAAGAGTTCAGATGCAAACGAAAGATGAAAAGGAGATAGATCTATGAATAACTTACAGCCCGTTCAAGGGGAAAAGATTACAGTTAAAGATGGGGTTCTAAACGTACCGGATCATCCCATAATACCTTTTATAGAAGGCGATGGGACTGGACCTGATATATGGGCAGCAGCCTATCGAGTTCTGGATGCTGCGGTAGAAAAAGCCTATGAGGGCAAAAAATCTATAGTGTGGCACGAGGTGCTGGCTGGAGAAAAGGCATTTAATCTTACCGGAGAGTGGTTGCCGACTGAGACCTTTGATGCCATCAGGGAATATATCATTGCTATTAAGGGACCCTTGACTACACCTATTGGCGGTGGCATACGCTCCTTGAATGTGGCCTTAAGACAGGAACTGGATCTTTACACCTGCCTCAGGCCAGTGCAGTATTTTGCAGGAGTACCTTCTCCTGTAAAGAGACCGGAAGAGGTTAATATAGTGATTTTCCGGGAGAATACTGAAGACATATATGCCGGCATTGAATATGCTTACGATTCACCAGAAGCCAAAGAGCTGATATCCTTTCTGCAGGACAAATTAGGCGTAAGCCAAATAAGATTTCCCCATAGCTCAGGGATCGGTATTAAAACGGTATCCGAGGAAGGCAGTAAGCGTCTCATCAGAGCTGCCATAAACTATGCCATTAAGGAAGGACGTAAAAGTGTTACTCTGGTGCACAAGGGTAACATCATGAAATATACTGAAGGAGCGTTTAAACAGTGGGGTTATGACCTAGCTGAAGCGGAATTTGCTGATAAAACCTTCACCTGGGACCAGTATGACCGGATCAAAGAAAAGGAAGGGGCTGAAGCGGCAGACGCAGCCCAGGCCCAGGCTGAAGCCGAAGGCAAAATCATCATAAAAGATGCTATTGCCGATATCTTCCTGCAGCAGATTCTTACCCGGCCTAAAGAATTCGAAGTTGTAGCCACCCTGAATTTGAACGGAGACTATGCCTCTGATGCTCTGGCAGCCCAGGTGGGAGGGATAGGTATTGCTCCCGGGGCTAATATAAATTATATTACCGGACATGCCATATTCGAAGCTACCCATGGTACTGCCCCTAAATATGCAGGTCTGGACAAGGTTAATCCATCTTCAATTATACTTTCGGGAGAAATGATGTTAAGGCATCTGCAATGGCATGAAGCAGCCGACCTGATAATTTCTGCTGTGGAGAGAACCATTGCCAGCAAGGTAGTCACCTATGACTTTGCCCGGCTTATGGAAGGTGCCACTGAAGTAAAATGTTCGGTATTTGCAGATAATCTGATAATGAACATGAAGCAATAAGCAGCAGCATAAATATCAATATAGTACCGCAATAGGGGGGAGCACGGTATTCATGAAAATCATTGAATTTTATAAGCTGTCTAAAAAGCCAGTGCTATCTCTGGAAATCTTTCCACCCCGGGCTAATTACCCAGTCGAGTCTTTGTTCAATACCGTCGAAGAACTTCGAGATTTAAAACCGGATTTTATCAGTGTTACTTATGGGGCAGGAGGCAGTACCAGGGATCGAACCGTGGAAATTGCCTCCAGTATAAAAAGTGACTTTGGGATAGAGACATTAGCCCATTTAACCTGTATGGCACACAGCAGGCAGGAGGTAGATTTAATACTGGAGAAGCTATGGGCACAAGGTATAAGAAACATAATGGCCTTAAGGGGTGATCCTCCAGCAGATATGGAAAGCCTGGATGCAGTGTACCGGGAATATCACTATGCCCGGGAACTAATAGAGGATGCCAAAAGAAAGGCTGACTTTGGCATTGCAGCGGCCGCTTATCCAGAAGGGCACCCTGAATGCCCGAAACTTGCCGACGATATACTTCATCTCAAGCAAAAGGTAGAAGCGGGAGTAGATGTTCTGATCAGCCAGCTCTTTTTCGATAATAGAACTTTTTACGACTTCATTGATCAAAGCATCCAGGTTGGTATTGGCTGTCCTATAGTTCCGGGAATTATGCCGGTGCTGAATGCCAAACAGATTCAAAGGATGATTTTCCTTTCCGGTGCATCAGTACCCTCTGATCTGCTGCGATTGCTGGACAAATATGAGGACCGCCCGGAAGAAATGGAAAAGGCCGGGATAGAGTATGCCAGCCAGCAGGTCGAAGATCTATTGATCAACCGGGTACCGGGCATCCATATGTACACCATGAACAAAGCCCGACAAATCAAAGAGATAATAAATAACGCCGGCCTATAAGTTGACAGCAAGAACCATCCCCGCTATCACACAGCCTGCTGTACCGATGAAATTCTCAGGCACCTAATTTCTTATATAAATCACGTAGTTGAGAAAAGGAATTAGTAATGGCATGATGTTCATTCATTCTGGCGGCCTGTTCTATTCTGGCCGCCGTATGGGAGATTTCGTGAAGTCCGTACAAGCCGGCACTGCCTTTTATGTCATGGCTTATGCTTTTCACCTCCTGAATGTCATGTTTTTTGACCGCCTCATCCAGTTCTTGTATGGATTCACACAAAGAATCTAAAAACTCAGGAATTAATTCTGCTATCAGCTCATTCTTGGCAGCCTCGGCAGCGTCTGGAGCAGCTTGCAAGCAATTATTGATCTCATCTATTAAGTCCTCGGCTTTAAAAGGCTTGCTAATATAGACGTTACAACCGCAGCCCAGGCATTTTTGCCGGGCATCGGCGGTGCTGTTGGCGGTCATAGCAATAATAGGTAAGGCAGCATATTCCTTATCGTTGCGAATGAGCAGGGTAGTTTCATATCCATCCATTAAGGGCATTTGCATATCCATAAGCAAGAGGTCGTAATGACTCTTCTGCAGCATATCAAAGCCTTCCAGTCCATTGTTAGCGGCATCAGCTTGAAAACCATAATTGTGCAGGGTCTGACATACTATTTT
>CAZHHJ010000020.1:21242-25107 GCA_964531295.1 uncultured Syntrophomonas sp.
ATGAATTATCCACCTGTGTAAAGGGAGAGAATATCTTGCTGAGCTGATCTTCGGGGATGCCGATACCGCTGTCTGCAATGGATATAGTAATCCAGGCAGATGCCGGGCATTTCGAATAATCGAGCCGGCATTTAATGCCACCCTGCCGGGTGAATTTTACTGCGTTGTTTAGAATATTGAGTAATACTTGCTCCAGTTTATAGTGGTCAACAACTACATAATCAGGAAGATTATCATCAAGGTGAATATCCATGCTCAGGCCCTTTTCCTGTAAGGCTGGATACACTGAGCTTAAGGTTTGCTCCAGAATATTCCTTATATTACATTCCTCTGGATGGCAGGCTGTCACTCCCAGATCCAGCCTGGATACATCCAATATTTTGTTTATAATTGCCAGTAATTGTTCTCCACAATTATTAATTATTTTAATATTTTCATCCTCATAAGCATCCTGAGCTCTGCGCTCCAGCAGTTCAATAGCGCCCATTATCCCTATCAGAGGGGTTCTGAGTTCATGGCTTATATTAGCCAGGAATTGATTTTTAGCCGTATTGGCGGCTTCAGCATCTTTGCGGCTTTGTATCAGTGCGGAAATATCTGTGGAATAAATAATGGCTCTAATCGTTTCCTTTTCGTAAAGTGGCATTATGCGGTGTAAATAGGTCCGGGCCTCTCCATTAATATAAAGAGTTTGGTGATCCTTCCATTCAATACCAGACTTTAAGACCTGCTTAAGGCCGGCTAGCTGGCTTTTCCCAAACGGCGATTCCTTCTCTGCTGTGTCGCCCGTATATATTTTACCTTTTTCTATACCGAATAATTCTGCGGCACTTCTATTATGGTAGATGACCCGGTGATGCTGATCCAGAATCACCACGATTTCGTGGATATTATCCCAAGCCCCGGCCCAAAACTCTGATAGAGGCGCCAATTTTGATTCATGGGGCTGGTCATCACTCATAATGGTATTGAACCTGCAACGAAGTCCATGCAGCTCTTGCTGGTACAGCAAAACGATAAGATAAGATATCATCAGGGCCAGAGTAGGAATAAATATCAACCGCCGGTTTTCCATAAAAGGTGGGGAATACATGAATATGCAACTGCTAATCAAAGAAATCAGGAGCAGAGCACATATGATATAATTCACTTTTTTTACTGACATCGACCTGCACCTCCCCGAAACATTAAACATAATGGGAATATTTGTTATGTATAAATAAGATACACCATTCATCTGGAAAAACTTGTCTTCTTATGAGATGAAAAAGTTAATATTTTTATGTTTTAAGGCCGAATTGTGTAAGAACAAGTATATTTTTTCGGCCTTGTGTATAATCGCGGGCCGACAAAATAATCAGCCGCTTGTTTTGAAAGATTAAAAGGGAAAAAGATCCGGTAAAAGGATCTGATCACTTAGTAATAAAAGGGTAATAAAATACCGGGACGAGCATAAATTTTTCTATGGTACAGGCCTATCGCTATCCCCCCTCGTGGCGGCAGGAATTAGCATTTTATCGGGGTTCTTAAATGACTGTAAAAGCGGGTTGATATGGGGGAAAGATCGGCTGCCAACCAACATAATTATACCTGCCGGTGAGATTGAGCAGGATTTTAGACTGCCCAGGGTGAATTTATATACTTATAACTTATTGAAATTGGAGGTGCAGCAATTGACAGGGATAAGGTATGTTAAAACAG
This sequence comes from uncultured Syntrophomonas sp., assembly GCA_964531295.1. Classification (GTDB taxonomy): domain Bacteria; phylum Bacillota; class Syntrophomonadia; order Syntrophomonadales; family Syntrophomonadaceae; genus JAAYJK01. The sequence goes on from CAZHHJ010000020.1 coordinate 22,944, forward strand.
CTTTGATTATTGCAATGGTGATAACAGTCTTAACGGCGTTCAGTTTTGTGGGTTCCATATCAGCGGAGGCCCAGCAGATAATTAAAATATTTATTAATGGGAGCGAAGTGCATTCAGATGTTCAACCGGTAATTATCAATAGTCGTACCATGGTTCCCATAAGAGCCATAAGTGAAGGATTGGGTATGAACGTGGAGTGGGATGCTGTGAACCGGGAGGTACTAATATCTAATCCGGCCCTGGATCTTATGGAGGATAATAGTGGGGAAGATGCTTTCCCAGTGAATGGGGAGCTAAGTATAATGGGTAGTTCTACCGTCAAGGCCCAGGCTCTAACACAGCTGATGCTGGCCAATAACCCCCAGGCTCCCCCAGAACTGCCGGAATTATACCTGCGGATTGCCGCGGATTACGGTATACGGGGAGATGTTGCTTTCTGCCAGGCGGCCAAAGAGACTGGATGGTGGAAATATGGAGGACTGGTGCAGGCTTATCAGAATAACTATTGCGGTTTAGGGGCTACTGGCAGCCCGGCTGTCGGCAATGAGGACCTGCGCGGGGCGGATGCATCCCGGGTATGTTTTAAGCAGGGGGTACACGGGGCCATCTATAATACTTGCGCCGATGGTGTTGAGGCACATATACAGCATCTTTATGCCTATACCAGCAAATTACCTCTTCCTGCGGGCAAAACCTTGCTTGATCCCAGGTTTACCCTGGTAAGCCGGGGGATCGCCACTAGCTGGAGCGACCTGGATGGCAGGTGGGCGGTACCTGGGGTTGGTTATGGGCAGAGCATATTGAATGACTATTATGCTAAGATGGCACAGAAGGGCATTTCTAACCCAGTCATGACTCAGGGGGAAAAGATAGAAAAATTGGAAAAAGAAAACCGCTTATTAAAAATGGAAGTCCTGCGTTTACAAAAAATGCTTCCATAAGCAGAAGTGGGACCTATGCCAGCGAAATTATTAAGAACACTAATTTATAAAAGGAGCGGGCTCTCTGTTTAAGCCTGCTCCTTTTATTAGCTTAATACTTAATTAGCAAATTCAATTGCTAATTATTTTAAGGCCATCGCTTTTCTATGCCATGGTCCAAAAGGAGTTCCAATTGGCAGAACGGAATATCCATAGTGGGTATTCAATAATGTAGCCGCAGAACCATAAAAAGACATCATGGCAATAGCAAATTCTGAATAGGCGGCCAGCTCATGCCATATTTCTCCGCCCCAGCCCAGCGTACTCATAAACAGGCCCAGGAATAGTAAATCGATTAGAAAGAAGATAATAAAGAGGACTTTATTTGCTCCCATTGCTCCAACCGTCATAAACATGGTGAAGATAAAATAACCCAGAAATGCAAAACCAAGTTGATGCGGATCAGGAACTATGCCTTCAGCTGTTCCGATAACGCCATTGGAAATCATCCAGGTGGCCGCAACTCCAAACCAGAAAAAGCCATAAGCGCAAAAAGCGGTAGCGCCGAACGTGTTATTGTGTTTAAAGTCATAGAGACCCGCTACGAATTGGGCTGCGGCCCCTAAAAATAAAGCCCAGGGTATAATGTATAGAGTGCCATCGGTTATTCCTAATTTTTGAGATGAAGCTACCAATGTGACCATTGCCAGACCCAATAAGCCCAGCGGAGATGGATTTGCTACAGTTTCCTGTATGTGTCCGCTTATTTTCATTTCATTTAAGTTAACCATAATTTCCTCCCCCAAATACTATTATTTCCCCCATATTGAAATGAACTAATTATTCACTCCCTTCCATCTGAATTTATGAGAGTAAAAAACAACAGTGAATAACATTCAACATACCATGCAAAAATCCTGTGTCTTTTGTGATATTTTTCATTAAGAAAGTCGATTTTACAGAGAATGGTGTAAATCATTTTAAGCGTAAGGCCCGATATTATGCTCATACAAAGACAAATTAGGTTTACCGAGGAGATAACCAGGGCTAACTTGCTATTTAATTCCCCAATCGGAACTATTCTGAAAATTTAGACTTCAATAAGTAAAAAGGATATATGGCCGCAAGATTAGAATATAGAATATAAGCAGAATTATGTTGTTTTATTGGATCTAATGGCGGATTTTAAAACAGCATTAATTTTAAGAGAGCTCTGGGTAGCTATGATGGGAATAATAGGATAT
>CAZHHJ010000021.1:0-24904 GCA_964531295.1 uncultured Syntrophomonas sp.
ACTTGTTAGTTCTTTTTTGAAAACTAATATTCATATTTTTATGTTTTACATCTATTGTTTTTAAAAATCTCCTCTAGTGGTATTCTATATATATAACGTAAAACTAATGGGACTATATAAGGAATAAATAATAGGACTAAGTTATCAGGAAAACACCGGAAAGTATTGGAAAAATAATCAATTGCGTTTATAATGATATATAAGTCCCTATAAAATCCGATAATGGAAAAACGGCATTATTTGAGGTGTAAGAATGGGTGGTAGAAATAACATAAAAGAAGAATTGAAAGCCGGTCTATTGCAGATGCGGCGAAAGGTCAGCGAGCTCCAATTAGTCCATGAAGAGAGACAGGGATTGGTAGAAGTTCTGCAGCAGATGGAGAGGAAATATCGGCTCTTAGCAGATAATGCCTGTGATATCATTTCTTTGCATAGTATAGATGGCAGTGAGTGTCTTTATGTTAATCCAGCCATATCCAATATTCTTGACTATCGAGAAGAAGATATTGTTGGAAGCAATAATTTTAAAATAACTGATATGGTTTATATAGAAGACAAAGCTGAACTGCTAAAAATATTTAATCGTACTCTGGAGATGAGTGAAGCATCAGGTATGCTCAGATATAGGAGAAAAGATGGCGGCCTGCTGTGGTTTGAAGTAGTAGGCAGATTAGTCTATGATGCAGATGATAATTTAGTAGTGCTGTTAAGAGCCAGGGATATCAATGATCAGAAGATAGTAGAAAAGCAAATGGAGCAGCAGTATGAAGAACTGCACCGGGGCTATGAAAAGATCGAGGAATTAAATGCCCAGCTTAATGAATACCATGAAACTGTGTTGGAAACCAATGCCCGCTTGGAATATAGCGAAGAACAGCTGCGTTTAGCACTCTGGGGAGCTAATGAATGCATGTGGGAATGGAATATTATTTCAGGGAAATTCTTCATATATGATAAATGGGCCAATGTTCTGGGGTATGATTGGAATGAGCAGGAAATACTTACTTCTGACTGGGACAATTATTTTCATCCCGATGATTTCATGATTTTGAGCCAGGCCCTGCAAAGTTATCTGGAAGGAAAAGCACAGCATTTTTCAGTGGAAGCACGGGTCAAGAATGGACAGGGTAATTATATATGGCTGCTGGTAACCGGCAAGCTGGTGTTTCAGGATAATAAAGGCAAAACCTTGCGAATGATAGGTCTGGGACAGGATATCAGCTCCCAGAAACAAGCTCGCCAGAAACTGGAGGATAGTGAAAACCGCTACAGAAATTTGTTTGAAAAAAATCCTCTAGGATTGTGTAAATTTGATCAAGAGGGCAATGTTACTGATATTAATTCAGCCCTGGTAGAAATTTTAGGTGCTCCTTCTAAGGAGGAAATTCAAGAGCTGAACATATTTTCTAAAGACAATCAGGAAATACTGCCGATACTGGATGATTTGCTGGAATTATGTACTAGAGGTGAAAGTGCCAGCGGGGAATTGCAGGTAATCACCAGATGGGGTAAGGATATATGGATTTACTATCGTATTGATCCTTTACTTGATGAAACAGGTAAATTCATGGAGGCCATGCTAGTATGTGAAGAGATAACTGACCGCAAAAAGGCCGAGGATAGAATTAAATATTTAAGTTTTAATGACAGTCTCACCGGATTATACAACCGTGCCTTTTATGAAGAAGAGCTTAAGCGATTGGATACCAAGAGGCAGTTGCCGCTTACCGTAGTTATGGGAGACTTAAATGGCTTGAAGTTGATAAATGATGCCTTTGGACATAAACAGGGAGATATCGCCCTGCAAAAAATAGCTGAAGTTCTTCGGGTTTCCTGCCGTCAGGAAGATATTATCGCCCGTGTGGGGGGAGATGAGTTTATTGCTTTGCTCCCCAAAACCAGTGCCCAGGTAGCCCGCAATATTTGCCGCCGTATCAAGGAGAACTGCCAGAAAACGGAGACTTCTAATATGAAGTTGAGTATTGCTCTGGGGATGGCCAGCAAGGAGAGTATGGAGCAGGACATTAGCGAGATAGAGCATGAAGCAGAAGAGCGTATGTATAGAAATAAACTGCTGGAAAACAGAAGTACCAGAAGCTCCTTTATTAATTCTTTGGAAGAAACCCTGTGGAGCAGGGGACATGAAACTAGAGAGCATACTGGACGTCTGCACCGAATACTGGAGACGGTTAGTGGGCCAGCAGAATTAAATAATAGCGAAATAGCTAGTCTGAAATTACTGGCTTCCCTGCATGATATTGGCAAGATAGCCATTCCTCCAAGTATACTAGAAAAAGAAACGGAACTATCGGAGGAAGAATGGGAAACAGTTAAAAAGCATCCGGAAATTGGGTACCGGATTGCTCTTTCAGCTCCTGAGTTGGCCCCTATAGCGGAGGCCATACTCACCCACCATGAAAATTGGGACGGAACGGGTTATCCATTAGCAATAGAAGGCGACAATATACCATTGCTGGCTCGAATCTTAGCCATTGCTGACACCTATGACGTAGTTCGCCACGGTCGCCCCTACCAGCAATCTTTGTCAAAGGAAAAGACCCTTCAGGAAATTAAAGCCTGTGCTGGTACCAGGTTCGATCCCAAACTGGTTGATATTTTTATCAGGGAGATATCATCCCGAAAAGACTTATAAGATTGACAGGAAGAACCGTCCCCACTGTCAACTTTTTATTAGTTCTATGAAATGGTGCAGGATGGAGGCGGTAAGTCCCCAGATTATTTCGCCTTCCCAGATATAGAAATACTGAGGGGCGCAACCGGTTCTAAAGGGATAGTGTCTGCCGTTGGGAATAAGGTGAAAAGGAAAGTCATCTGGTACCTGGGTGGTAGTTTTTATACAATGCACTTCCGGCTCATGTTCTAAAAAAAAATCCAGCGGAATTATTAAAATTTTATCCACTTCGCTTTTGTTTATATTTAATTTGCTCAGGTCTTTAATCTGGGCCAGATAGGGGATTACTATTGCACTGAACGAGCTTACCATTATATCCAGAGGGGCTATTACTTCAAAATGATCTGCTGGTAAGCCCAATTCCTCGCTGCTTTCCCTTATAGCCGTATATTCGCTGTAGTCATCATCTGGTTCTTTGGCCCCACCAGGGAAACATATTTCTCCCGGTTGACGGTTCAAAGAGAGGGCTCGTTTTTCGAATAGCACATGGTATTTATCTTCCATTACAATCAAAGGCAGCAGAACAGCTGATTTGATTATATTTTCATGTCCTAATATTTTAGCTTTGCGTCCACGAAAGGAGCATATCTTTTCTTCTAACAAAATCTATTTCCTCCAGAGATTTGCTATCCATTTAGTCTGAGACCACAAAAGGATGCTTGCTTGGCTATCATTTGTTGAATTGTTGATGATAGCATGAAATATGAAAAACTTACTACAATTTTCATGTTAAAATATTTTGAGTATATAAACAAGGTTATTATAAAAAATTCTTTTAACTTTATGACTAGGATGAGGTTACGTTATATGAAACAATTTGGGCACCTGCTTAAACCCTTGAGGATAAAATCCATGCAATTGAGCAACCGGGTAGTATTACCTCCGATTACTACTATGCTGGCTAATCGGGATCACAGTGTTAGTGATGCCAACATTGCTTTTATAAAGCGCCGGGCAGGAAGTGGAGCGGGTTTGATTATTACTGAAGTTGCGGCAGTTCATCCTGATGGTATTGAGGGGCCTGGAATGCTGGGTATATATGATGACCGATTTATCAGTGGCCTGAGCAGGATGGTATCAGAAGTCCATAAACAGGGACAGAAGGTGATGGTGCAGATCTATCATGTGGGCCGGGAAAGCCTGTTCCAGTTGGAACACGGGCGGGCAGCAGCCCCATCTGCCCTGGCCGGGATATTTAAAATACCCCCCCGGGAAATGAATCGAGAAGATATCAGGGAAGTTATTCACTGTTTTGGCCAGGCCGCCATAAGGGCTAGAAAAGCAGGATTTGATGGGGTAGAACTGCACGCGGCCCATGGATATCTATTAATGCAATTCCTGTCTGGGCTTTCCAACCATCGTCTGGATGAGTATGGTGGTAATTTCAGAGAACGATCACGTTTTATGTTGGAGGTGATTAGAGAGGTCAGGCAGCAAGTAGGTCAGGATTTTCCAATATCAATAAGGATTTCCGCCGAAGAATATGCAGCGGGGGGATATACCATTGGGGATATGCTCGGGATAGTAGACCTCATGCTTGAAGCCGGGATAGACATGATTCATACTTCTTTTGGCACTCAGGCCAGTCCGGGTGGAATGGTATGCCCAGGAGTAGAATATCCACCGGGTTTTAATGCTCAGCTGGCCGCCCAAATAAAAAAGGTGGTTGATATACCAGTAATTGCAGTGGGGAGATTTACCAGGCTATCAGCGGCTGAAAAGACTCTTGCCAATAGGGAAGCCGACCTGGTAGCTTTTGGCAGGCAGTACTTGGCCGATCCAGAGTTCTTTTGGAATGCGCTGGAAGGTAAAGAGGAGGCAACGTTTGAATGTCTGGCCTGTAACCAGGGCTGTATAGATCGCTTATATCAAGGCAAAGGAATCCGTTGTGCGATTAACCCGTTGGTAGGGCAAGAATTAATCTACCCGGAAAGACCAGCTGCTAAAACTCGTAAAGTTCTGGTAGTGGGGGCCGGCCCGGCCGGATTAACAGCGGCCTTTCAAGCCGCCCGTTTGGGGCATGAGGTGATTCTGTTCGAGAAAGAAGGTAATAGCGGGGGGCAGGTTAGATTGGCAGCCCAGGTGCCATTTAAGGATGTATACGGCAGGTGGATTGATAAGTTGACCGAAAATGCGGTGAGAGCTGGGGTGGACATCAGGTTGGGTCAAAGTGCGGATGTTGATTTGATAATAAAAGAAAGAGCCCAGGTGGTGATTATAGCAACTGGAGCCCGAAATATCCGACCATCCATCCCGGGCATTAATAGTCCACATGTTATTGATGCCTGGCAGGTCCTGATGGGTAAGGACGAAGTAAGTGATCACACGGTCATCATCGGCGGGGGATTGGTGGGAATGGAGACCGCTGACTATTTAAGGGAAAAAGGGATAGTGGATGTGGTGATAGCAGATACTTTATCTAAGTCAGCAGTTAAAAAATCCAACGGCCATGGATATATGCTGCATAAACGCTTGAATGAAGTGGGATATCAATTGTGGCTGGAAACGCGAGTCGTGAAAATTGAAGCTGAGCAGGTGACGGTTGAAAAAAAAGGGGAAGAAAGGTTGCTGAGACCGGTCAGGCAGGTCATTGTGGCAACCGGCAGCAGTTCTTTCAACCAACTGGGGCAGGCTCTGGATCAGGAAAACATTCCCTATCATTTAATAGGAGATGCATACCAGCCCAGAAGCATACTGGAGGCAGTGGATGAGGGTGCACACGCTGCCTGGAGCATAAAATAAACATATCCATTTACCGAATATTTCTTACCGCTAGGGAGATTAAAATCTCCCTGGCCAGGCTGGGATATGGCTTTTGTATGAAAGCAAATATATTTAGAGGTATATATAATTAACTGCTTAATTAATTTGAAATTCTTCCAAGGTAGAAGTAATGGTATTACCCTCCGATAAAAATTCGCTTTTTACCAGGCCCACCCCTTCTTTATAGTACTCATATATGGTGGAAAACTCAGAAGTGATCTCGATTTTTAGACAGTTTCCGAATTTGCCGGCCGGCGTATTCATGGCAGCATTTAAAGATACGATCTCCCGGCGATCTTCCGCATTTTCCCAGGCGCTACCTACTGCTAAAGGCTCTTTTATTAATATGGTGTCATCGTTAGGAGTAAAACCCTGGTCCAGAAAATTTCCGGGCTGGTAACTCTCTCCTTCGAAGTATACGGACTTAACATAGTCATTTCCTAGCTCGAATATTCTGGTGGCAACTGTGCCTCCGTTGTCAGTAGTGAACTGCACTAGCTGGTCTTTTGAATACAATACCTCTCGCGTGAAGGAGGCATATTCATTACCCTCTCCCAGGTATGACCAATGGTTGCCCGGAATGGCCGGGAAATAGTCGGATGCTTTAATCACGGATTGCGCAGGTTGAGAAGGATCAGGGCTGGTTTCTGCTGCTGTGCAGCCGCATAATAGCAAAAAGACGACAGTAATTATCAGTAAATAGTCTTTCATGTTAACACCCCGTTCAAATAATTAATGGAATAATAACTGCCCCTGCTCAGAAGAATATTAGAGGATTTAACTCTTTTATATAGTATTTTAATTCTATAATAGAAACATCTCCAGGTATAATATTCTGCTAATTTTCATTATAATACACAAAGGCTTTAAATGCGCTTTATAATCAAGTGCAGCAGATTTAGCAGGGCCGATGCAGTTAGCCATGTTCGTATACAGGGGGGGTAATAATGACTGAACTACGTAAAGATATGATTAGAGATAGCTGGGTTTTAATTGCCAATGGAAAAGCTTTGAGACCATCTGATTTTCCTATCAACAAAATCAGCATAGCTTCAGAATTCGGCGAAGGAATATGCCCTTTTTGCGAGGGGAATGAAGCTCTCACCACTGGGGAACTGGATGCTTTTCGCCTGCCTGGTTCCTTGCCCAATGGGCCCGGTTGGCTGGTCAGGGTTATAACTAACAAGTTCGCCATGTTCAATATGAGAAGACCAGATATGGAATACCGGTGCGGGGGGATATACAGCCGTTGTAATGGTCTGGGCTACCATGAAGTAGTCATTGAAACTCCTGAACATGGTATTCAAATGCATGAACTGGGGGATGCTCAGATTATTCTGCTGTTAAAGATGCTGCAGAAGAGATTCAAGGTTTTGGCTGCTGATGAACGAGTTAAATATATTCAAATATATAAGAACAAAGGATTATTTGCCGGTGCCTCTCAGGAGCACAGTCACAGTCAGATCTTGGCCTATCCTATGGTGCCGGACAGAAATAAGGGGCTGCTTCAGTATTTTTCTGAGCATGGGCGCTGTTTGATGTGCCAGATGATAGAGGAAGAGCTCAAGCAAGAACGGATTATTTATGAAAGTGATTATTTTATCGTGCTAAGCCCTTACGCTGCCAGGTTTTCCTATGAAGTCTGGATCATCCCTAAAAGGCATGAAAAATATTTTGCAGATATGGGCGAGGTAGAATTGAAGGATCTGCAAGCTATTCTGAAGGGGTATTTAAGTTCTATGCTGGCCTGTTTGGAGAATCCTTCTTATAATATTATGATACATAGTGCTACGGTCAATGTGCCGGAGCATGATGCCTACCACTGGTATATGGAAGTAATCCCCAGGCTGGTAATTTCCAATGCAGTTGAAATAGCCAGCGGCTGTTTTATTAACCCGGTTGATCCTGAATCAGCAGCCAAAATACTTCGTGATGGCCTGCTAATACAGTTTTAAGATTATACTTTTAAACCATATCCAGGATATTTTAATAGACTTGAGGAAAAGAATATGTTGAAATTACTTTACCCGGATATTTTTGTGGAATCAATACAAGAGATATCCCTGGAACAATTAAACAAAAGGAAAATAAAAGGTTTGATATTGGATCTGGATAATACTATTACTTTATGGAACAGCAATGAAATAAGTATTGAAGTGGGTGAATGGTTCAAGGTAATAAGCGCATCCGGTTTTAAAGCCTGCATACTATCCAATAATGGTGAAAAACGGATTCTACAGGTTGCTCGGCAACTCGATATTCCCTACATTCACAGAGCAGCTAAACCTAACCCGCGCTCTTTTATTCGGGCGGTTCATTTAATGGGCATAAAAGCAGAAGAAACAGCTGTAATTGGGGATCAGATATTCACGGATGTACTGGGAGGAAACCGGGCTGGGCTTTACACTATTCTGGTAGTACCCCTGGATAATCGGGAGTTTATCGGAACCAGAATTTCCAGAATGATGGAAAGCCTGCTTATACACAAAATAAGAGCCTTGCATGGAAAAAACAAAAGCTAATTATGCAAACCAATGGTAATATTGTAGTTAAGTGGAGTAAAATATTAGCTTCAGGTTGTTGATAAAGTCGGCAAAAGGACAGAACGATGACAGAAGCGGAGATCAAGGCATCAAAGAAGTCCGCGATTGAGACGTACTCAAGTACGTTTATTGAGCGGGCTTCTTGAAATAATCCAGAGATTTGTTTCCGTATTGTTGTGAGCTAAATCTTAACTGGGGAGAAAAATATTATGGATATAAACTCTTACACCAGCTACCTGGCGATTATTGGCAACCCACTAAGACACAGCCTTTCGCCGGTCATGTATAACCAGCTTTTTCAGCAAAGAAAGATGAATTATATTTACCTGCCTTTTGAAACCCGGGCCGATGAGCTGGAGAAGGTAGTGAAAAGTCTGAAAACCCTTAATTTTTTAGGATTTAATGTTACCATCCCGTATAAGCAAATGGTGATTCCTTTTCTAGATCAACTATCTGAAGAGGCCAGGGCCTGTCAGGCTGTAAATCTGGTGAAAAATGAAGCTGGTCTTTTGAAAGGCTATAACACTGATGGACAGGGATTTGTCAAAGGCTTAATCCAATCTGGAGTCAACCCCCGGGGCAGGGTTATATTTATTGGGGCCGGTGGAGCAGCCCGCTCGATTGCTTACGAAATGGCCCGGGCTGGTATGATCAGGGCGGATTTTATGGATCTTGATTATCAGCAAGCCCAGAAGATGGCTGAATTTATTACTTCCCAAACCGGCCGGCAAGCATTTCCGGCCTTGATGAATCAGTCAGTTTTTAAGCAACTAGGGCCGGATGCTGACATAGTCATTAATTGCTCCCCGGTAGGTATGTTCCCAATAATTAATGCATCACCCCTGGAAGACCTGGCTGGGATAAGAAAAGAAACTATAATATGCGATATCATATATAATCCTCGAAAAACCAAGCTGCTTAAAATGGCAGAAGCAAATGGACTGCAGACCGTGGGCGGTTTGCCCATGTTTATTAACCAGGCTTTGCTCACGCTGGAAATCCTTCTGCCAGAGAGTTTTGACGCAGCAGAACTTGAGGAGGTAGTTGCTCATTATATCCAATAATAAAGGTTTTACCTTGATAGAACTCTTGGCGGTTTTGCTTATAGTCTCGTTATGTCTATCCCTGTCCTGGCCGTCACTCAATAGAGTATACCAGCATTATGCGCTGAACACCTCTTCTTCACAACTGGCCTGGACTTTGCGCTACGCTCGCAGCCAGGCCATGCTGCAGAGCCAGCCCTGTAATATTCGATTTTATGTATCGCTAAACCGCTACCGTAGCGACACAGGCACCTATTTTCTGGCTGACGGGGTGGAATATGTAGGGGTACCTACCTTTCCCAGTCGAATAGGAAGTATACCCGTATGTAGTTTTAGTTCTTCTGGAGCACCAGCCGGAGGAGGAACGGTGGTGCTTAAAAACAGGCTCGATGATAAAAAATACATAATAGTGAATCCAGTGGTAGGAAAAGTCAGGATATCTGATAAACCGCCTGAGAATTGGTAAGGGCTTGAAGGGGGAAAGAGCATGATTGGTCAGCTGTTGTTTATATTTTTAGCTCGAATTATTGATGTATCCTTAGGTACTGTACGAATGATACTAGTCATACGGGGAGATAGGTTATTAGCAGCCATCATAGGATTTTTTGAAATATTGGTCTATACAGTTGCTTTGGGTATGGTGGTGGGGTCTCTTGATGATCCGGTTAAGCTGACTGCCTTTTGCCTTGGTTTTGCTCTGGGAGTTTTTTGCGGGAGCTTATTGGAGGACTGGCTAGCTCTGGGTTACAGATTGATACAGGTAACCATCAGCCGGGACTGCTTAGATTTGGCCTATGAACTTCGTGAAGATGGTTACGCGGTTACTAGTTGGGAAGCGGTGGGCCGGGCCGGGCCTAAAGTCGTTTTAAATATTATTGTCAAACGGAATTTAGCCAAAAAAGTAGCTGACCGGATCTACGAGAAAGTTCCGGAGGCTTTTATAGTGGTAATAGAACCTAAACAATTCAGTGGCGGATATATTATGAAAAAATAGGGGGGTAAGTGTTTGCTTAAATTTTACACTGCCGGAGAATCGCATGGGAAAGGATTGCTGGGTATAATCGAAGGTATGCCAGCCGGCCTGAAAATAAACGAAGAATATATTAATAAAGAATTGAGCAGACGCCAGATGGGACATGGCCGGGGAGCAAGAATGAAAATTGAAAGTGACCAGCTGGAAATATACTCGGGGGTTAGAAACTGTATGACTTTGGGCAGTCCGATCTCCTTTATAATACCCAATCAAGATCATAAAAACTGGTTGGATATTATGGGCGCGGGAGTGTGCGGAAAAATAAATGATAAAAGCGTGAAAAGGCCGCGCCCCGGTCACGCTGATCTGCCCGGTGCTATGAAGTATAATCATGCCGATATGCGCAATGTGCTGGAGAGAGCCAGCGCCAGAGAGACTGCTGCCCGGGTTGCGGCCGGCGCATTTTTTAAGCAATTATTGGCCGCCTTTAACATATATATTTATAGCGAGGTAATTGCAATCGGTAAAATACATTATCCGGGGTATGAAATCAATGCTGAAAACCAGGCTGAATTCCGTAAACTGGTGGAAGCCTCAGCAGTGCGCTGCTGCAGCCAGGAAATGGAAGCCAACATGATAGCCGCCATAAATGGGGCTATGGAGGCTGGTGAGTCGCTGGGCGGATGCTTTATTACCGGAGCATTAGGGGTTCCCCCCGGCCTAGGCAGCCATGTGAGTTGGGACAGGAAACTGGATGGAAGGATTGCAGGTATCTTGATGAGTATCCCGGCCATAAAAGGGGTGGAAGTGGGAGATGGTATTGCCAGCGCCAGCAGTCCAGGTTCCCAGGTGCACGATCAGATCTATTACCATCAGGATCGGGGACTATTTCGGCCAAGCAACCGGGCCGGGGGAATCGAAGGCGGCATGAGTAATGGCGAAAACATATGGGCCAGGGCTTATATGAAGCCTATACCGACATTAATGAAACCCCTGAATAGTGTTAACACTGAAACCTGGCATACTGAGAAGGCGGTAATTGAAAGAAGCGATATATGTGCGGTGCCGGCTGCTTCTATAGTAGGAGAGGCTATGATAGCCTATATTCTGGCGAGCGCATTCATGGAAAAGTTTGGCGGAGATAGTATAAATGAAACAGAACGGTCGTTAAGTAGTTACCGGACTTATTTAGAAAAGGTGTGGAAATGGGAAAAAACATAATATTAATTGGGTTTATGGGTACAGGTAAGAGTACCGTAGGCATTAAACTGGCGGAGAAACTAAAAATGCAGTTCATCGATATGGACCGCGAAATAGAGAAGTTAACCGGGATGAGCATCCCTATGCTGTTTAAGAAGCATGGAGAAATAAGGTTTCGCTCAGAAGAACAATTAATGTCCCAAAAGTTGGGCCGGCGCAGCAATTTGGTGATTGCTACCGGTGGGGGAGTAGTTCTTAATAGCGAAAATATTGAGGCTTTAAGACAGAACGGCATGCTTATTTGTCTGGACGCAGATCCCCAGGTCATATTAGCCCGGGTTAACCGTAAGAAGGGTAGCCGGCCTTTGTTGAAGAAAAACCTGGGAACAGAAGATATAGAAAAAATGCTCAGCGATCGCGAGGATTATTATGCACGGGCTGACTATCGGATTGATACCAGCGGCAAGGAAATGGATAAGATCGTCCAGGAAATAATTCAACTGCTGAAGAAGCCAAATAATTATAGGGTTGGTTTTGGCTAGGCAGAAGCCGTATCTCTGTACCGGAAAGGATGAATAATAGTGCGTGAAGTTTGGGTTGACCTGGGAGGGGACAGGTCTTATAGAGTAATAATTGCAGCGGGGGTTCTGGAGCAAAGCGGTCAATTTGTACAAAGGCGCATGGGTAAACGTAAAGTTATGATTATCAGCAACCCGCTGGTTTTTTCACTCTATGGCGAGCGGATTATTAATGCCCTGCAATCAGCAGGTATGAGTGTTCACACCGCTCTTATACCCGATGGCGAGGAATACAAGAATTTGCAGCAGGTTAAGAAGATGCTGGACGAAGCAGTGGCCGCTGGTTTGGAAAGATCCAGTTTGATTCTGGCCCTGGGCGGGGGAGTAGTTGGCGACCTGGCAGGTTTTACTGCCTCAATATACCAGCGGGGGATATCTTGCATACAGCTGCCCACCACCTTGTTATCTCAGGTAGATAGCAGTGTGGGAGGTAAAACAGCTGTGAACCACCCCCGGGGAAAGAATATGATTGGGACTTTTCATCAGCCTTCACTGGTGATTATTGATACCTTGACACTGCTTACTCTGGCAGAAGATGAATACCTGGCTGGACTGGGTGAGGTAGTGAAGTACGGAGTGATATACGACCGGGATCTTTTTCAGCTCTTGGAAGAAAAGGCCTTGATGCTCAAAGCGAGAGAACAGGGCGCAGTTCGGGAAATCATTTATCAATGTGTGAAAATAAAAAGCGAAATAGTAGCTGAAGATGAAAAAGAATCTGGACTAAGAATGATACTAAATTTAGGTCACACCTTTGGTCATTCTTTGGAGAAGCTTGGTAATTACAAGACTATTAAACATGGAGAGGCAGTTGCGATAGGTACTTTGATGGCCTCTCACTTAGCCCTGGAAATGGATTTGCTAGATCATGGCTCGTTAAAGAGAATAGCCGCATTATATAAAGAACTGGGTATAGCCACCTTTGTTCCCCCTTATAAAGCGGAAGATATTTATGCCGGTATGCTCAATGACAAGAAGGTCCAGGATGATATATTAAGAATTGTGCTGCCCAGAGGGATAGGTGGATATGAGATAATTGATAACCCGGGCCGGGGCCTGCTGCTGACTGCTATCCAAACCGTGTTACGGGGACCGTCCCCGTAACATGGCCGATAGGTCTTTAAGCTTCTGCATCTGGGATTGACGGGAATGATTTTAACGGGTATTTTATTATTAATAAGAGGATACTCTGAAATGGGAAAGATTGAGAAGTATCTCCTGCTTTCATTGGCAAACTAGAAATTTAGCTGGGAGGGATGAGCGTGGATATGAAAGAAGCAATTGATATTGCTATACAAGAGGAACTCAAGGCAGCGGAAAGATATCGGGAGATGTCCAAAGAAGCCGAAGATGCTGAAACCCGGTTGCTGCTGGAACAGCTGGCTAGGGAAGAAGACATGCATTACCGTAAATTGAGCGAAAGACTTAAAGCCATCAGGTTAATGGGATAATGCAAGCCTATTCTTCAATGTGCTCCGCCATTGGTCAGGATAGTCCCCAGAAAAACAAACAACAGTAATATCAGGAGGGGGATGCCGGCCAGGAGGATTTTTTTCTTGAGCTGGGTATGTCCCTGCAGGTATTCAGCTACAATGTGGGTAATGTAAGTGGTTAAACCGGAGAATGAAATGACTACTATAAACTGCAGGATGGAAGGCACATTTTCGTAAGCATTATGAGCCAGGTTTTTCCACAGGGAATGGCTGTAATAAGCTAGAACTATAAATTCGATCAGCCCAGCAGCAAACTGGAAAGCGAGGCTCTGTTTTTGGATGGAAGTATTGAGTTCCATCAAATCCCGGATTTTTTCCTGGGTAACAATATTGGCGCGGCTGTTCATAATATCTATCCGGCTGCGCACTACGTCAATTGCTGCCTGATGACCGTCCCGGGATTCTCTCAGCATATCAATCAAATTGCTCATAGCATCCAAACGCTTCAAAAAAGGGCGGCTGATCGTATCTATCATATCCCTATCCAGCTTTAAACTGGGTGCTTGGCTCAGCCCATCTACCAAACTCTTCAGTGAATTTTCCAAACGGCATCGGCCTTGGCTTATTATGTTACTGTTTCCGGCTATCATTCCATAGGCCAAGGACAGTTCCTGTATCTGCTCCTCCAGTTCTTCCACCTCTTTAATACCGCTCCCCCCTTTGACCAGATTACCATAGAGGATTTTTGATAAATTCTGCTCCAACTCGGCTCGCTCCCGTTCGATGATGCTGCAGCGATCACGCAAGAGATTAGAAGTCATGCGAGTTTCTATATATCGGGCCTCGATCAAGGGGAGAGCATAGCCCAGCAAACGAGCGGTTTTTCTATCATAGCTATCAGGTTGACAGGCATAATAAACTTGATGACCGGCAGGCAAAAACCTGGCCATTTGCCCAGCCTGCATAGGCAGAATATATTCTATCTTGCGTTTGGAAATGAATTGTATATTGTCGACAATATCCTGCCAGGAAAGTTCTGTGCTCAACAGCACGGTAGTCTGCCCCAGCAATTCATTCTGATTAAGGATAGTGCCAGATTCCATCTCGGCCAGGCTTCCCAGGCTATCTGCTGCCGATATTCCCTCGCCCAGTATCTGCACTATTAGGACTCTGCTCTTCTTGTGCTCCAGTTCATAATACCAGTTGCCTGTACTAATTCCAGACTGTTTTTCGATTGATTCATCCGGGTCCTGATAGTGAAATCCAGCTGAGGCCACCCTATCCAGTACTGTTGCAAATTTATGGGCATCATCAGATAAATAGAAATAGTATCTGAATACACCTGTAATACCAAGCATTATTAATCCCTCCCCTGATCAAAATAGCTATTGCAGATCTTGAAACAACAATAATGACTGCCAGGCACTGGGTGTCATGCCTGTTCACGCAGAGCCCGTGCAATCTGCAATTTAGGCCTATACGAGTCCCTTTTAAAAAAGATAGCAAAAGGGAAGGGCGATGTCCAGTAACTTCCATAAACTGAGGCGAGGGTGTACTTGGTCTGAAAGCACTTCATCTAAAGTCCTGGCTCCAATAACCGATAATTACATAGATAGGGGCAGGCTCAGAGCTGGTGTAAAAGAATATAAAATTAAGGGATTTTATAAAAAACTGGTATAAATTTGTTGAAAAAGGATGGTTATGGATGTATAATAATGTAAAATATGTAAATAAAACGGCAATAAAGTGCATTAAATGCTTGAGGAGATCATTATGGCAGTTCAACCCAAGATGCTGGGGCAAATACTGCTGGATATGGAACTCATTTCCTATCAGCAACTGGACCGAGCCCTTTCTGAACAGAGTCTGAGTGGTGGAAAACTAGGACAGATACTGGTCAAACAGGGGATAATGAGCGAAGCATTGCTCATAGAGACCCTGGAATATATTTTTGGTATCCCTCAGGTTAGAATTGGCAGCATCGATATAGATCCGGAAGCAGTAAAACTCATATCACCCCATATAATTAAACAGTATAAATTAATGCCTTTATGGCAGGGTGAGGGAAGCATTACGGTTGCCATGGCAGACCCATTGAACCAGCAGGCCATAGATGATACTCGTATGTCGAGCGGACGGGAAGTAATACCTTTGATTGCCAGTGTACAGGAGCTTGATATTGCAATTCAGCAGTATATAGCATTCAATCCCGATCCCAATATGGAAAAATTAATTGGTGAATTCAACCATAAATGCAGCAGTGCCGAAACGCAGCCCAGAGATCTGCAGTTGGTTGAAATTGATCATGACGCTCCCGTAATAGGCATGGTAAATTCCATCTTAACTCAGGCTGTTGATAGCAGATGCAGTGATATACATATAGAAGCACAGGAAACACTTAGTAGAGTAAGGTTTCGTATGGATGGTGAATTATATGAAGTGATGACTCTGCCTCGGAGTTCAGAAGGGGCTATTATTTCGCGGATCAAAATCATGTCGGGAATGGACATTGCTGAAAAACGGGTTCCCCAGGATGGACGTTTTCGGATGGACTTTGACGATCGGCAGGTTGATTTCAGGGTATCTACTCTTCCAGCTTTTCATGGAGAAAAGATTGTGCTTAGAATCCTGGACCGCAATAATATAATAACTCAAATGGAACGGCTGGGATTATCGGCTGAGAATCACCGGAAAATGCTTTTTTTAAGCCATCGCTGGTTTGGCATGATACTTATCACCGGCCCCACTGGTTCAGGCAAAACAACTACCCTTTATTCGATGCTGTCGGAAATAAACTCGGTAAATAAGAATATTATTACCCTGGAAGATCCGGTGGAATATTCACTGGCAGGAATAAATCAAGTGCAGGTAAATCCTAAGGCGGGATTGAGCTTTGATAGAGGGCTGCGCTCTGTTTTACGTCAGGATCCAGATGTTATCATGCTGGGGGAGATACGGGACCAGGAAACTGCTAAAATGGCGGTGCAGGCTGCCTTAACCGGGCATTTGATGATTTCTACCCTGCATACCAAGAGTGCTGCTGGAGCCTTGGCGCGTCTCAGCGATATGGGTATAGAAAAATTCCTTATATCATCAGCTTTGTCTGGAGTAGTGGCCCAGCGTTTAGTTCGCAAACTTTGTCCCAACTGCCGCATCAAGTACAGCCTGGATAAAGATACGGCACTAAGGTTAGAACAGCCTGATCTGGTCGGGCAGGCCTTTTACCGGCCTGGAGGTTGCAATATGTGCCGTCAGTCAGGATATGCAGGCCGTCTGGCTATGCATGAGATTCTACTGGCGGGTTCCAGAATCAGAACCTCGATATCCCGTGGCCGCAGTTCGGAAAGCACCATACAGGATATAGCAGTTAAAGATGGTATGAAGACCATATGGGAGGATGGGATAGCGAAAGCGCAGGAAGGGCTTACCTCGCTGGAGGAAGTAATAAGATCAGTATTGCTGGAAGGAGACGAACATGCTTATCAATATAATAGACATTCTGAGCAAAGGTATAGAGTGTAGAGCATCAGACATACATTTGACGGTTTCCAGGCCACCGCTCTACCGGGTTGATGGGGAATTGATATCAGACCCCCAGGAACCGGTTTTGAGCCCCGGCGATACTGAAAGACTGGCCCGGGACTTGATGCCTGGTGAAGCTGCATGGCATGAATTTGAGATCAGCGGGGAAGTGGATTTTTCTAATTCCTTTTCGGGCATCGGTCGCTTCCGCGCCAATATATATCGGCAAAGAGGCTCATGCGCTGCTGCAGTGAGGCTTATCCCGGTTGCCATACCTACCATAAAGCAACTAAACTTGCCTCCTATAGTATCCAAGCTGGCTTTGAGGGACCGGGGATTGATACTGGTTACCGGAGTAACTGGCAGCGGCAAATCTACTACCCTGGCGGCCATGATCAATCACATAAACGAGCAGCGAAAAAGACATATCCTGACCCTGGAGGATCCCATAGAATATCTGCATAAACATAAAAATTCCATAATAAACCAAAGGGAAATCGGAATAGATAGTGCATCATTCAATCTAGCCCTCAAGGCGGCTTTGAGACAGGACCCGGACGTTATTTTAATAGGAGAGATGAGAGATCTGGAAACTATTGCTACCGTCTTGACTGCGGCCGAGACCGGTCACCTGGTTATGGCTACTCTGCATTCCAATAGCGCGGCCAGTTCAATTGAACGGATAGTAGATGTTTTCCCCACGGATCAGCAAAGACAAATCAGGATACAGTTAGCATCATGTCTGCAGGGGATAATAACCCAGCAGTTATTAATGAGGCATGATATATCGGGCCGTATCGTGGCGGCCGAAATATTAATGGCTACCCCGGCCATCAGAAACATGATTCGGGAAAACAAGGTCCACCAGATGTATTCTGCCATGCAGACCGGGCAAGCAGTAGGTATGATTACTATGGAAAAATCAATAAAAATCCTTTACGGTGAAGGAATAATAAGCCAGGATGACTATGAACGACTGCTCGGCAGTATGGACTTCAAGTGAATCAAAATCTAATCCCCGCTCTTTTATGCGGGTGGGGATTAATTCGCTTATGTAGATTGATTCCTTAACAAATCTTGCTTTTCTTCGTAATGCATCTTCAAGCATCTTTTTAGATTTTTTCTCTATTTTATATCCATATTTATAGGTATTTTTCCTGCCGGGCTATTATAGTCCATTCTTCGCAACTTATTTTATTAGATTATTACCCTTTTTAAGGGTGATTAATTATCATCTTCACTGCCTGAAGCTACCTTTGGGCAAGAAGCCGGAGTTTTATCCGCCGTGTTTTAAATGAGGAGGGATGGCAGATGGAGTTCGCATATCAGGCAAGAAATAAGCAGGGAGGGATGATGACCGGGCAGGTCGCGGCCCAGAATGAGAAGGCAGTAATTCGCAGTTTGCTGCGTGAACAGTACTGCATTCTTGAAATTAAAGAAATAAAAACCGGCCCGGCCATTGATATGTTTTGGTTTAAGTCACTTGCTGCTCGTGATCTGATCCTTATGACCAGGATGCTGGCAGTCATGCTCTCAGCCGGCCTGCCCATAATACGTGCCTTAAGCATATTACATCAACAAAGCCGTAATAAAACCCTTAAAAAAGTATTTATCAGCATCAGAAATGATATTGAAAGAGGCTTAGGCCTGCATGAAGCAATGGCCCAACATCCGAAAATTTTTAGTCCGGTTTACATAAATATGGTTAAGGCCGGTGAGCTAGGTGGGGTTATGGAACAGGTATTGACCCGATTGGCTGAACATCTGGAACGCGAAAGAGAGATAAAAAACAAAATAATAACTGCTTCCATCTATCCGGCCCTGATCCTGGTATTTACCATTGTGACCGTTATATTCATTTTGATTTTTGTTATGCCCACCTTTAGCACTTTGTTTGAGTCGGTGGGAGCAGAACTGCCCTTGCCCACACAAATATTAATTATATTTTCGGACTTTTTAAGAAAGCAGGTGCTGTACCTGGGGATAGTTGCTGCAGGGTTAATCTATATGATTAAAAAAATTGCCCAAATGCCCGAGGGAAGGTATTTTTTCGATCGACTCTATTTAAAACTGCCCATAATTGGGAGGCTGAATGCCCGGATATTGGAATCTCGCCTGGCCCGTACTATAGGAACCCTGATAAATAGCGGAATACCGATCCTGCAAGCTATGGAAATCGTAGAAGGAGTATTAGGTAATAGCTATGTTTTAAGAGCCATGGTACAAGCCAGAGAAAACATCAGTGAAGGTCAGTCTATTGCTAGGCCTCTGGAGGCTTGCGGGATTTTCGAACCCATGTTAACCCAGATGATAGCGGTGGGTGAAGAAACCGGAACTTTGGATCAAATGCTAGCCAAAATGTCGGACTATTATGATCAAGAGGTCATGCATACCGTTGAACAGGCTATGGCAGCGATTGAACCCTTGCTTATACTGGGCATAGCGATGCTTATTGGCTGGGTGGTTATAGCCACTCTATTGCCAGTATTTGATCTGCTTGGCACGGCCCCTCTTTAAATGGACTCTGCTACTAAGAAAAAGAAAGGAGGACAGATCGGGCTGCTAATGGGGAAAGTTTGCGTCTATTAATACCTGGTATTTAAGAGTAAAAATTGATTAACACGATGCTTACAAAAATTATTATATGAGGAGGATATTAGATGATGGATAAGATTAGAAAGGCCTGGAAAGGCCAGGGTCAAAAGGGCTTTACCCTGGTTGAATTGGTGGTAGTGATGGCTATTCTGCTGCTGCTGACCGCCCTAGCAGTTCCTAAATTCACCACTGTCTTGGCCAATGCCCGGGGTGACAGTAATGCCACTAATATAAAACTCCTGCAGCAAGCGGTAGACCTTTATATCAGCAGTGAGAATGTGGATATGGCTGATGTCGATAATCTTGAAGATTTAAAACCAGCGTATCTGAAAGAAGTGCCGGATCCGCCAGCTGGCTATTCAGAATATACCGTTGCTGATGGTGTGGTTGAAGGCGGAGATCCAATAAGTCCGTGATGATATTTTCAGGTAAAGGGACAGAAGGATGATGAACAGTCTGATAGGATTTATTTTTTTCTTAATGATCGGTTCCTTTCTAAATGTCATTATATACCGCATGCCTTTAGGAGAGTCTCTGATCTGGCCGGGCAGTCATTGCCCGGCCTGCGGTCAGAGTATTAAGCCCTGGGATTTAGTGCCGCTTATAAGCTATGTAGTATTGAAAGGGGAATGCCGTTACTGCCAAGCTAAGATCAGTGGGCGTTATCCCCTGGTAGAGCTTTTAACCGCTATGGCATTTTTATTGCTGTACCTGAATTCGATCAGCATTATCGCTATGCTTAGCGGTTTGCTTTTTAGCGGCTTGCTCATCACCACTGCTTGTATAGATATCGATCATGGCATAATACCGGATAAACTCAGCGGAATTGGCATAATTGGAGGTTTATTATTAGCACCCTTTACGATTACTACAGGGTCAGCCGTGGCTGGAGCTCTATTTTTCGGGGGTATCTTATTGATTGCCGGGCTCTTAAGCGCCGGGGGGATAGGAGGAGGCGATATAAAGCTGGGCCTGGCCATTGGGGCCTTCTGTGGCTTGCCCCATGCGGTTGTGGCTTTTATAATTTCTTCTCTGTTGGGTGGTTTATGGGGGGGATATTTATTATTAACTGGCCAAGCTGGAAGAAAGTGTGCTATAAAATTTGGCCCATTTCTGGCTGTGGGAGCTTACCTAGCCTATGTTTACGGTGGCCAGATAATAAATTGTTATTTTAAAATACTGGGCTTTCATTAAAAATTCTGCGAGATTGCTACATCTGCGGTGACGATATCATAAACAAGGTGAGGGGTATACCATGGGTCTTATTAAGCTGATCCGCAAAAATTTTGCGGATGAGAGAGGCTGGAGTCTTTTGGAAGTGCTGGCTGCACTTTATATTGTAGCCTTGATAGTTATGGGAGTACTCAGTACCTCTGGCACTTCCGCGTTCTGGATTAGAGGAGCACGGGATCAGACCCTGGTATCTATTTATGCTGCTTCCATCGTGGATGTTTTACGGAGTAATTCTTTGCAGCTGTATGATCAGATACAGTTTGTCGACCCCTGGATAGTTGTGGATGAAAGCCCGGCCGATAGAGTATTCACCTTTACTTTGGGGGGTGAATCCATAACCCTGGAAGCCCCGGCAGATGTAAAAACCACTATTACTGCCACTTGCTTCGAGGAGGGTGCTTATTACGATGGAATTGCTGCGGGTGGTATTCATCTGATCGGGACTGGTGATGAAGCGGAAGAAATAGCTTTTCACGGCAATCTTATGGAGGTGAAGGTTGAAATGGAGTGGGGCAAAGGTTCAAGCTATTATATGCTTTCGACCATCATCGGAGGTAGATAAGGGTGGAGAATTGCTGGCCAGATCAAAAAGGCTTTACCCTGCTGGAAGTTATTCTGGCTCTGGCTCTGACAGCCCTGCTAAGCAGTGGCCTGATGGCTGTATACTGGCTGGCCAGCCAGGCTCTGAGTTGGGAAAGCAGTATGAGTGAGCTCCAGTACACCGCCCGGGAAGTTCGACAAATGATATTAAAAGATATCCATTGCAGCGAAAGGATACAGGTATTGAGTTGGGATGGCAGTCAGGTCAATCCGGGTGAGGCCGGGCAGTGTTTGAGGTTGACAATTCCAGTGATGAAAAAAGCCGGGGTGGAGTATATAGCTGCCTCTTATTATATGGAAAATGGCAAATTGTATCGGCATAGATTTATGCTGCATAATAAACAAGATCCCAGAGATGACCAATTCCTGGATAAACTTCCATTGGGCGATAATATCATCGGCTTGAGCTTCTCCAGCTTTATGGATCATGTTATAGATTATGAATTGATTTTCGGCTTCGATAACAGCAGCTTCCAGATACGAGGCCGGGCCAGCAATAAAGTGGACTACAGCATAGAGGGGATATAGGGGGGCAATTCGATTTGGCAATGAACAGTGGGGCAGGAAAAGGCCGGGAGCAGGGAAGTGCGGTAATCGTAGCATTATTGGCCTTCATGGTAATATGCCTGATGGGTACAGCATTGTTGAGCGCGGCAGCGATAGAGAGAAAAGTTGCAGTATCCCAAAATCGGGTGGAATTGCTCAGACAGGCTGCTGATGCTGGTATAGAAGCAGGGCGAAATATAATAATAAATTATTGGGCCGCCGGGCAAGCACTGCCCGCTATGGAAGACATCTATCTGGAAAATGAATGCCGGGTAGAGATTAACTGTGACCTGGATTCTCTGAATGATAATGGAATTATCAGTATCACTGCCCGGGCCTTTATGGAAGATGCGAATGGAAACCTGATAGCCAGCAAAGCTGCTCGAGCCGATCTGCTCCTGGACGATTGGCCGGCTTGCGGAATCCGAGCCAAAACGCTTAAATTAGCCGGTAGCTACTATACTGTGGTATCCGCGCAAGAAATTGACCCGGGGGGCAAGCAGGATTGGGATGTGAATGATAGTGAAAGCTGCCTGGCAGGAGATCCGGGCCAACCTGCTTTCTATCCCTTGAATGGCCCCTGCCTTAACAGCTTTAAGGAAGACTATCAGCTCCAGCACCCATATTTTCAGCTCGATACTCAGTACTGGCCGGGTGTAGCTGATCTGGATTATACCTGGTGGGTGGATTACGCTTACGCTAGCCTGGACGAAGATAATTTTCACGACCTGGATAACAGCTTGATTAATATCCGGCCCTTTTACCGTCCTTATGGGTACCTGGAAATAGTCGGCAAAGATGGCCAGGCTGGGCAGATTGGCCTGAAAGAAGGGTGGATTAATACTCTAAGTGCTGACGAGGAAAATGAATTATTTATAGATACCCTCAGCCAGCCCGCCTGGGGATGCTTTAATTCAGAAGAATACTATCAAGCAGAGCTGCTCGATAGATTGGTCTCATCTGGGGGCAGTATAATTTATCCGGAAAAGCTGTTCAGGTCCCAGGATTTTGCCCAAAACCTTCAAGTGGTGGAAAACCTGGCCGCACCCGATTTACCATCAGAACTTCTGGCCAGCTATAAGAGGCTGGCCGGTGTGAATCCGGCATGGGAATATATACCGGAAAGTTCTGATAAATTAAGCTTTAATAAAGGCGAATATCAAGTCGACATAGACACCCTGAATCAGGCGTACATATACCTTGATTGTCCACCTGGTGAGACGCTGCTATTTGACTTTAATGCAGTATTAGGGCCCGGCGGCTGTTTAATGGACTGGCTGGCAGGCACTACTGCTCCTTTGTTTGATTCGATAAGAGATGAACAGCGTAGCGTAATTATTGTTTCACCTGCCAACCTGGAAGTGATTATGGACAGCATCATGTTTGAATATTTGAACAGTGAGACTCGCTTTTATCTAATCTCCGCGGGAGATATCGATATTACCCTAAAGCCCCTTACAGTTGAATTCCCCAGCAGCCCAAGAAATATCCAGGCCTTTTTATGGGCGGGCGAAAATATTAATATTAGTTCTCGAGTTATGGGCTGCTGTTATAGCGGCTTTATCAAGGCCGGAAATCAATTATTTATCCAAATACTAAACCCTGGAGGGATAATGGAGCAGGAACCATATTTCCGGATGGAGAAAAATGCTGCCATAATTCAACACTTTCCAGAAGCATGGGCTTATCTGGGCCTGTGTCCTATAATTGCTTACAGCTATATAGACTGATATTCGAAGGAGGTTGTTTTTTGAATTTGTATGGCATAGGCCTAGACATTGGGAGCAAGAAGATAAAAATGGCCAGAGTAAAGAAAAATGGCAGCCAAGTAATAGTTGTGAGTTTTGGCAGCCGGGATACACCAGCAGGTGTAATTGAGGCGGGGATTATCAAAGATCCTGAGACTTTGGGAGCTGTCATTGCCAGCCTGGTAAGCGAGCTGGGGTTGAAAAATAAAGCAGCAGCAACAGCGGTAGCCGGACCTCAAGTATACACCCGTATCATTTCTATGCCTCGCTTAGCATGGAAGGAACTTCGTAAAGCGCTTAAGTATGAAGCGGCGGCTTTCCTGCCTATCCCAGTCGAAGAAGCGGCCATGGATATATTTCCCCTGCGCAAATACCAGGATCAGGAAGAAGACCGGGTGGAGCTTTTTTTTGTAGCGGTAAGGCGCAGTCAGGTGGAAAAAATTGCGATGGCATGCAAAATGGGTAAATTAAAATTACAGACCATAGAGATTGAGCCCCTGGCCCTGAAGCGGCTCTTTCTGGATAATAGAAGGTCCGGGGCGCAAGCCTTTCTACATATAGGAGCTTCCCGTTCGTGTTTTTCAGTACATAAAGAAGGAGTGCTGGTTTTTAATAGGAATTTTTCTTCTGCCTATACGGCTTATCCGGCCCGGGCGGCATTTTCCTACAGTGAAGCAAGCCCAGTGGAGTCCTCATGTTCAAGCAATGAGCAGGTGATCAAGGATATAGTGAATGAAGTTGCTCGCTCAGCAGAGCATTTTCGATTGCAGCAGCAGAGCGAACTGAGCAAGATATTTATTACTGGGGGTGGAATTAGAATATCCGGTTTGGATGAGGCTATAAGGTCGATTAGCAAGTGTGA
Organism: uncultured Syntrophomonas sp.; assembly: GCA_964531295.1. Taxonomy (GTDB): domain Bacteria; phylum Bacillota; class Syntrophomonadia; order Syntrophomonadales; family Syntrophomonadaceae; genus JAAYJK01. The sequence continues at coordinate 24,332 of CAZHHJ010000021.1, forward strand.
GGTTGAAGTCGGTGATGTTCTTTCCCGCGTAAGTCTCACCGGGCAGTTTGAAGCCAAGGATTTGGATGAACTGAAATATGACTTTGCGGTGGCAATCGGCTTGGCATTAAGGGGGGGAGATTCTTGGCGCCAGACAAAGATATAAGAATAAACCTTATCGAAAAAGATGATAAGCTTTTGGGCAGAAGAAAAAACCTCATGATATGCTTGTTGGCAGCATTATTAATGCTGAGCGGAATGCTGGGCACTTATTCTCATAGCAATAAGCGGTTGATAGCATTACGGGCTGAGAATAGCCGTTTGCAAGAACAGTATATCCAGGCTGATACTCTACTGCGGAAGGCTAAGAACACTGCAGATAGCAGCGACCTGCTGAAAGAGAAAAAGAGTACGGTCTTGCAGGTGCAAAATAGCCAGACATCAACCCTGCAGATTTTGCATGAGATTGAAGAAACCATGCCAGAGGGCATACGGCTGATTGAAATTGAAATAGGGCTGGAAAAAGTTGGCCTTAAAGGGTTTGCGCTTGCCCAGACCCCGGAAGTATTGTTATCTGCGCTTAGAAACAGTAAT
>CAZHHJ010000022.1:0-24467 GCA_964531295.1 uncultured Syntrophomonas sp.
GGAGGAAAAGACATCCACCCCTTATGTCATAAAAGATGGAGTAAAGATATATATTTTAAGAGAAGAAGATTCCGCCCGTTCGGCAGGTTACAATAGTCCATCTTAAAGGGGGCAATCCTAATGCTGGGAAACTTCAGAATAAGGATGTTGGCAGTAATATTTATTGTTGCTCTGGCAGGCCTTTCCATGCAGTCAGAACACAGCAGTAAGAAAATAGTTGAACCTATAATTAAATATGTAATGAAGGACTATGGGGTACAGGAGAATATTGTTCGCTACTGGTCTGAACTAAAGACTGACAAGAATAAAACTGTACCAGTATCAGGAATCAACACTTTGCAGCAGCCCTGCGAATTTGCGGAAATAGAACGCGAATACGGTTGGCATTGGAATGAGGAAGCCCAGCAGCAGGAATTTTTCCCGGCGGTGTTGATAAAGCTAGAGGTCAATTCGCCGGTTAAAGCGATTTATGAAGGCCAGGTGGCGGATATTTCCAGTGATGAAAGAGGGAAAACGGTGTTAATCGATCACGGCGGGAATTTGTATTCGTCCTATGGGGGATTAAGCGAAGTTTTGGTAAAGAAAGACCATCAGGTTGATAAAGACACCATCATAGGCAGGAGCAGCCAGGAGCTTTATTTTCAGATTACCAGTAAGGATGGCCCCCTTAACCCCAATAAATTGTTTGAACAATAATGCGTTTAGCCAGAATAGCAGGCATTGACTTTAAGGTAAATAAGTTTTTTTTACTTCTATGTCTGGTCTATATTTTGCTGGGTCTGGGGCAGGAAGTCTTGTTGGTTACTACGGCCGTTCTGGTTCATGAATTAGCTCATTCCATGGTTGCATTGAATCTGGGAGTTAAGATATCTGAAGTTGAACTGCTGCCCTTCGGTGGGCAGGCTAGAGTTGAAAATTTCACCGGATTGGAACCGAAAAAGGAGATCTATGTCGCGCTGGCAGGCCCATTAATGAGCCTGTCCCTGGCAGCGCTTTTCTTTTTTCTGTTACCTGATAGAACGGATTTAAGCGGACTATTTATTAACATAAATCTATTTCTAGGGGTTTTTAATTTCCTCCCAGCTCTGCCGCTTGATGGCGGCAGGGTATTGCGGGCAGCTTTATCTCGGCCTTTGGGGTACAGGAAAGCGACTCTAAGAGCAGTCTTTATGGGTAAGATAATCGCATTTTTGCTGGTTTTGACTGGAGTATATTTTGTCTATACCAGCAGGTCAGGAGCCAACCTGATTATCATTGGCCTGCTATTATATTGGGCAGCCAGCCAGGAAAGAAAACTGCTGGCTTATGCTTTTATGCGTTTCCTGATCAATAAAAAAGGCCAGCTGGCTCGGCATGGCTTTATGGAGTGTCAGCAGATAGTAGCAGCCCAGGATACCCTGGTCAAGAAGATACTGGATAACAGCCGTCCTTCGCATTACTTGACCGTCTTGATCATAGGTGATGATGAATCGGTCATAGGAGTCAGGAGCGAATCCGAACTGATCGAATGTCTGTTGGAAAAAGGCCCAGCCGCCTCTATCAAGGACTGCTAATCTGAGACAAACCAGGGGGACGGTTCTTCTGGTTTGTCTCCGCTGTCAACTTTCTGTTTCACGGTGTTTTTGTGGTAAGATATATAGTATTGGATATTGCTGTGTTGGAGGCAGAACATGAAAGATAAGATTTTTAGAGATATATTGCCCAATGTATCCAAACCGGCACGTTATACCGGCAGTGAAGTGAATATCATAAGCAAAGATTGGGATAAATGCCGGATTAAAATGGCCTTTGCTTTTCCTGATGTTTATGAGGTGGGTATGTCACATGTGGGCAGTAAGATTTTGTACGGTTTGATCAATGAAATCGGTGATCACCTGCTGGAAAGAGTATATGCTCCCTGGCCGGATATGGAAAAAGAAATGCGCAGGCATGAAATACCACTTTTCACCCTGGAGTCTTTTAGGCCCGTAGGCGAGTTTGATGTGCTGGGCTTTACTTTGCAGTATGAATTAGCTATTACTAATGTATTGAATATGCTGGATATGGCTGGCATCCCCCTGTGGTCCAAAGACAGGAATGAACAATACCCCCTGGTGATTGCCGGAGGACCGGTAGTTTTTAATCCGGAACCCTATGCCGATTTTATCGATGTATTCATAATCGGAGACGGGGAAGAGGTCTTGCCGGAGTTTCTGGATTGTTGCTGGGAAAACCGACACCTGAAGAGACAGGAGCAATTATTGAAACTGGCCTTGCTGGAAGGTGTTTATGTGCCCTCCTTATACAGTGTTAACTATAATGAAGATGGCACCTTTAATAAAATAATCCCTTTTTATGAATCAGTACCTGTTGGCATAAAAAAGAGGGTGGTAGCTGACCTGGACAAGGCTTATTTCCCGGATAAACCGGTTTTGCCCTATATGAATATTGTTCATGATCGGGCAGTCCTGGAAGTTATGCGAGGATGTCAGCGAGGCTGCCGTTTTTGTCATGCGGGTATAGTATATCGGCCGGTTAGAGAAAGAAGCATTAAGACTCTTAAACGGCAGGCTGATATGCAGATCGCTAGTACAGGCTATGATGAGATAGCTCTTACTTCCCTTAGCACCCTGGATTATTCTGGGGTAGATACTCTGGTGAAGGATCTGGTTAAAGAATACCGGGAGCAGGGTACTGGAGTTTCATTACCCTCCCTGCGAGTGGATGCCTTTTCTATTGAACTGGCCAATGAGGTACAGAAAGTGCGCAAGACTGCCCTTACCCTAGCACCAGAAGCAGGTACTCAAAGGATGAGGGATATGATTAATAAAAATGTAAGTGAAGAACAGCTTATGTCAGCTGTCAAAGCTGCTTTTCAATCAGGCTGGTTGTCTTTAAAATTGTATTTCATGGATGGTCTTCCCGGGGAGACGGAAGAGGATTTGGATGGAATCCTGGAATTACTTATGAAAATCAGGATACTGGGGGATGAAAATGCCAGAAAGAAGGTAGAGATAAGGGCCAGTATTGCATCTTTTGTTCCCAAAGCCCATACTCCATTTCAATGGCAGGCCCAGAATACTATTGAAGAACTGCAGGAAAAAAGAAGAATCTTAACCCGTCAGAAGATGAAAAGAATCAAAATGAGTTTTCATGATAGTAAGACCAGCTATCTGGAAGGAGTGTTTTCGCGGGGAGACCGGCAGTTATCCATGCCCATCTATATGGCCTGGCAGAAAGGCAGCAAATTTGATGGATGGTCCGAGTATTTTAGCTTCAGCCGCTGGATGGAGGCTTTCCGGGAGTCAGGGATTGATCCGGATTTCTACACTACCCGGCCGCGTCCCTATGATGAGGCCTTGCCCTGGGATTTTATAGACAGCGGAGTAAGTAAAGCTTTTTTACAGGATGAGAATGAAAAGGCGGCCGCCGGTATCACTACCGGAGATTGCCGCTGGGATGGCTGTACCGGATGTGGGATATGCCCAGCTTTTGAAATAGATCTGGATATCAAGGAGGATTACTGAGAATGAAGTTGAGAGCCGAATACAGGGTGGGAAGCAACTTGAAATTCCTGGGCAATCTGGATATGATGAATCTCATGGCCCGGGCTCTGCGGCGGGCTGGGATTCCGTTTGCCTTGAGTGAAGGATTTAATCCCCATATTAAATTATCTATGGGTACTGTTTTGCCGGTAGGGGTATGGGGTGAAAATGAATACTTCGATCTGGAATTGAGCCAGGAGATGCAACTGGAGGAATTTATCTGGAAGATGAATCGTGTCCTGCCGCCAGGAATGGAAGTAAAGCAGGTCATTGCTCTGGATGATAAAGACCCTGCCCTGATGAAGATCATTGATGCGGCCAGCTATGTTTTTGTACTAAAATCAGGTGATTATGACTATTCAGCCCTGCCGGATAGACTCATGAGTCAAAAGCAATTGCTGGTAAAGAGCCGGGGTAAACAAAAGGGGATTGATAAGAACCTGCGGCCAGGAATTTTCAAAATTACTGTTAACTACCATGGGGATTCTGTTATTATAAGTATATGGGTAAATGTAGGGGAGCCAGTCAATGTTCGCTATGATGAACTGCTGAATCTATTAATAGACCAGGGTGTCGAACCCGAAGCGGTGGTAGATATATTCCGCAGCGCCAATTTCATGCGGGCCGAAAACTCATTTTATTCCCCGTTTGAAAAGGTGAGTTAGTTGGAAAGAGAGATTATTGTCGAGATATATCCCTGGGAATCAAGAGTAGCCATTGTTGAAAATGGCAAGCTGGCCGAAATATTTTGGGCCGACCAGAATGATAATGTAGGTAATATTTATAAAGGCCGAGTAAAAGATATAATACCCGGTCTATCCTGTGCTTTTATTGATATAGGCCTGGCCAAAAATGCCTTCCTTTTTAAAGGAGATATTATTTTACCCGGTTTAAGAAGGGGCAGCAATATTTTTGATCTTTTAACAAGTGGACAGGATATAATGGTGCAGGTTAAAAAGGAAGCTTTCGCCGATAAGGGTGCCCGCGTAACTGGAAGCATGGCCATTCCCGGTCATTATCTGGTTTTACTGCCTTTTCAAAACGAAGTATTAATTTCACGAAAGATAACCAATGATGACCGCCGGGAATATCTGCGCAGCATTATTGAACTAAATAAACCGGATAATATAGGGGTGATAGTTAGAACCGCATGTATGGAAACAAAAGATGAGGAAATTGTTTCCGAGTTAGAAGAGCTCCTGCAGGTCTGGCTGGATATTAAAGAACGCTATGATCGGGAGCGCACTCCCAGCCTGATTTATGAAGATATAGATACTTTGGAGAGGACCCTGAGAGAGTATCTGGATGTTCCAATTTCCAGGATCATTATCAATAATCAAAAGCTTAAAGACCGTATTAGTGCTTATGTTGCCAGGAAAAGGGCTTCCTGCCGCCAAATAATATATGAAGAAGGAGCCTTATTCGAAAAGTATGGGCTGGAAAGAGATATTAAGCGGACTCTGCGCCGGAAAGTATGGCTCAAAAGCGGAGGGTACCTGATAATTGATGAAACTGAGGCTATGACGGTAATAGACATCAATAGCGGCAAATACACCGGTAAGGACGATTTTGAGGATACCGTTTTCAAGTTAAACAAGGAAGCTGCCATAGAGATTCCCAGACAACTGCGCTTGAGAAGTATTGGCGGTATAGTCCTAATAGACTTTATAGATATGAAAAACAAAGAAAACGGGGAGGAAGTCGTTAATATCCTTAGAACGAAACTTGCCAAGGATAAGGCCAACACCAGGATAGTAGGCATGACCGGATTGGGATTTCTCGAAATGACCAGGAAAAAGTCTCGCTATGGGGTAAGCGAGTTTTTTGCCGATGACTGCAGTCATTGTAATGGGCGAGGCCGTACTATTAATTTGACGGCAGTGTGCTGCGAAATTAAGCGGCAGCTGATAAATATGGACTATATGGAACATGAGGAGATTATTTGCGAGGCTAATCCAGACCTTATCAAAATGTTATCTGAAGATAAGGCCGACCTTGATTATATAGAAAAACGGATCGCAAAAAGGCTTAAACTGATCCCTAAATCAAAATATGGAACTGCCGAGTACCACATTTCTACATCTGAGTATTAAGTTCTTCAACCGGCGATTCCACTTGACTTAGGAGCTCATATATGTTAAATTTCTATTTGGGTTGCATGTTTTTGCAACCGCTCAGTTCAGGTTTCGCAAATGGCTTCGGCCTACCTGCCAACTGGCGAGTCTAAATAAACATGGAGGTGCTTGTAAAAAAGTGTATGCATTGATTCAAACAGGTGGAAAACAGTATAAAGTAAGTGAAGGTACTATAGTTAAGATTGAAAAAGTAGCTGGAGAAGCCGGAGGAAATGTTGTTCTAGATCAGGTCTTGATGATAAATGATGAGAATGGCGGCGTAAAAATAGGCAATCCGGTGCTGGAAAACGCCACCGTCACAGCCCGCATACTGGACCAGGGCAGAAGCAAAAAAATAATAGTTTATAAATATAAAAAGAGGAAGAACTATCGCAGAAAACAGGGACATCGGCAGCCCTATACCCGCTTACTTATTGAGAAGATTGAAGGATAATGTTAGAAGTTGAAATAAACTATCAACAGGGATATATCCAATCTTTTTCAGTTGCAGGTCATACCGGGTTTAGCTCAGAAGGCAAAGACATTTACTGTGCAGGAGTATCGGCAGTTACCCAGACTGCATTACTAGGCTTGATAGAGCATATGACGGAAGAACCTGAATACAGTATTGAAAAAGGCTGGATGACTTGTAAGTTGCCGATCGGGTTAAATCAGGAAGACCGGGAAAAGGCGCAGGTGATTCTTTCTACTATGGAAAAAGGCTTGTTATCTATGGAAGAAGCCTATGGGGAGTATATGAGAGTACTGGTTAGGAGGACATAATTATGTTTAAATTTGATTTACAATTATTTGCCCATAAAAAAGGTGTTGGAAGTTCCAGAAACGGAAGAGACAGCGCATCAAAGCGCTTGGGAGTTAAAAGATATGATGGACAGGTAGTAAGAGCAGGAAATATTCTGGTCAGACAAAGAGGTACTAAAATCCATCCCGGCATCAATGTTATGAAGGGTAGCGACGATACTCTGTTTTCAGTTGTTGATGGTAAAGTTAAATTTGAGAGAAAAGGCCGGGACAAGAAACAGGTCAGTGTATATCCACTGGAAGAAATGCTTAGTGCTCAGGCCTAGTTCCAATACAAGCTGCTATGGGTGGACCCCTGGAGTTTTTCAGGGGTTTTTGCTATTATTAGTTAACTAAAGGAGGGCCTTGGCTTGGACGAGCAAGAAACGCTGCAGCTGGTAAGACGAATAAGACATGATTTTGGCAATGACCTGCAGGTGATACTGGGATATATTGATCTGGGCAACCCTGGCCGAGCTAGGGATTACATAGTTAATGTAGTAAATGAAATGGGCGCCGAACGCTTGATATTTGAACGAACTGAGCCGGGACTTGCCCTATATTTATATGAGCAGTTGTTATCAGCGCGGGATTTAAGAGTAATACTAAGATATGATGAAATACAGCTCAAATCTAAACAAATGCTGTTGGAAAATGATGAGCCTCTGCACAGCCTGCAAGAAGTGCTGGGCAGGTGTGAAAAGCGGGACCTGGATGAAGATTTGGAAGTTTATCTGGAGATTTATGAGACTGCGGATGGGGTTGACCTGCTTTACAGCTGTGAGGGTATGGAGGAAGGTTCCATACTAATTGAAATCAGGAAGTGATTAAATGTTTGTGGACCATGCCAAAATTTATGTTAAAGGCGGCGACGGGGGCAATGGGGTTGTAGCTTTCCGGCGCGAAAAATATGTGCCCAAAGGAGGGCCAGCCGGTGGAGATGGAGGCCGGGGCGGAAATGTAGTATTTATCGCTGATGAAGGTTTGAAAACCTTAATGGATTTTAAATATCGAAAACATTTTAAGGCGGAGCGCGGTGTACATGGACAAGGTAAGAATATGCATGGCGCCTGGGGTGAAAACTTGCTGGTTAAGGTTCCAGTGGGTACCCTGGTTTATGATGATGACAGCGGGGAGGTGGTAGCTGACCTGACCAGACCTGGTCAGGATGTTATGGTAGCCCGGGGAGGCCGGGGAGGTCGGGGGAATGCCCGATTTGCTAATTCTACCAATAAAGCTCCCTCCTATTCAGAAAATGGTGAGCCGGGCGATGAACGCTGGCTGCGGATGGAATTAAAATTGCTGGCTGATGTGGGCCTAGTGGGTTTTCCTAATGCCGGCAAATCTACTTTTATATCCAGGGTTTCTGCGGCTCGCCCCAAGATAGCGGATTATCCGTTTACCACCCTGGTTCCCAACCTGGGAGTAGTAGTGACTAAAGATAAAGATTCTTTTGTCATAGCGGATATACCCGGTTTGATAGCAGGGGCCAGCGAAGGTACCGGACTCGGCCACGACTTTTTGAGGCATATTGAACGCACCCGGGTTTTGCTGTTTATACTGGATAGCGCTGAAACTGAAAGCCGAGATGTTCTGGAAGATTATCAGACCCTGCGCTATGAATTGGAAAAATTCAATCCAGGATTGGTGGATAGACCCTACCTCATTGCCGCTAATAAAATGGATTTGACTGAAGCCAGGCAAAATGTAGATAAACTCCAGCAGGCATTTGGCGAGAAACTGTATTGTATATCAGCGGTGACTGGGGAGGGCATAGATGCCTTGATAGAAAAAACAAATCAGATACTTCTGGCACTGCCGGCAGAAAGCGTCCCCAGCGGTGAAGAAGCAGTTGTCAGGCGCTATGAAGAAGAGGAGCCTTTTCAGATTGAATTGATAGATGGAATATGGGAAGTAAGCGGGAAAAGAATCGAAAAACTGCTGGTGATGACCAATTTTAATAGTGATGAGGGTTTAAGCAGATTTCAGCGGACTATAGAGAAAATGGGTCTGGAAGGGGCCCTGCGGGAAAAAGGAATTCAGGAGGGCGATACGGTCAGAATAATGAATTTTGAATTTGATTACAATGAATAGAGGCTAGAATATATTTGATAAAAACAGGGCAAGAGGTGGAAAATGAGAAAACGTATGACCCATGCCACTCGGATAGTAATTAAGGTGGGAACCAGTACCCTGACCTATTCCAACGGTAAGTTGAATTTACAGAGAATCGAAAGGCTGGTCAGGGAAATAGCTGATCTACATAATCGGGATCTGGAAGTTCTTCTAGTGACTTCTGGCGCTATCAGAGTGGGAGCAAATCGGATGGGGATGAAGAAAATACCTAATACCCTGCCTGATAAACAGGCTCTGGCAGCCATAGGCCAGGGTGCTCTGATGCAGATTTACGAAAAACTATTTTCAGAATACAGCAAAACTGTAGCCCAGGTACTCTTGAGTAGAGGCGATATGGATGAGCGTATTCGCTACTTGAATGCTACTAATGCCCTCCTGGCTATGTTGAAAATGGGTGTTATTCCAATTATTAATGAAAACGACACGGTAGGGGTTGAAGAAATCAAATTTGGAGACAATGATACCCTTTCAGCCATGGTGGCAGGACTGGTAGAGGCCGACTTGCTTATCATACTATCTGATGTGGATGGACTATATAGCTGTGATCCACGCCAAAATGAAAAGGCCTTGCTAATAAGCCAGGTAGAAGAAATAACCCCGGAAATGGAAGAGAACTCAACTAATCGTGGCAGCAGTTTTGCCAGCGGAGGGATGTTCACAAAACTTAAAGCAGCCCGTATGTGCATGACCTCAGGTTCATCGATGATCATAGCCAACAGTGAAGAAAGAAATGTTATCCGACGGATAGTAGCCGGTGAAGAATTGGGCACCTTTTTTATTCCGGGAGAAAAGAAAATGCATGCCCGGGATAGATGGATAGCTTTCGGGCGGCTGGTGCAGGGAAAGATTATCATAGATTCAGGAGCCAGTCAGGCTCTGATAAAAAGAGGGAAAAGTCTGCTGCCTTCTGGAGTAGTTGGAATAGACGGAGAATTCGAACGGGGAGCTGTAGTAGCCGTTATCGATGGCGAAAAAAGCGAAATAGCCCGGGGAATTACCAACTACAGTTCAACAGATATAATTAAGATTCAGGGGAAAAAATCGTCCCAGATCAAAGAAATACTGGGAGAAAAAGACTACGATGAAATAATACACCGGAACAACCTCTGGGTAGAGAACTAAAGGGACCAGGGAACCAGTCCCCTGGTCCCGATTAAGGAGTGATTATTGATGGGTATTCAATTAGAACAGGTATTGATTGAACAGGGAAAAAGAGCCCGGCAGGCTGCCAGGATACTGGCTACTGCTCCAACATCGCTAAAGGATCAGGCTTTATTGGCAATGGCTCAGGGCTTGCTGGAGAATAAAGATGAGCTTATAACCGCCAATCAGCTGGACTTGCGAAATGGTGAAGCCATGGGTTTAACTGCGGCTTTACTGGAAAGACTCATGTTAAATGAGCAAAGAATCGTGGACATGGCCCAGGGTTTAAAAGAGATAGCCGCGCTTCCTGACCCGGTAGGAGAAGTGCTGGGTATGACCCGCAGACCTAACGGTCTGGAGGTGGGGAGAATAAGGACCCCGATAGGAGTGGTGGGTATCATATACGAATCACGCCCCAACGTAACCGCTGATGCGGCTGGATTGTGTTTGAAATCAGGCAATGCCATAATTCTCAGGGGTGGTGAAGAGGCCTTAGATTCAAACCGGGTAATCGCCCGGGTCATATCGACTGCTGCGGTGAAATGTGGATTGCCTGAAGGTGCCATTCAGTTGGTGGACAGTGAAGACAAAGAAGCAGCCATATTTATGATGAAAATGAGTGATTACCTGGATGTGCTTATTCCCCGGGGAGGAAAAGGATTAAAAGCTGCAGTTATAGAAAATGCTCGGGTTCCCTATATCATGACCGGCATGGGTAATTGTCATGTATATGTAGACCAGTTTGCTGATCTGGAAAAAGCCCGCTTGATAGTATTAAATGCCAAAGTACAGCGGCCTTCGGTATGTAATGCAGCCGAAACCCTCCTGGTACACAGCGCAGTTGCCCGGGACTTCCTCCCGCCGATGCTGGAAGATTTGCAGTCAGCAGGGGTAGAGATCAGAGGCTGTAAGCGGACCATTCAAATTGTCACGGATGTTAAAGAGGCCCGGGCAGAGGATTGGGATGAAGAATACCTGGACCTGATTATCGCTGTTAAGGTAGTAGATGAGCTGGAAGAAGCGATAGAACATATCAATGTACATGGGACCGGTCACAGTGAAGCGATAGTTAGCGAGAGCTACAGCAATGTGCGCAGGTTTATGGCTGCGGTTGATGCAGCGGCGGTTTATGCCAATGCTTCCACCCGCTTTACCGATGGAAATGTTTTTGGTTTCGGAGCTGAGATGGGAATAAGTACCCAGAAACTGCACGCTCGCGGACCCATGGGCTTAAGCGATTTAACCACCACTAAATTCATCGTTTATGGTGACGGACAAATCCGCCAGTAAAACCCAGGAAACCAAGGGGACGGTTCTTCTGGTTCGTACGAACCAGAAGAACCGTCCCCTTGGTTTGGTTTATTCGATTATTTCAAAGGAATATTGAGCCAGCTTATCCAGGTCTTCCTGGTTCAGCTTATATTCTCTATCCAGCATGGTACGATTGTCTTCGCTTTCACATAGTGCGGTGGAAAGATAACGAAGGCCGTTATCATTGATCATGGTTACGATGCATTTTTTATCCGGGTGCTTACAGGATACTTTCCTGGCGGCTTCCACATTACATCCTGATGATATGCCACAGAAAATACCTTCTTGGGAAGCAAGTTCTCTGGCAGTTAAAATGGAATCATCAGAGCTAACCAGTACTATACCGTCTACATAATCCAAGTTTAGAATAACCGGCAGTATGCCGTCTGCAATTCCCTGCACCTTGTGGTGTCCGATAGTTCTTTTGGAAAGTATAGGAGATTCCAGGGGCTCGGAAATATAAACTTTGATGTCAGGATTTTTCTCTTTAAGATATTTGGCGGTTCCGGTAATAGTACCACCAGTTCCCTGGCACATGATGAATACATCAATCTTTCCATCGGTCTGCTCCCATATTTCAGGACCGGTATTATCAAAATGGGTTAACACGTTGTCGGGATTGAAAAATTGACCAATCTCAAAAATCTGATCGCCGTAGCTGTCCTTAATTCGCTTGACTTCTTCCAGGACCAGGTCGACATCGGTTTCAGCGCCGGGAGTAAGCACCAGTTCGGCTCCATAGGCCTGAATAGTTTTTTTGCGTTCCTCACTCATACCCTCGGGCATAACTATAATAACTCGGTAACCTTTGGCTGCTCCCACCATAGCGGCAGCGATACCAGTATTGCCGGTAGTACCTTCCAAAAGAATCATCCCAGGCCGTAAATCCCCTCTTTTTTCAGCCTGTTCTACGATGGAATACACTACCCGATCCTTCAGGCTACCGCTGGGATTAGTATATTCCAGCTTTACACATATATCCGCACTAATATCCTGCGATATTTTCTTCAAGCGAATCATGGGTGTGCATCCGATGGCTTCCAATACATTATCAAATATTTTTTTATTTGAAATCCATTCCATTTTGTATAACCTCCTGCCCACAACTTATATCTTGCTATTATTCATAACATTAATAATATTATTAATGTCGAATCATTTAATATATTATCATATTATTATACTATAACGGCCATTCTTCTTTTAAAGTAATCGGTCTTCTAATGGTAAAATGTTCGACTGGCTTACATGATGATAAGAAATCCAGGTGTGGCCGGGTTTCTTTTTCAAATACATTTAGAAGTGTAGTAAAAAATTGTTGCCTTTGGTTTGTGTTTCTAAGTGAAAGCCCGCAGGCCTTTAAAGCTGCAGCGATCTTATTATTAAGCTCGATTTCATAGTCGGCCAGTTGACTAAAAAAGGCTTTCCAATGTTTCATGCTATCCTCATCTTCCCAGCCAATACCAGGACATACAAAATGACGGCAAATCGATTCCCGCTGTAATTGTTCCAGGTAGCATCCTGTTTCATTGCTATGAAAGTGGCATTTATAGCTGTCTCCATCGATAGAATTGTTTACCGTCAGGGAGGCATCTAAAATGGTCACGTCTTTAATAGCCATAATGGAGTCGACTATATGGGGATGATTTTTAAGTAAATAGGCGAAATCACTGGGATAAAAAACCGGTGAATAATTGCCACAACATCCCTTGCCATCCTGTCGGGGGCAGTCCATACACAAGTCAACTTCAATATAACTGCGCAAGCCCTGGTTGTGGAACACTACTTCAATATTTTTAATCATAATCACTACCTTCTTTAATAGCCAATAACTCTATTATATTATAGTTCGCTCAAAAGACCAGAAAGAAAAGGATGGCCAAGCAGAACTTTGATAAGATGGGGGATACAGCGACTCCATTATTTGCATTTTTATCATCTTACAGGTATTATTAGCTTGGATGATGAAGGAATAATGATTAAATAAAGGAAACGCGCTATGAATGGTAAAACCTTGGGTATTATGGGAGGAACTTTTAATCCGGTACACTATGGGCATCTTATTGCTGCTGAATGTGCCCGGGTGGAGTTCGGACTGGATAAGGTTATTTTTGTCCCGGCCCGGATTCCTCCGCACAAGGATGCGACAGGGATACTGGATGAAGATATACGATATCACATGGTGGAAATGGCGGTGCGAAACAATACCGCTTTTGAGGTATCTGACCTGGAACTTAAACGGGGAGGCATTTCTTATACTATTGATACTATTGACTACTATTGGAAGGCCTATCCTGGCTGTCGCCTATTTTTTATCATGGGATTGGATTCTTTGTTCATCATGGATACCTGGAAAGAGGCAGAACGACTGGCAGGAATGTGCCGATTTATTGTGGTAACCCGGCCGGGCTATAACATCAATGACGAAGAAAAAATGCGGGACAAGCTACCTTCAACATTCTGGGATCATTCCGATTTTATACAAATACCTGGTCTGGATATATCATCCAGTGATATCAGGAAAAGAAGAGCCACTGGCAAACCTATAAGATATATGCTGCCGGAGGAAGTGGAAAGCTATATTCGTGCCAATCATCTTTATCTGGAAGGGCGAGTTTAATGCAGGCCGATCAAGCTGTGGAGATTATCAGATTAAGACTAAGCAAAAAAAAGTATCAGCATTCTCGCCAGGTGGCAGATACAGCAGTACAAATGGCCAGGAGATTTGGCATAGACGAGTCCCGAACATACCTGGCCGGACTTCTGCATGATTATGCCAGAGATCTGGCTGCAAATGAATTGCTGGAAATTGCAGAAAAAAATGCTCTCATATCTCATCAGGTTGAAAGAGAGGTTCCCGACCTCTTGCATGGGCCGGTAGGAGCATTTCTGTTGGAGAAAGACCTGTTAATAAAAGATGAAGATATATTAAGTGCTGTCAGGCACCATACCCTGGGAGCGGTGCCGATGACAGATCTGGAAAAAGTAATTTTTATAGCGGACATGATTGAACCTGGCCGCAGCTATACTGGGGTAGGAGAGCTTAGAGAACTGGCTTTTAAAGACCTGGATGAGGCCATGTTATTAGGCTTGGAAAGTAGTATCCAGCATTGTCTGAAGGCCGGAAAAATCCTTCACCCAATAACGATAGAAGCAAGAAACTGCTTTTTACAGAAGGTAAATACCAGCAGCAGTATTATCATCGGGTAATTCGCGGGAAGAATTTCTGGCTAGGTGTGATACGGCAGGGTATGATAGACTTATAGCAGAGGAAAGGCTTCTTCGGGCAGAAAAGTGCAGCAAAAAACTTCATGATAAGTGATCAAACATTACCAAAAGAATTATATGAGGAGGACTGTGATTGGAAAAGATAAAAGAGCTGGTAAAATTGATGGCCGAAGCCTGCGAGGACGAAAAGGCTATAGATGTAACCGTACTAAACGTACATGACCTGACCGTATTAGTAGACTATTTTGTGATTGCCAGCGGCCGGAGTATTATTCAGGTAAGAAGTATCGTGGACCACGTGGAAGAAGTGCTGGAAGAAAATGGGATAGTCCCCCTGCGCCGAGCTGGCCATGCCGAAGGGAAATGGGTAGTACTCGATTATGGCTCTATAATGCTGCACGTTTTCCGGCAGGAGGAACGAGAATACTATGACCTGGAAAACCTCTGGGGAGACGCTCAGGTAATGCTGTTTAAAAACGAAGAAACAGCCAGACCGTAAGCTGCAGCGATAATTTAGGGTCTTTATTGACCGATGTTAAAATCAATAAGCCCTCGGCCATTGGAGCTTACAAATCTGTAAGCATGGTGATGATGCTGTTGGTTTTAAATTCAATAGCTTAATGTTAAATATAGAGAAGGCTGGCCGAGCATAAGCTAAACCAGCCTTTTATTTCATTGCGGGGATGATTTTAAAGCAAATGCTTTTTCATAAATCTGCAATCATACGATTTAGATGTATTTATCACGCTAGCTGACATCCTAATTAATTCTCCTGCTATTTTCCCTGCGGAGTATGCTTCGGCAAGGATTGACCTATTACCTGTTGTTATGGTCATATGAGCGGGAATATGGGGCTGGGCCAGAGGCCTAGCGGAGGCGATAAGGTGTTGAATAGAAGATTATTGGCATTGCTGCATCTTATGAAGAGTTACTTTTTCCAACAGCAACATTTCCACTTTACTCTGCACTCCACCTGCACCGGAAAAACCTCCCGGTCCCTTCACCCCAATTACTCTATGGCAGGGGATGACCAGGGGGATAGGATTATTGCGGTTAGCCTGCCCTACAGCCCGGGCTGCCCGGGGACTGCCGATAGCCCGGGCAACTTCTCCGTAAGTAATGGTTTTTCCATAGGGTATGGTGTACACGTACTCCAGGCTGCGGCGGTAAAAAGGGGGCAGGGTGGAGACATCCGGTTTAACCCCCCAGTCACTTATCAGCTGACCATTATAATAACTCCTTATCTTTTTTATTACTTCGATGGAAGCATCTTCTTCTGTCACATGAATGATCTCGATATTTTCTGATTCTTTCGCTAAGCCTTCTATATTTAAATAGGCCGAGGGCAGTATCAGCTGGTAGAGGGTATTCCCCTCTAATAGTATGGCCATACTGCCCTTGACGGTATTAAAGAAGTACCAGCACTTCATAATTCAAATCCTCCTAGTGGGCTACAATATTGACCAGTTTGTTAGGAACTACAATTATTTTACTGATCTGTTTCCCGGTGATAAGATCTGTAATTTTTTCCAACTCAATCGCTCTGGCTTTCAGTTCATCTTCCGTGATGTCAGGCGGTACCAGGATATGGTCCCTTACCTTGCCCAGCACCTGTACGACTATTTCGATTTCATCCTGTTTCAAAGCTTCAAGGTCATACTCCGGCCATTTTTGCCCGCACACATTTCCTTGGTTTCCGCAAATCTGCCAGAGTTCTTCACAGATATGAGGCGAAAAGGGGCTCAAGAGTACGAGCAGCATCTGCAAGGCTTCTTTAACTACTTCCAGGTTCTGCGAGGGTTTTTCTTTATAGGCATAAAGGGTATTGGAAAGCTCCATAATAGCACTGATAGCGGTATTGAAATTAAAGCGATCCCCTACATCCTCACTTACTTTTTTGATGGTAGCATGGGTTTTATAACGCAGGTCCCGGGAGTCATCATCCAGCCTGGCAAAGACTGCAGGTATTTCAATATCCTGGATGGACTCTGCATAACCTAAAATCAAACGCCAGATTCGGTTCAGGAAACGGTAGGCGCCTTCTACCCCCTGATCGCTCCACTCCAGATCCCTTTCCGGCGGGGAAGCAAAGAGTATAAAGAGGCGTGCGGTGTCAGCCCCATAAGTTTTAATAATCTCCTCGGGACTGACTACATTGCCTTTGGATTTGGACATTTTAGAGCTGTCTTTTAGTACCATGCCCTGGGTAAGCAGATTAGTAAACGGCTCTTCGCAGGACAGCATGTTGATGTCATAAAGGAATTTAGTAAAAAACCGAGCATACATCAAGTGAAGGATGGCGTGTTCCACTCCTCCGATGTACTGGTCAACCGGCATCCAGTAATCGACCGCTTCCTTGCTGAAGGGGAGATCTTTTTCATGAGGACTGCAGTAGCGATCAAAGTACCAGCTGGAGCACACGAAGGTATCCATGGTATCTGTTTCTCGCCGGGCCTCTCCCCCGCAGTCTGGACAAGTGGTGCGGGTAAAGCTTTCCACGTAATTAAGTGGGGACTCACCCGAGGGCCGGAATTCCACATCTTCTGGCAAGAGTACCGGCAATTGCTCCTCAGACAGGCAAACGATGCCGCATTTTTCGCAGTAAACCACCGGGATAGGGGTCCCCCAGTAACGCTGACGGGATATTAACCAGTCTCGCAGCCGGAAGTTAACGGTTCCCCTGCCGATATTATTTTCTTCCATATATTTAATTACTGATAATATGCCATCCTCAACCGTCAATCCATTAAAAGATCCAGAGTTTATCATCACTCCATCCCCGGTGTAGGCTTCAAGCATTTCTTCCGCCTCGGCAGGAGAATCGGTAGCTTTAATAACCACCCGGATGGGAATATCATATTGCCGGGCAAATTCAAAGTCTCTCTGATCATGGGCTGGAACTGCCATTATGGCTCCGGTGCCATAATCCATCAATACATAGTTGGCGATCCAGATAGGTATGCTCTCGCCGTTCATAGGATTGACAGCATAGGCGCCAGTAAAAACTCCTTCTTTTTTAGCATCAGTGGCAGTGCGGGTCAGATCCGATTGGCTCTTCATGCTCTGCACAAAGCTTTGTACGGCAGTTTCTTCTGATCTGCCCTGGCATATTTCCTCTACCAGCGGATGTTCAGGTGCCAGTACCATGTACGTAACTCCGAATACCGTATCTGGGCGGGTAGTGAAAACCGACATAGTATCTTCACTACCCTCTATAGACATAGAAAATTCACAGCCTTCACTGCGGCCTATCCAGTTTTTTTGCATGGTTTTGACTTTTTCCGGCCAGCCGGGCAGTTTTTCCAGGTCATCCAGCAGTCTCTGGGCATAATCGGTTATTTTAAAGAACCACTGCTCCAGTTGCTTTTTCACCACCTCAGTTTCGCAGCGTTCACAGGCTCCGTTTACTACCTGTTCGTTAGCCAGAACGGTCTGACAGGAGGGGCACCAGTTTACAGCCGATTTCTTTTTGTAAGCCAGCTTATTTTCGAAGAGCTTAACAAACATCCATTGAGTAAATTTATAGTAATCGGGTTTGCAGGTAGCCAGTTCGCGATCCCAATCATAACTGATACCCATGGTTTTAAGCTGCTCTTTCATGTTTTCAATATTGACACTGGTCCATATGGCGGGATGAGTAGCATTTTTAAACGCTGCATTTTCAGCGGGAAGACCGAAAGCATCCCAACCCATAGGGTGCAAAACATTATAGCCATTCATACTCTTAAAACGGGCTACTACATCGCCTATGGCATAGTTGCGCACATGCCCCATATGTAGATTGCCGGACGGATAGGGGAACATTTCCAAATCATAATATTTGGGCTTATCAGGATCTTCGCTTACTTTAAAGATATTGTTCTCTTCCCAGTATTTTTGCCATTTTTCCTCAATAGCCCGGTGATTATATTTACTGCTCATAACAACCTCCTGTTAAAATATCAGAAAATAAAAAAGCTCATCCCCGGTAAGGGACGAGAGATGTCTTCCCGCGGTACCACCCTTATTGACAGATACAATAATGGTGGAGCTAGTGGGATTCGAACCCACGACCTCTTGAATGCCATTCAAGCGCGCTCCCAGCTGCGCCATAGCCCCACGTCATGTCCACTCGAAATTATAACGGAATTTCCGTCACAGGCTGAATATCACCTGTGCAGCTCACCGGCGAGTTCAACTGGCCTTATATCGTCTCACACCAACCGACGATTCTCTGAAAATTGCCTGCTTACTACTCCGGTTCCATGCTTTTATCTATGAAATTAAAACGACTCGCCACCTATTATAATTAAAAAACCCAGCAAATGCAACTTAATTATTGAGTATTGTAGATAATCAGCGATAATGTCATGGATAGCAAAAGGTCATTTCGCTGTAAAAAGATAGAAGAAGAGAATTAAATCACCATTTATTTCATACTGATAATCTGAATAATGGCCAGAAGAAATGAAAAAAATAATGTGTGAGAAAATATAAATGGAGGGATTTACATGGAACAGCTGGGAAATCAATCAATAAGATGTTCAATAAAAAGCTGCCAATATTATGGTAATGGTCTATGCACTCTGGAATCGATACAGGTTTCGCCAGTCAGTAATATGACTAGCGAGTCACCGGAAGATGAAACCATGTGTCACAGCTACGTGAGAAAAAAATAGTAAAAATAGTTATATTTATTAAAAAGCGGCATTAAGTGCCGCTTTTTTTGGTGGGATGTCCTGCCCGTCACCATACCCCCAGTTTTGCACTCGAGTCGGGCAATGTTAAAGAGTTTAATTTTCAATGCCTTCTAAACAACTGCCATATAGCTGAGGGTTTTGCATAATTCCAATATTCAAAAAAGTCACTCCAACAATTTGTCATTCTGAACGTCAGTGAAGAATCTAGATCCTTCGACTTTGCCTCAGGATGACATCTATAAAAATTACCTGGCTGATTGCTTAGAAAACTAATTATCCAAACTCCTCAGCTGCCAGACAAACTTCAATTATTTTTGCTCCCTAGCCATAAAAATATAGTATAATTATTAACAATAAAGTAAGATATTGTATTAATTCCACCGGAGGAGATCTTTATGAATTTTGACCGCCGGCTGCTGGCCGCAGGTATTCTTATTATGCTGCTGGCTTTTGCGGTAGGAGTAAAGTATCAGAGTTTTAATGAAAGCAGAGCCGGGGAGCAGGAAATCTTGCTGGAAGATGTGCTCAGTGATGAGGAGCAGGCAGATGGAAGCACGGACAGCGAAAAGCAAAGCCTGATACAGGTATATGTATGTGGGGAGGTTAAGAACCCGGGCATATATAGGGTTGAAGCGGGTGCCCGCCTGCATGAAGTTATCGAACTAGCTGGAGCACTGGAAGATGCGGAATTAAGATATCTGGGCATGGCTCGGGAATTGCTGGACGGTGAGACGGTGGCAGTCCCGGCAATTGGAGAAATTAACCCTGCTGATGCCGGCACTGCGGCTGTGGGTACCTTCCCAAGCACTATTAACAGCGGCCGAGTAAACATTAATCAGGCCAGTGCCGATGAGATGGCCAGTAAACTTAATGGAATAGGACCGGTGTTAGCCAGCCGAATTATAGAATACCGTTTGGCCAACGGGCCTTTTAAAAAGGTTGAAGATCTTAAGCAGGTGACTGGAATAGGAGAAAAAAAGTTTAATGATATCAAAGACAGCATAGCAGTGCGGTAAATGAATTTTGCTCCGAGTAGTTATGAGCATTGAGACGGTTATACAAATATGATAAGTACGTGGGTAGCTATTTTTATTCTATTTTCCAGTGGCATCATTTTAGCATATTACGAACTGTGGACAGCTATACTCTTGCTCTTGCTGCTCCTGCTGCTGCTCTATGCTTTGCTTCCCCGATGGGGCCGGGAGATTTTCGTTAGTATTATGATATTATCAATGGGATTTGCCTATTTTCAATACCGGGGTATCGATGAGCCGGAAAATCTACTTGATTTAAGAGATAGAGTTTTAAGCGGGACCATCATCAACTACCCTGCTTATAAAACTGATAGAATCGGATTCTTGCTGAAAACTGATGAGGACAGTCCGTATTTGCGGTATGTCCAGGTGTATAGTAATTTTAAAGCAGATCTTGCCAAAGGTGATCAGGTAACTCTGCAGGGGAAGCTGGAAGTTCCAGATCAACCGGGTAATCCGGGAGAATTCGATTATTATAGCTATCTGCGCCATCAGCAGGTTTTCTATATCATGTCTCTTAAGCAGAGCGAAGATATCAAGCATATTACACCCGCCCACGGGCTAACAAAGCTGCTGGGTTCCTATAGAAGTAAGATAGAAGAAGTAGTCAGGGATGTGCTACCCGAGTCGGAAGCTGATATACTATTGGGCATGCTACTGGGGGAAAAGGAAAACCTGGAACAGAATCGATATGAAATGTTTCAGAAAACCGGTATAGTACATATTTTCGCAGTCAGCGGCCTGCATATAGGCTTTCTGGTCCTGTTTTTTTCCTATCTCGCATCGATGCTGAATATTTCCCGAAGAACAAGGTTTATCGCAGTGATACTATGCCTTTTATCCTACGGCAGCCTGGTGGGCTGGCCGGTTTCCGTTCAGCGTGCGGTAATAATGGCTTCCCTGGCTTTATTCGCCCACTACCAGGGACGGGGAGGCGGCTTGGGTAATTCCCTGGGTATAGCAGGCATGATAATAGTATTGCTAGACCCCTATGCGCTTTTCATGACCTCCTTTCAGCTCTCCTTCATGGCTACCTGGGGTTTGCTTGGTCTTTATCCTGCTATAAAGAACTATTTGAGGTATCAAAACCTGGTAGGGGACCTGGTTTTAATACCCTTTTGTGCCCAGCTGGCAGTAGTACCGCTATTGGCCTACTATTTTAACCTTTTCAGCCCCTCGGGATTAATCAGCAATGTAATGATCAGCTATCTGGTGGGGGGGATAGTCATCTGCGGTTTTGCGGCGTTGATCTGTATTTTCCTACCTACTCTGGCTTCGTTGTTTCTGTATCCGGCTGGATTATTGATTGAGCTCTTACAAGGGCTGGCAGCCTATGTGAGCGAGATACCAGGAGCCTACCTGTGGGTAAAAACCCCCGGGCCCGGACTTGTGGGTCTTTATTATCTGGGTCTGCTGCTGCTTCTAGCCGCTATATATTATTCCTGGTCTCGCAGGTACATCTGGAGTTCCGCGACAGTACTGATAATCTCGCTGGCAATTATTTGCCTGCCCGCCGGCTTTTATAAGCAGGGTATTCTGGAAGTTGTTTTTATTGATGTAGGGCAGGGTGATAGTATACTCATCAAGACTCCGCGGGGAAAATTCATACTCTTAGATGGCGGTGGCAGTTATTATTATGCAGTAGGCCAGAAAAAGGTGCTTCCCTATCTTCACCACCGGGGAATTCGCGAACTATTTATGATAATCAATAGTCACCCGGATGGCGATCATCTTCAGGGCCTGAAAGAAACCGCCGCCCAAATTCCCTTCCGTTATGCCATTCTGCCGGAAACACTTATCAATGCCGAAGAATATCAGGAACTAAAGAGCATAGCTCAGGAAAAGGGGGCCAGAGTTTTAAGCGCTGCTGCCGGTCAGCATATAAACATTGAAGCCGGTTTGGACCTGCAGGTCTTGTACCCACCAGTGGGGTTATATAGTGATGAGCACAATGATCATTCCCTGGTCTTAAGGTGTGCCTTTGGAGAATTCACCTTGCTCTTGCCCGGTGATTTAGAGCAAGAAGGACTTCGGCAAATGGTCCAAAACGGTTCCCTGCCAGCAACTCTACTACTTAAGGTACCACATCATGGCAGCCGGAATTCCTTATCCGAGGAGTTTTATGAAGAACTCCATCCCCGGGTGGCCGTAATATCAGTAGGGGAAAACAATTTATATGGACACCCCCAGCGAGAGGTACTGGATTACCTGCAAAAGCAAGGAATACCAGTCCTGCGCACTGACCAGGATGGTGCTATTAGTTTTGAGAGCGATGGCAGGAGTATTAAAATTGACTGCTATAAGAAATGATTATTTAAATAAGGGGGTATGAAGAAGGTGGGGAAATTACCATCGCTGAAGAGGGTATAGGGCTAGAATTGATAGCAAGTGGATAATGATTCCTAGTGAATAAAGCATAAAGATAGGCCAATAATTCAAAGCATCCTTAGAAAGTAGTCATTAAATAAGGCGCGATGTATAAGGTATTATAAAAACGGGGCTTGTTCAATTCATTTATGGCCGGGGAACATCAGCGAAAGAATCATATAATACCAATTCTGCGGGCTACGCGGGTGAAGGATGCCTGAACTCTGCTTTTGAGTTGATTTTCATCTATGGTATTCAGGCGACCATTTAACATCAGTACCTGGCCGTCCACGATGGTGCAATAAACATCGCTGGATTTAGCTTGATAAACCAGCTGAGAATATACACTGGCAGCACCTACAGGCTGAGTGTGCCAAACGCTGAGATTTACTAATACGATATCGGCCTT
This sequence comes from uncultured Syntrophomonas sp., assembly GCA_964531295.1. GTDB lineage: Bacteria > Bacillota > Syntrophomonadia > Syntrophomonadales > Syntrophomonadaceae > JAAYJK01. Next base: position 22,747 of record CAZHHJ010000022.1, read on the forward strand.
TTTGCCGACTTCCAGGCTGCCGATTTCCTTAGCCAAGCCTATAGCCCGGGCCCCACCCCGGGTAGCCATTTCAAAGGCTGTTTCGGCCGGCATACTACTGGGCCCGTGCTCAGGCTTTTGTATCAGTGAGGCCAGGCGCATCTCCTGGAAAACATCCAGGTTATTATTACAGGGAGGTCCATCAGCACCCAGGGCAATTTGTGCTCCACTGGCCAGCAGGGCCGGTATTTTGGCTATACCGGAAGCGAGTTTGAGATTGGCAGAAGGACAGTGAACTATATTGGTTTTACTGTTAGCTAATATATCCATTTCCTCTTCATCAATATGAATGCAGTGGGCCAAAATGAGTTTATCGCTGCACAAGCCCAATTTATCCAGGTAAGTTACGTTCCTCATCCCGCTCATCTGCAGTACCGCTTCAACTTCGGCCAGGTTTTCCGCAGCGTGAGTATGGATGGGGATATCATATGCTTCTGATGACTTCTTGATTTCCGTCAGCAGGTTCTCAGTACAGGAGAGTACAAAGCGAGGGCACAGGGCATAGTTTATCCGCCCGTTTTCCCGGCCGTTCCACCGCTGGTAGAGTTCCATGCTTTCATCAATGGCATTCTTGCTGCTATCCATCAGGGTATCAGGCACTTCCGGACCCCAATCCATCATGCATTTGCCGCCCAGGTAACGCAGCCCTGCATCTTGAACCGCAGTAAATATTGATTCAGTATGATGAACAGTTCCCATGTCGATAATAGCAGTGGTCCCGCCCCGCAGCAATTCAGCACAGCCCAGCAGAGCTGAATAATACAGGGATTCGTCATCGTGACTACCTTCCAGGGGCCAGATGCGCAGTTTCAACCAGTCCAGCAGTTCCATATCATCGGCACAGCCTCTAAAAAGAGCCTGACACAGATGCACGTGCGCTTGAACCAGACCAGGAATGACCAGCATATCACTGGCGTCGATAGTTTGATTAGCTGCAGTGCTGATCAGAGGAGAAATCTTCATAATCCGATCGTCCTCTACCAGGATATCAGCTTTGATAACTTCCCGCTCGGCATTCATAGTGACCAGGGTTCCATTTTTTATCAATAACGACATGTCGATTTAATCCTGCCTCTCTGTTTCTTATTGATGGCTGCTCAGGTAAATATTACCTTATAACATTAAAATATACTATTGCTATCTTTTTATTCATAGCCTTACAAAGGGGTGAGTTATGCATCGTAAAAAACCTGTTAATGAAAAAGCCATCCTGCAGCAGGGGGTAACTCACCTTTTGCTTAAGCTATCCTGCCCGGCCATGGCCGGTATGATGATATTTTCCATGTTCAGTCTGGTGGATACCTTTTTTGTAGCCCGGCTGGGACCCGATTGCCTGGCGGCATTGACCATGGTCATTCCGGTTCAAGTGCTTATTACTTCCATGGCATCTGCTACTGGAGTTGGTATCATTTCTCTGGTAGGCCGTACCCTGGGTAGCAATGAATCAGTATATGCAGACAATGCGGCCTGGCATGGGCTGATACTGGCTGTAATTTATGGAGGTATTTTCCCGCTTCTAGGTTTTAATTATATGGATGATTTGCTGCTCTTATTTGGCTGCAATACTAAAATAATGATATTGAGTAAAGGCTATATGCAAATCCTTTTGCTCGGGTGTATATTTACCTTTATTCCCATCATTCTCTGCAGTGCCATACAAGGTGAGGGCAACACCACGATAC
>CAZHHJ010000023.1:0-23556 GCA_964531295.1 uncultured Syntrophomonas sp.
TTGACATGATCTTTCCGCCCCTTTCGAGCTTTGTTATTATCTTATCAAACTATCCAAAATTATAGCACCGACCCAAAGCCTATTAATGATGTTCATGGAGCTTTTGCCAAAAGTATCTGATACAATATTTCCAAGCTGAATATTAGATACGGTTAAAGAGTTTTGCAGACGGTTTTTCTCGCTGGACATAAAGTTCAGTCCCAAGTCTTTATCGAAGATTATTTAACTGGTAATAGATTCCCTGCAACTCCGCTAATGGAGAGGATATTATCAATAAACTGGAATGAGCAGGGAGATGCTCTGGTTCTAATAAGTATTAATCCAGATTATGAAACGCGAATCGGCATTGTCGAATTATCCGAGGGTGATGTATAATTCCGGTCATGATTTATTTCAAGTAAAGGAGAGAAAGGAGAGGAGCAAAGATGGTCTTAACAAAGGCCCTGGAGGCATATGCTAGATATTTTCGCTTGATTGCAGCACTGGTGCTACCGGTAGGATTAATTTCAGGTTTGATTCTATGTGTAATAAGTAATTCGGAATATATGCTCACGCTGGATTATCTGGTGGTATTTAATATTCCGGGTTGGCTTTTAAGTCCATTATGGATTGGTGCCTTGATATATGCTTTATCAATTCTCGAATCAGGGCAGGAATTCACCTACAAAAATGCATTGCTATATGGCTTAATGAAATGGTGGAAACTCGTAATCATAAGCATTATAGTCATTGGCTTCAAGTATATCCCGGTAGTGGGCAGTAAATTCGTATCCGAGCAAAGCTTTTTAATTTCATATCTGCCATTTTTAATAGCCATCTTCATAGTGATGCGATATATCTTTATATTCCCGGTACTTACCCTGGAGAACAGGGGAGCAGTAGAATCATTGCGCAGATGTGCTGAATTATCCAATGGCAAACGCCTAAGTATGTTTTTTGAATTTATTGGGCTGTGGTTTTTGCTTAACGTAGTTAAATTTCTTATGACCATGCTTCTCGGTATAGCAGGCAATCTGCTTGGAGGAATATTCTTCACATATGTATACTTTATAATAATGATAGGTCTGATCGAGCCAGTAATGAATTCACTGATCATTGTTTGGATTTACTATTACTATCTGGAGCAAACCAAATCTATCCTAGGCGGAGGGTAGACTTATATCAATACAAATTATATGGATGACGATTCTAATTTAGCGAATATCATCCCGATATCATAAAACCTGGTTTTTATTTTTGTGCCAGCACAAAAATAATCCCGTAAAAAACCAGGTGTATTTATTTGATGATGGTGATCTTTGTAAGATATCGAGTATAATTATATCCAGGTATTCTGCTGCCTGATTAATCATTTCATTGATGTTGCAGCGACTGGAGTGGAGAACTTGAGTGAGACGGGTCAGCGGGTTGCTAAAGCAGCCTTGCTGTTGATGTTAACCGTGACCATATCCAGGATACTGGGATATGGCCGAGAGGTTGCCCTTTATACTTTGTTTGGACAGAACTATATTACCGATGCTTACCGAGCAGCTTTTTCCGTACCGGATTTTCTCTATATGCTCCTGGTAGGGGGAGCTTTGAGTTCTGCTTTTATACCCATATTTTCATACTGTCTGGCCACGGATAAAGAAGCCGAGGGCTGGAAATCAGCCAGCATAGTTTTCAATTATTCCCTCATCGCTTTGACTGTCTTGCTCATTGCTGCTTATATCTATACCCGGCCCCTGGTCAATCTGCTGGCGCCCGGACTTCCTGAGCAGTACGTAGCCCTGGCGGTTAATTTAACCCACATAATGTTTTTACAGACTATATTTATGAGTTTAAATGGTTTTGCTATGGGAATTTTGAACTCTTATAATAATTTTACTGCCCCTGCTCTGGGGAGCCTGGTTTATAATCTGACCATTATTGTGGTGGGGGTGCTCTTCGTTAAACACCTGGGAGTGGCGGCCTTTTCTTATGGTGTGGTGATTGGAGCAGCCCTTAATTTTGCGGTTCAGATACCTGCCCTGCGCCGGGTAGGCATCAAGTATCATTTTTCCCTGGATTACAGAGACGATGGATTCAGACAAATCATAATATTGATGCTACCGGTCCTGGCTGGATTAGGGGTTATACAGCTTAACCTCTTTGTAACTCAAAACATCTCATCTACTCTGGGGGCGGGGACCATAAGCGCATTAAATCTGGCCCAGAAGCTTATGAACTTGCCGATTGGAATCTTTGCCGTGTCTATTGCCATAGCCATATTCCCCACTCTTACCACCCTGGCCGCCCGCGGAAAAATGGAGCATTTCAAACAGAGAACTTCGCTGGGTTTAAGAGCCATATTTCTGGTCAGTTTACCTGCTTCGTTAGGATTAATAGCGGTGGGGGAAGCTCTTATTAAACTGCTTTTTCAGCAGGGCCAATTTACTCCGGTAATGGCTATAACCACCAACCAGGCCCTGGCATATTACAGTATGGGCTTGTTTGCTTATTCAGCCATACAAGTATTAAATAGGAGCTTCTACGCTTTGAAAGATACCAGGACCCCGATGATAGCTGCGGCAATTACCATAGCAGTCAATATATTTCTTTCCCTGCAACTATCTGGTCCCTACCAGCATCAGGGCCTGGCCCTGGCCTATTCGCTGGCCGGGATAGTGAATTTTGTGCTCTTGATAGGTGTTTTGCGGGTAAAAATCGGCAAAATGGGCGGGAGTCGGATATTATTTAGCCTGTTTATTTCGGGTGCCGCATCCCTTTTGATGTTTTTTGCGGTTCGTTATTCCCTGGCTTACCTGCTGGCAGTATTAAATCTGGGGGACAAAGGCAGCTTGCTGCTAGGGACGAGTATAGCTGTCTTAATTGGTATAAGCGTCTATAGTATTTTGATTTATCCCTTTAAACTTGAAGAGACCGAACTGCTCCTGAGCATGCTGCGCAGGAAACTGCCGGGTCGGGTCTGATTGATCGGACTTTATTTATGGGATATAATCTTCTAAGATTCAAATTACTTCCTTAATATTGACGCTGCAGGGGAAAATGATGAAATGCTACCGGGGAAGCTGGTGAATCGCGACTTAAGTTCTGGAGGTTTAAAAATTGCAGGAAAGAATCAGAAATTTTAGCATAATTGCTCATATAGATCATGGTAAATCTACCCTGGCCGATCGTTTAATGCAGTTCACAGGTGCCATCAGTGACAGAGAAATGCGTGAACAGTATTTAGATAAGATGGATCTAGAAAGGGAGAAAGGTATTACAATCAAGCTGAAGCCAGTTAGATTGAAATACCGGGCCAGAGATGGAAAGGAATATATACTGAACTTGATTGATACTCCCGGTCATGTGGATTTTTCCTATGAGGTGTCTCGTAGCCTGGCAGCCTGCGAAGGAGCCTTGTTAATTGTGGATGCTTCCCAGGGGATTGAAGCTCAAACCCTGGCCAATGTATATATGGCCATGGATTTGAATTTAGAGATTATCGGAGTAGTCAATAAGATAGACTTACCTGGTGCTGAGCCAGAAAAAGTCATGCAGGAAATGGAGGATGTCCTGGGGATTGACCATAGCGAAATTATTCCTATCTCTGCCAAAATGGGTTTAGGTATTGAAGATGTATTGGAAGCTATGGTAAATAAAGTTCCGGCGCCAGTCGGTGATGAAGAGGCTCCTTTACAGGCCCTGATTTTTGATTCCTATTTTGATTCCTACCAGGGTGCCATTTCTTACATAAGGGTAATGGCCGGGCAGGTTCAAAAAGGCGACCTGATAAAGATGATGGCTAGTGGCAAGCAGTTTGAAGTAAGTGAAATTGGAGTTATAAACCCTTACATGACCGAGGTGCAAAGCTTGAAGGCGGGTGAGGTAGGATACCTGGTCGCAGGTATTAAAAATGTTATAGATACCCGGGTGGGTGATACCATAACCGGAGCCAGGATGCCGGCCCCTCAGGCCTTACCAGGTTATCAGGAAGTAAAACCTATGGTTTACTGTGGAATTTATCCTCTGGAGAACAATGATTTCGAAAAATTAAGAGATGCATTAGAAAAACTTAAGCTCAATGATGCTTCGTTATTTTATGAACCCGAAAATTCAGACGCTCTGGGTTTTGGTTTTCGCTGCGGATTCCTGGGCTTGCTGCATCTGGAGATTGTTCGGGAGCGGCTGGAAAGGGAATATGATTTGAGCCTCATGGCTACAGCTCCGGTGGTGGTGTATCGCATCCAATTAACGGACGGCAGCGAAAAGGATGTGCAAAACCCTACCCACTGGCCTCCTGCTCAAAGAATACAGGCGGTCTTGGAGCCATATTGTAAGGCTACTATTATGGTGCCTAATGATTATGTGGGTACTATAATGGAACTGTGCCAGGAAAAACGGGGTACTTATCTTAACATGGAATATCTGACCGCGCAGAGAGTAATTATTACCTATAAACTGCCTCTGGCCGAGATCCTTTACGACTTTTTCGATTTAATGAAGTCAAGAACCAAAGGCTATGCTTCTCTTGATTACGAGCTGAGCGCCTATGAGATTTCTGATCTGGTCAAACTGGATGTTATGCTCAACGGGGAAGTTATCGATGCTTTGAGTTTCATAACCCATAGTGACAACTCCTATCAGAGAGCTCGCTCCATAGCTCAGCGGCTTAGAAAGATTATTCCCCGGCAGATGTATGAAGTGATTATTCAGTCGGCCATTGGCAGCAAGGTAATTGCCCGGGAAACCATCAAGGCGATGAGAAAAGATGTGCTGGCCAAGTGTTATGGCGGAGATATTACCAGGAAAAAGAAACTGCTGGAGAAACAGAAGGAAGGCAAGAAGAGGATGAAGCAAATTGGGCGTATTGAAGTGCCTAAAGATGCTTTCATGAGCGTTATGGATATAGAAAAAGAGTAAGAGCAGACAATATAGAAGCGGACGGGCAGGTGAGGAAAGTAATTGATAAAAAGAAGGGCCGGGGCTTATATATACACATACCTTTTTGTATAAGAAAATGCACTTACTGTGATTTTTATTCCCGGCCGGCTGCTTCTTCAGCAATGATGAAAAAATATATGAAAGCCCTGCAAAAGGAGTTGGAAAATAAAGCCGCATCTTTTATTGATACCCCGGTGAAAACAGTTTATGCAGGTGGTGGAACGCCCAGTATATTGCCGAGCAGAGAACTGAAAAGCATGATAGATATGCTCAGAAAACACCTGGAGCTGGATGATAGGGCAGAGATCTGTCTAGAAGCCAATCCGGCCACTCTAGATGCTGAGAAGTTAAAGGCCATCCGCGCGGCCGGCTTTAACCGGATGTCCCTGGGGATTCAGAGTTTCCAGGACCAGGAATTGTCTATTCTGGGCCGGTCTCATAATGCCCGGGATGCTATTAACAGTATAAAGATGATACAGGATAGTGGGATAAGCAATTATAATTTTGATTTAATATATGGAATACCGGGGCAAACTATAAGCAAATGGGAGGAAACCCTGAAAATAGCCCTGGAAATGAAACCGACTCACTTATCTATATATCTGCTACAGTTGGATGAAAAAACTCCTTTAGCAATGGATATAAAAAAGGGCCGATTTCAACAGCCCGATGAAGAATGCGAAGCTCAGATGTATGATATGGGCATTGATATGATTAGCGAAGGCGGTCTCAAACAATACGAGATATCGAATTTTGCCCACCCGGGATATGAATGTCAGCATAACCTGATTTACTGGGAGGCCAGGGAATATATAGGCTTGGGTGCGGGTGCAGTCAGTTTCATTGATAAACGACGCTACATTAATAAGACCGACTTACTGCACTATATATGGGCTGGGGAGAACGGCCGAGAGGCTGAAACAGTAGAACTGGAATGCATGGTAGAGCAGCAAGAGCTAGCTGCCGACGCGATTATCCTGGGACTGAGAATGTGCGATGGCATTGACCTGGAACAGTTCTATAGGCGCTATGGCATAAAGGTTTTAGATTGCTATAAAGATGTTATAGAAGAATATATGGATAGGGGACTATTGAATATATGCGACGGGCAGTTAAGGCTTAGCAGGAAGGCATATTTCATTTCAAATGAGGTTCTTTGCCAGTTTACTGCTTGATTTACAGGCTTGACAATAAGTACGGCAGGTGCTATTTTTTAATAAACACTGATTAGCACTCAACCTTTGAGAGTGCTAACAAGCGGGTGAATAAAATGAGTTTAGACAATAGGAAAAGTAGAATATTGGAATCAATTATTCGAGACTATGTTGAAACTGCCGAACCGGTAGGATCACGTTCAGTAGTAAGGAAACATAATCTGAGGATAAGTGCAGCCACAGTTCGGAATGAAATGGCTGATCTGGAGGATATGGGATATCTCGAACAGCCTCATACTTCTGCGGGCAGAATACCTTCAGAAATGGGTTTTAGGTATTATGTCGATTGTATGATGCAAAAAGAGAGCCTGGAGGATTCCGAGTTGGAACTGCTGCATAAGATATTAAATGAAAATATAGGCGAGTGGAGCGACATTGTCAGCAAAGTGGGCAGTTTCCTGTCCCTGGTAACTAATTATGCTTCCTTCGTAATAGTTCCAGGCATAAAACTAAGTGAATTTAAGAATGTGCAAATAATTCCGATTAGTGATGGAAAAGCCATGTTGCTGGTAGTAACTGACGTAGGGGTGTTGATGCACCGTCAAATTGATGTTCCTCTCGCTATTTCCAATGAAGAACTGCAGTTAATAGGAAAGGCTTTTACTAGGGTTTTATCTGGGACTAGATTGGAGGAAATAAGGCGTAATGAATTAAAAGCTCTGAGGGAAGACCTTAAAAACCGTAAAAGAGTAATCGATAAGGTACTGGAAGCGATTGATATCATGATGCAGGGTTCCAGGGACGAAAGTGTTGTTATTAGCGGAGCATTGAATATATTAAATGAACCAGAATTTAAAGATATGGATAAATTAAAACGCATATTAACTATTTTAGAGGAAGATGGGTTATTAAAACAGATCATTCCCGAGAAAATAAACGAGGACGTAAATATCACCATTGGTAAAGAAAACAAAGCTGAAGATATACAGGAGATGAGCCTGGTTATAGCCGGGTATAACAACTTCGGTGAAATGGGTAAAATAGGAGTTATTGGACCGGTTCGGATGGAATACTGGAAAGCAGCGGGAACAGTTGAAGCGCTGCGCAATATCCTGGACCAGGTATTAAGTAAAAAACATTTTTAATGGTGATAATATCAAGGAGGAGCTAATGTCTGATCATCCGCTTATTGGCCATCAGGAAGCGGAGGAAAATTTCCGTACTCTGCTTAATAACACTAGCGCAGCCCAGGCAATCTCCCGGGTAGTTGAAGGAACTATTGGTCCTCAGGGACTGGATGTTATGCTCATTGATAACTTTGGTGGCATAGCCGTAAGTAATGACGGCCTCACCATATTAAATTTGATGGAAGTAAAGCATCCCGTAGCTCGGATGATTATCAGTGCAGTTAAATCACAGCAGTCAGAAGTAGGTGATGGTACCACAACTACTGCTATATTAGCCGGCGCCCTTATTGCCGAAGGATCATCCCGGATTTTCAAAGGAGTTCCTGTGAATTATTTGGTTGATGGTATTAATAAAGGTATCAAAGAAGCTATTCAGCTGATCAATGAAGCTACCGTTCATGTTTCATCTCTTGATGATAAACATTTATTCGATACTGCCTTAATTGCAGGAAGGGGATATGAGGATATAGCCAGGTTGGTAGTAAATGCTGCCAACCTGAGTGGGATGGAGAAATTACTGCATCCAGGCTATAAGTTGGCTCAAGCGGTGGCAGCTTGTGAATCGGTAGCAGACATGGTGTTTAACGGTGTTATAATTAATAAGCAAGCGATAAATAACCATATATTGCCGGAGTATATGGTTAATCCTGTAATCATGGTTATCGATGATGCACTGGGGCCAGGCAAAATTGATAACGATGCTTTAAAAACCGACAGTGGCTTTAGACATTATATGCAGTCCCGTGAGGTATACGAACATAATCTTCAGAAGATAAGAGATTCCGGGGTTAATCTGCTGGTGGTGGACCGGGGTATTGATGATATGGCCGAAGAATTCTTCAGCCGCTCCGGTATAGCCGCAGTGCATAGAGTATCAGCTCGTGAAATAGATGACTTATGTCGGCACACTGGAGCTCAAAAAATTAAAAGATCTACCCTGGATGAAAACATGGAAAAGTTGCGACAATATACCGGCTACGCGAGAAAAGTCCGCTTTGATAAAAAAAATCAGCAGGTGTGGGTCTGTGATGGGCAGGGTGAGAGTCTAGCTACCATACTAATAGGGGCTTCCACCAGAGAAGTGGCGGAGGAAAGAGAACGCATAGCTCAAGATGCAGCAGCAGCTGTGCAGGCAGCGGTACAGGGGGGCATGGTTGCAGGAGGAGGGACCCTGGAACTATGGCTGGCGGAAAGGCTGCAAGAATCAGCTGACCATGAAGATAGCTTGAGTTCCTATGGTGTTGCATGTGTGAGTGAAGCCCTGAAGAGACCTTTTTTGTGTATGGCCACTAACGCAGGATTAAATCCACTTAAAAAGCTGGGGGAAATAGCTGCGGCACAAAAAGAAGCAGGCAGTTCTTCAGTTTCAATAGATTACAGTTCAGAACAGTTGATAGATGCTTTTGAAAAAGGAATAGTTGATCCTGCCGGGGTTAAAATTAACGCTCTTAAAACAGCTGGAGAGGTTGCTGCTGCAGTTTTACGGATTAATATGATAATCAAGATGCAAAGTGATCAAGACAAGCCAGATAATAATCTAATGAATTGAGGTGATATTAATGGATAAAAAAAATCATGATATTCCTGCCAGCGAAGAAAATGCTGCCCGAGGCAGTGAGGATAGGCCAGAAGTGATGGACAATACTATAGAACAACTGCAAGAGGAGATCAGCAAACTCCAGGAAGAAATAAGGAACAGCAATGATATGTATCTTAGAGCACTGGCCGAGGTGGAAAACATCAGAAAAAGGGCCGTTCGGGAACGAGAAGAATACGTTAAATTTGCCGCTCTGCCTTTGCTGAAAAAAATGTTGACGGTAATAGATGATTTAGAAAGAGCTCTTAGTATGTATGATCCCAAGCAGGATCCGGATGTGCTGATCAAAGGGGTAGAAATGATACATACCAGAATAAAAGAAATAGTTGAGCAGGAAGGAGCCCAAGCTTTGCATGCAGTTGGCAAACCATTTGATCCCCAGTATCATCAACCACTGGCTATCGAACAAAACAGCAACTATCCGGAAAATACCATTATTGAAGAACTGCAAAAGGGTTATATAATGCATGGCAGGGTTATAAGGCCGAGCCTGGTTAAGGTTAGCAATTAAATAAGATTACTTTAAGTTAATAAATTCATTTATATAGATTTTGGAGGTGTTGATAATGAGCAGGGTTGTTGGTATAGACTTGGGAACAACTAATTCTTGTATTTCGGTTATGGAAGGTAAAGAAGCAATTGTTATCACTAATGCAGAAGGAGAACGTACTACGCCTTCGGTAGTGGGTTTTTCTAAGACAGGGGAAAGGATGGTAGGCAGGGTAGCCAGGCGGCAGGCGATAACCAACCCGGAAAGAACTATTGTGTCAATCAAGAGAAAAATGGGGACTGATTATAGTGTTCAAATAGATCAGAAAAAGTATTCGCCACCAGAAATATCGGCTATGATACTGCAAAAACTCAAAGTTGATGCCGAGGCCTACCTAGGGGAGAAAATCACCCAGGCAGTGATAACGGTGCCGGCTTACTTTACTGATTCACAGCGGCAGGCTACTAAAGATGCTGGTAAGATAGCTGGGCTGGAGGTATTGAGAATAATTAACGAACCAACTGCGGCTGCTCTAGCCTATGGATTGGATAAAGAAAATATGCAGACCATACTGGTCTTCGACCTGGGGGGCGGCACATTTGATGTGTCCATTCTGGAAATAGGCGACGGTGTCTTTGAGGTTAAGGCTACCAGCGGAAATAATCGTCTGGGTGGAGATGACTTTGACGATAAAATTATCAACTGGCTGGTAGAAGAATTTAAAAAAGATAATGGCGTAGACTTGAAAAACGATAAAATGGCCATACATCGATTGAAAGATGCGGCGGAGAAAGCCAAACATGAACTTTCGGGGGTCATGAGTACTGATATTAATATACCCTATATTACTGCTACCCAGGAGGGCCCGCTACATCTGGAACGTACTTTGACCAGAGCAAGATTTGATGAGATGACTGCCGACCTGGTAGAAAAGACTATGGGACCTACCCGGCAGGCTATGAAAGATTCAGGATTAAAACCAGAACAAATCGATAAAATCATTCTGGTAGGAGGTTCCACTCGGATACCGGCAGTACAGGATGCGGTCAAGAATTTTATCGGCCAAGAACCATTTAAGGGGATAAACCCGGATGAAGTAGTAGCCTTAGGCGCAGCTATACAGGCCGGCATCCTGTCGGGGGAAGTAACCGATGTGGTATTGCTGGATGTAACCCCATTATCACTGGGCATAGAGACTCTGGGTGGTGTATTTACCAGGATTATCGAAAGAAATACTACCATCCCAACCTCCAAAAGCCAAATATTTACCACTGCTGCTGATAGTCAACCCTCGGTAGATGTCCATGTGCTGCAAGGGGAGAGGAAAATGGCAGGGGGCAATGTGACCATGGGCCGATTCCAATTAAGCGGTATACCGCCGGCACCCCGAGGTATGCCCCAAATCGAAGTTAAATTTGATATTGATGTAAATGGCATCGTTAATGTTACCGCTAAAGACCTGGCCACCAGTAAAGAACAGACGATAACCATCACTTCATCTAGCGGTTTAAATGATGAGGAAATAGAACGTATGGTACAGGACGCAGAGAAATTTGCGGAAGAAGATGAAAAGCGCTTGGAAGAGATTGAAGCCAGAAATGCTGCCGATAGTATGATATATCAGAGTGACAAAACCCTGAAAGAAAGTGCAGATAAGATCGATGGTGAATTAAAGAATGAGTTGGAAGCTGCCCGGGATGAACTGAAGCAGACCCTGGAGAAAGATGATGTTGAAAGCATTAAGTCAGCAACCGAAGCATTAACCCAGGTATTCTATAAAATCAGTGCTAAATTATACGAACAAGCCAATCCCCAATCTGAAGAAGGGACTGGTGAAGGCGCTGAGGGAGATGTCTTTGATGCCGATTATGATGTTGCTGATGACGATAAATAAATTTTGGATGTAAAGAGCGCTGGCACAGAGTATAATATTAAAATAAGTATTTTAAATCTGGGTTCAGTTTTAACATTGGAAATAGTTTGGAAATGGCTTATCGATACTGTGTAGATATAAAACAATAGAGTGTTTTGAACCTGGAAGCAATTCCTGCTTCCAGGTTTACCGGGCTTAGGAAGGTGGGGAGAAATGTCTTCTAAACGTGATTTATATCTGATTCTGGGGGTATCCAGGGATGCTTCTGCGGACGATATAAAGAGGGCATATAGAAAAATGGCCAGAAAATACCATCCTGATGTTAATCGGGAAGAGGATGCAGCGGAAAAATTTAAGGAAATAAGCGATGCTTACGAAATTTTAAGTGATGCCCAGAAAAGAGACACCTATGACCGCTTTGGCTATGATGCTTTTGATCCGAGCAGAAACGCAGGCGCAGGAGGCTTTGGAGGATTCGATCCTAATGACCTGGGTGGTTTTGGTGATATATTTGATATGTTTTTTGGCAGCAGCGGAGCCGGGCGCAGAAATAAAAACGGACCTAGAAGAGGTGCCGATAAAGAAGTTCGCATGGATATAGACTTTGAAGATGCAGTCTTCGGTTTGGAGAAAGAGATTGAAATTAACCGGGTAGAGAAATGCGACAGATGTAAGGGGAGCGGTGCAGAACCTGGTTCTAATGTAAAAGACTGTTCAGAATGTAAGGGGAGTGGTCAGGTAAGAAGTGTTCAAAGTACTCCGTTTGGACGCTTTGAGACCTTTAAAACTTGCAGTCGCTGTCGAGGTGAGGGCCGGGTGATAGAAAAACCATGTTCAACTTGCCGGGGAAACGGGCAGGTTAGAAAACCTCGCAAAATCAATCTGCGCATACCGGCAGGGATCGATACCGGTTCCAGGCTGAGGATACAGGGTGAAGGAGAACATGGACAGCACGGAGGTCCAGCTGGGGATCTGTATATTACTATCGTGGTCAAACCCCATGCTGAATTTAAGCGCGAAGGCTATACATTGGTAAAAAATCTGGAGATAAATTTTGTGCAAGCAGCTCTGGGTGCCGATGTAGTAATTTCTTTACTGGGGGGGGCGAGTCATAGTATGCATATTCCTGAAGGGACCCAGCCCGGTACGGTGCTTACGGTCAAGAGTAAAGGAGTGCCATATCTAAGTGGACATCGCCAAGGGGATTTAAAAGTTATTATTGAAGTAAACATTCCTACCAAACTGGATAAAAGGCAGAAGGAACTGCTGGCATCTTTCTATGAGCAGGAAGAAGAAAATAAAACCAGCCGGAAAGGTATTTTCGATAAATTCAAAGATGCCATGGGATAGGGGCGAATAAATGAACTGGAAAGAAATCAGCGTGCTGACCGAGGGAATTTGTGTTGAAGCAATAGCAGGTATTTTCCACCACCTGGGTTCAGGTGGTATTATTATTGAAGACCCCCAGGCAGCCAGAAAGTATGTTAAAAAGGATAGCTGGGACTCCAATTCTGTTTCACCAGATTTCCTCAATCACGAATTTGTGGTAGTTAAAGGATATTTTCTGGAGGAAAGGGAAGTGATGGATGAACTAATGCTTAGACTGGACGATGTCAAGTCTAATTTTGGTATCGAAGCCAAGGTATATATAAATGAAGTAAAAGATGAAGATTGGGAGACATCCTGGAAGAAGTACTACCATACTTTCAAGGTTAGGGAACGTCTGGTGATTAAGCCATCCTGGGAGGAATATCAGACCCAGGATAATGAAATAGTCATAGAAATAGATCCGGGTATGGCGTTTGGGACAGGGATACATGCTTCCACTCGCTTCTGTTTAAATTTTGTAGATGAATATATTAAAGGCGGGGAAAAAATAGTAGATGCCGGGTGTGGTTCAGGTATACTATCTATTGCTGCTGCTAAATTGGGAGCCAGTTCCATAAAAGCCATGGACATTGATGAAATAGCAGTAAAAGTTGCCCGGGAGAATATAGCCCTGAACCAATTGCAGGATATAATAGATGTTACTTATGGCAATATTGTGGAGGAAATTGCTGGTATGGAAGCAGACGTAATACTAGCCAACATAACTGCGGAAGTGGTGGAAATGCTGATTTCTGGAGCTGCCAAAATACTTCCCCCCGGAGGATATTTTTTTGGATCTGGTATTGTAGACAGCCGCTGGCCAAGGGTTAAGCAGCAGTTGGAAAACTGCGGATTTTCTATAGAAAAGGTCTTGACCGATACCGATTGGGTAGGAGTCTCGGCAGTTAAACAGGGGTAAAGGTAAAAATAGGATGTGTTTTCTTCAGTTCAGGTGCTTCGGGTAGCTACTTGAAAGAGGCACGCCTGCACGGAAAGGGTGTTGTTAAATGCGCCGTTTTTTTGTGTCAGCTGATAATATTCAGGGGGATATAGCTAGCATTAATAAGCAGGAAGCACGACATATGAAGAAGGTTCTTCGCCTTAAAACTGGTGATGAAGTAATACTGTTTGATGGCAGCGGCCATGAGTATCAGGCCATACTGATGGATGAGCAAAAGAATGGTTTGTTGGCTAGGATTAGTGAAACATCGTTAAAAGAAGACCCCCCTGAAATATCTTTATGCCTAATCCAGGGCATAGCCAAAGGGGACAAGATGGATAGTATTATTCAAAAGGCCAGCGAAATTGGAGTAGCCGCTATTTATCCCCTGTGGTCTGAACGCAGCATCGTGCGTTTGCAGGGAGATAGTGCAGAAAAGAAGGTCATAAGGTGGCAGCATATTGCCAGGGAGGCCTGTAAACAATGCCGGCGCAATCTGGTTCCGCTCGTAAAACCGCTTATAAAAATAAACAGCATTTATGAAGAGATAGGTGATCTGCCCGCAGTGATGTTGTATGAAAACGAGATGGATAATGGTCTGCGTCAGGTTTTAAATAATATTAAAGATCAAGTCGCAGCCCAGGGCAAATTATTTTTAATAGTAGGGCCGGAAGGTGGATTCTCTGAAGCGGAGGTAAAAACCGCCGCTAAGCACGGAGTAAACATGGTATCGTTAGGTCCCAGGATATTACGGACTGAAACTGCTGGCATAGTGGCATCCAGTATAATTCTGTACGAATACGGCCAGCTGGGCTCCTTAGCCGAGATCTGACCTTTAACCTTTAATAACAGAGAGGACCGATTATGAGAGTAGCTTTTCGTACCCTGGGATGCAAAGTTAACCAGGTGGAAACAGAACAACTGAAGGAAGAATTCCTGGCCCGGGGATATCGATTGGTCGATTTTACTCAAGAAGCTGAAATATACATTATTAATACCTGTACCGTAACACATACCAGTGACAGGAAGTGCCGGGCTGTCATTCGAAGAGCAATACGCCAGAACCCCTCGGCATTAGTAGCAGCCATTGGGTGTATGGCCCAGGTAAATGCTGAGCAACTGACCATGATTGAAGGACTTAATCTGATTGTGGCTAACAGTGAAAAAGAAGATATAGTAAATATTATTGAAGGATATCTAGCCGAAGGGACCAATACCTGCAGGGTTTTAAACGCTTCATGGAGCGAGACCACCGGCATGAAAACTGTGAACTATACCCGGGCTCATCAGAGAACCCGCGGTTTTATAAAAATTCAGGATGGTTGTGAGAATTATTGTACCTATTGCATAGTTCCCTATGCCAGAGGACCGGTCCGCAGTAAAAAACCGGAACAGGTATTCCTGGAGATTGAACAGATGCTGGCTTTGGGTTATCGTGAATTGGTATTAACAGGAATACACACCGGACTTTACGGTTATGATTTACAGGATTGGGATATAAGCAGATTGATCAAGGAAATATTTACCCGGATTAAAGGCCGGTATAGAATAAGGCTCAGCTCGATCGAGCCGCTGGAAGTGAGTGAAAGGCTGCTTGAAATAGCAGCATCAGAACCAGGACTATGCAGACACTTGCACATACCCTTACAGAGCGGCAGCGATAATATTTTACGGGCTATGAACCGGAAATATGATAGAAAATATTATAAAGAATTACTGCAGAGTATTTCCGCCCAGATACCAGATATTGCTCTAACTGCGGATATTATGGTGGGTTTTCCGATGGAAAGCGAAAGCGACTTTATGCAGAGTCTGGAATTATTGCAGGAACTGCCAGTTTATGATATGCATGTTTTTCAATATTCTATGCGCAGTGGGACCGCTGCAGCTCTTTTATCACCACAGGTGAAGGAGCCTGAAAAGCATCGGAGAAGTCAATTATTGATAAATGCGGCCCGAGGAAAAAAGGGAGAATTCATTAAAGGCCTGGGTGGGAGGGAACTGGAGATATTGGTAGAGAAGAAAACCGGACCCAATTTATATCAGGGTCTAAGTGATAATTATGTATCAGTGGAAGTGAAATCTCAGGAAGAAATTAGCGGGGAATTTTTGAAGGTTGTTATGGGGATTAATGCTAGACCGGTTTTCAAGGGTATTAATGTTTGATTTGCATTTTATTCTTGACTATAATCGTGTTTTAGGTAACTATTAATTCGGACCATTCAATTTTATGCAGCTTTATCAGCTTAAAGAAGATAATTTTGATATACTATAGAGGAGGTGAAATAATGCCTGATACCAATGGCTGTATATTTTGCAAGATAATTTCCGGTGATATTCCGTCTAAAATAGTATTTCAAAATGACCTGCTTATTGCTATCGAAGATATTAATCCTACCGCTCCAGTGCATATTTTGATTATGCCCAGGGAGCATATTGATTCCTTGAATGAAATCAAACCCAGCCACAGTGAGATTTTGAGTCAGATCCAGATAATGGCGGCAGAGATAGCCAGGGAGATGAACATAGACCAGGATGGATATCGCCTGGTTAATAACTGTGGTGAATGGGGCGGCCAGGCCGTAATGCACCTCCATTATCATCTTATCGGGGGAAGAAAAATGGCCTGGCCAGCAGGGTAGTGTTGACTCAATGCCAGTTGAAATAGTACAATATAATGGCATTTATATAGCCCGAACAATGAGGGGAGGGAAATGATGAGCGAAGTTAAAGTGGGAAAAAATGAATCCCTGGATAGTGCTTTAAGAAGGTTCAAAAGATCCTGTCAAAAGTCTGGGGTTATGCAAGATATAAGAAAGCATGATCACTATGAAAAACCAAGTATTAAAAGGAAAAAGAAATCAGAAGCTGCACGCAAGAAGAAGAAATTTTAGGGTAAATTTGCTGATAGATTTGTTGAAGAAACATCAGTAATTAAGGAACACCTTCCCGAGCAGTTAGAAAAAAGTAAAGCAGGGGCTATAAAGCAAAAAAGTATTAAAACCCTGGGAGGCAGAAGCCGGGGCCAGGCCTTAAAAGTAGCTAAGGAAATCAGGCCTGGATTTTAAGAGTCAAAGATTACTATTAAATCATCTGCCAAAAACATTCCCAAAAGCTTATAAAAGCCTGCTAAGTGCAAATATTTATACTTAGCAGGCTTTTTGTTTTTTAATAAATTGCAGTACAATAATAATAGCATGAAATAGTGGGGGAAAAGATATGACTTTCATAAAAAATGCCCGGGGCAGAAAAAGGCAGAAGACGTTTTTGTGTGTAGTGGCCAGTCTGGTTATTGTTTCTTTTTTATCCATCATAGTGATAATAAATTTCATATAACTATCTTGACCGCATTGCCGATCCTACTCAATCAAGCAAAATGCAGCTAAGACTAGGAATATAATTGGACCATACGCTTATATTAATCTTTAGACAGCTATGGACTACTCGATTAAGGTAAGGAAGATCCGGTAAAAAGTCAGGTGCAGGTGATAAAGGAACAGACCCGGGTTGATGATGTCGATGTGGGAGGAAGGATTTCTCTTTACGTCGATACGTGCCCAGGTAAAACGTGATAAAGGAGCTGAACCAAGCAGCGGAGAATTTTCTCCGTTGCTTTTTGGGTTTGGGTAGAATTAATCTATTCCACTGCAGCATTTCCCAACTCCCAGGATACCAAGCTGATTAGATAAATTTTTGGACAGCGTGACTTTCTTGCCATGGCATGACCTTAATGATGATGGCATATATTTGTATGAACGAATAGGCGAAAAACGCTTCTAAGAGGGGGGCATACAAAGATATGGAAAAAGGCCGGGAAACGTTTAATCGGGTAATGGCGGACTTTCTTGAAATACCTAAAGATCTGGTTATGGATATTCCCAAGCTAACCGTAGTGGGTAAAAATGAATTATATCTTGAGAATCACCGGGGAATTATCGAGTATCGGGTGGATATGCTGAGAATTAACCTAAGTCGGGGCTTTTTAGAGATACAGGGTAATAACCTGGAAATAAAAACCCTGATGCCGGAGGAACTGTTTGTGATAGGAGAAATTAACGCCGTAATATTCAGAGATTAGCCAGGAGGGAGTATAGAAATGGGTAAGAAGTTTTTTGACCATTTTGGGGGTATTGTAACTGTCAAGCTCCTGGGCTTAAGACCGGAAAAAATTATCAATATGGCCTTGGCACGCGGAATATTTCTGTGGGATTTAAAGAAAGACCAGGATTCCATGAATTTTAAGATCAGGAGCAATGGCTATGAAGCCTTGAAGAGCCTGGCGAATGAGCATAGTTACGATTTGGAAGTGATTGATCAAAAAGGACTTCCTTTCATGAAGTCAGCTCTAAAAAGGCGGATTGCTTTTCTGGGGGGAGCAGCAGGATTTATTGTGGCCTTGTATATACTGTCTTCTTTTGTGTGGTTTGTTACTGTAAGTGGAAACGATAAGGTCGACGAGCAAACCATACTGAGGACTGCTGCCCAATATGGTGTATATAAGGGTGCTCCCAAGTATAACTTCAGTCGCGTTAAAGTGGAAGAGGCCATATTGAGAGATATTAAACAGCTTACCTATATAAAGATCGAAATCAGGGGTGTAAAAGCTGACATACAGGTGGTAGAAAAAATATTACCCGGAGATGAGATTACCGGACCTTGCCACCTGCTAGCCAAAAAAGACGGTGTAATAGAAGAGATTTTAGTACTGGAAGGTCAGGCCCAGGTCCGGGAAGGTGACGCAGTAGCAAAGGGTGATGTGCTTATATCGGGTATAGTTATTCCCGAACCTAATCCATTTATGTCGGGGGAAGCAGTACAGGAGTTAAATCCTTATCTGGTAAGGGCTCGAGGAACAGTGAAAGCCAGGGTATGGTATGAAGGGTATGGGGAATGTATTCTCTATCAGGAAAGCAAAATATTTACCGGACAGGATAAACGTCTAATATACATTAAAACCCCCTGGAATGAATTTAAAATATTTGGTGATGATAAAAAGGAGTTTAGATTGTTCACCGGCAGCGAAACTCAAAGAATCATCAATACCCCGCTGGGAGAATTTACAGTGATAAAGATAGTGGAAAAAGAACAGGTGGCAGAAATAAGAGAGTACACAGAAAAGGAAGCTACCCGAATAGCCAAAGAAAAGGCCTTAAAAACCCTGCATAAAAAGATTGATAAAGCTCGCAAAATTAGTGATTCCAAACTAGAAGT
The DNA here is from genome assembly GCA_964531295.1 of uncultured Syntrophomonas sp. Taxonomy (GTDB): domain Bacteria; phylum Bacillota; class Syntrophomonadia; order Syntrophomonadales; family Syntrophomonadaceae; genus JAAYJK01. The sequence continues at coordinate 18,729 of CAZHHJ010000023.1, forward strand.
CCTATCTTCGCCCAGTGAGTCGGTATTGAGAATCAAGGTGGCAGTCGAAACCATAGAGGACATCGCTCTGGCCGAGCCTATAAATAGAGGTGAAAATGGCAATTAAATGCCTTCATGTGCTATAATTACTAAGACAAAATACTTGAGTAAGCAACCCCAGTTATGTTTATTTTACCGACTGTGCATACGTTTGGAGGGAAAGCATTATTGGCGAGGAAAGAGGCAAAAGTATCAATAGATGATAATGAAAAGGCAATAACTCTATTCGGTACCAATGATGAAAACTTTAAATATTTGAAGGGTATCTGCAATGCGGAAATGTCGGCTAGAGGAGCGGATATTATTGTATCCGGCGAAGAAGAGCAGGTGAATGCTGCCTGTGAGCTTTTACACGGTTTAATTGATGTTGTAGAAGCCGAGGGGCAGATCACGATCAATGATATCAACTATATAGATGGACTTATTAAAAAGGGAGAAAAAATCAGACATCAGGATATTGTTTCCAGCACCCTGCTTACAACTATAAGAGGCAAGGCGGTAAAAGCCAAAACTCTGGGGCAGAAGCGTTATATCCAGTCAATTATTCGAGATGATATAGTATTTAGTATTGGCCCGGCCGGGACTGGTAAGACCTATCTGGCTGTGGTCATGGCCGTCAGAGCACTAAAAAACAAAGAAGTAGAAAGAATCATACTGGTAAGACCTGCCGTGGAAGCAGGTGAGAAATTAGGTTTCCTGCCAGGAGATTTTATAGAAAAAGTGAATCCCTACCTCAGACCTCTGTATGATGGCCTTTTCGATATTCTGGGAGTAGACGTTACTCAGAGATATATGGAAAAAAATATCATTGAGGTTGCTCCTCTAGCTTATATGCGAGGCAGAACCTTAAACGATGCTTTCATAATCCTGGATGAAGCCCAGAATACTACTCCCCAGCAGATGAAGATGTTCCTGACCAGGCTGGGTTTCGGTTCTAAAGCGGTAGTTACCGGTGATGTAACCCAGGTGGATTTACCCAAAGAAGAGTATTCGGGACTGGTTGAAATACAGCGGATACTCAGCCGGGTGAAAGGGATATCTTTCGAGTACCTTACTAAAGAAGATGTTATCCGGCATCCACTGATTCAGAAGATTATTGATGCCTATGAAATTTTCGAAGCCAGGAATGGGAAAAGCCACTGACTACAGAAGGCGGGACTATTTTGCATAAAAAGCCTTATGCTTTTTAAGGAGAAATTAGATGGGGATATCCAAAATACTTACCAGTCTATGGAGAAATATTAACCAGTTTTTCAAAAATTCCAACATTAAAAAGGGCTTGAGTATCCTTTTGTTTTTCACTATCACTATTCTAATTCTGTTCAGCAATTTTAACCCCAAGCAGGTTATGCTGAAGCCGGATGAAGTCGCCCAAAGGGATATCCAATCTACTGTTAATGCTACCATTATCGATGAAAAACAGACTGAGGAATTAAGAAAGCAGGCTGCCGCCAAAGTACAAAAGGTTTATCAGGAAGATACCTATGCCCTTTCCAGTGCTGAAAACGATATCGAAATATTTTACTCTAATATACAGGATATACTGGTGGCGGATGAGGGAATAGATAGCCAGAGAAAAGCCCAATTACTAACTTTGCTGCAAAGCACCGGCACGCGATATAGCGACCTGGCACTGGAGAACACAGCTCTGGCCGATTACCTGTTGGAATCCCGGCCGGAAGACCTGCTGCGGATGAAAGAGGCCTCTTTGCTAGTAGTGCAAAGCATTATGAATAAACCAGTCACTGACGAAACTTTAGCCGGTTTAACCGAAGAGGCGCTCAACAAGACAGACATTCTTCCGTATTCACAGCCAGCCCGGGAACTGATAAAATTGGTCAGTATCAATTCTTTAAGACCCAATCTGATTTACAATGAAGAAAAAACCAATTTAGCCATTAAAGAAGCCATAGATGCAGTAGCCCCGGTGCAAAAGACTATCAAAGCCGGAGAGATAATCGTAAGAGAGGGTAACCGGGTTACTGAAGAACAGATATCTATACTTGAGCAACTGGGCATTCAAAGGACTAATAATTATACCCTTACTCTGATCGGTACCGCATTATTTGTACTGCTGACCTTCTGGCTGGTTATAGAATTTGTGCGCCGGTATTACCCGGAAATATACCGCAACGATATGCTCCTGCTCCTGCTAGGCTTGATTTTCGTATTGATAATATCTATAACCCGCTTCCTGACCGTGATTAAAATTGGCGATCAGCCGGATCTGGGGAATCTTATGGGCTATCTGGCACCGGTGGCGGCGGGTTCAATGCTGATCGCTATATTGCTCGATGATCGACTGGCTTACTTTGTAACCTTGATTATGGCTTTGTATGTGGGTTTATTGACTGAAGGCAACCAGCTCTTTTATGCTATTACCGCCTTTGTGGGCGGTACGGTAGGGGTATTCCAGGTCCACCGGGTAAATCAAACTTCGGACCTGGCCAAATCCGGTTTATACATAGCTCTGGCAGATATTGCAGCCATTGTCACGTTGCTCTTTATTGGTGATGATCTTACATTGAATAGCCTGCTGGTAGGATCGGCTATTGGGGCAGTTAATGGTATTCTATCCGCAGTATTGATGATCGGTGCTTTACCTTATCTGGAAGCAGCCTTTTCTATAACCAGTATGAGCAAACTGCTGGAACTTTCCAATCCCAACAACCCGTTGCTGAAACGACTGCTGCTGGAGGCCCCGGGAACCTATCACCATAGTCTGATGGTCGGAAACCTGGCCGAAGCCTCAGCCGAGTCAATCGGTGCCAACCCGTTGCTGGTAAGAGTGGGATCTTTATACCACGATATTGGCAAGATCAAGCGACCGGAATATTTTGTGGAAAATCAACGGGGGTTCGATAATCCCCATGAAAAGATTGCTCCGGCCTTGAGTGCATTAATAATAATCTCCCATGTTAAAGAAGGAGTGGAAATGGCCCGGGAAGCTCATTTGCCCGATACCATTATTGACTTTATTGAACAGCATCATGGTACCAGTTTGACTAGGTATTTTTATAGCCGGGCCCTGGAAGAAGATCGGGATGGTAAGGTTAATGAGGAAAACTTCAGGTATGAGGGGCCTAAACCAAAAAGCAAAGAGACTGCCCTGGTTATGCTGGCAGATGCAGTGGAAGCGGCAGTAAGGTCATTGGAAGCACCAGGTCCCGAAAAAATTCATGATATGATCAGGATGTTAATCAAGGATAAGTTAAATGATGGGCAGTTGGAGATGTGTGATTTAACCTTTAAGGATCTAGATATTATTTCCAAATCCTTTAATACGGTACTGGAGGGAATCTATCATAAACGTATAGAGTACCCGGAAATGATACAAAAGGAATTGGAGCAAAGGAGCAGCAGCGATGGACACGATGATAATTAATCAGCAGAAGAGGGTGGATTACACCCATGATCTGGAAAAGGTTATTCAAAGTACAGCAGAAAAAGCTGCGCAAATTCTTGGACTTACGAAGACCACCGAGTTAAGTGTGCTGATTGTAGACAATGAATACATTAGAGAATTAAATTTATTATATAGAGGTAAAGATGAGATTACCGATGTCCTGTCATTCGCTATGAATGAACTGGGTGAAGATGAACCCGATTTTGCTGAGCAGGAGGAAATCAATATCCTGGGCGATGTGGTTATATCTTTGGAACAGGCCTTACTGCAAAGCCAGGAGTATGAGCACAGCCTGGGAAGAGAACTGGGTTATCTGCTTACCCATGGACTCTTGCATCTATTAGGGTATAACCATGAAAATGAAGATGAACGTAAGTCCATGCGGGCTTGGGAAGAAGAAATAATGAGTGCTGTAAAATTGTTAAGGTAGTGGGGAGTATGAAACGCAAAACTCTAAAGGAAAGCTTTTCCTGTGCTTTATCAGGGCTCAGGTTTGTTTTAAGCAATGAAAGAAACATGAAGATACATATAGCCGCTGCCCTGATAGCGACCGGCCTGGGTTTCATTATGGGCATTAGCAGGGTCGAATGGGGTTTATTGTCTATTACTATATTTATGGTTCTAGCAGCTGAATCCGCCAATACGGCCTTGGAAAAAGCCGTGGACCTGGTAACTGCTGAGTATCATCCTCTGGCCCGAACCGCCAAAAATGTTGCAGCAGGAGCAGTATTATTGAGTGCAATAAATGCAGTTATTATAGCTTTTATAATATTTGGGAGGTATTTATTCTAGCGTAACTATTAGTATGAAAGAGCAGGATTATTTCAAGTGCTGGAGTTAAGCTGATGGATTGCAATCAAGTGAAATTATTTTTTATAAAGCGCAGTAGTTTAATCAATAATAATAGGGTATAATCTAAATTTGATGTGTTAAATTGAGCAGAACGGGAGGTTATTAATATGGATGTCGGGTGCCTTATTAACCAAGCTCGCAATGCCCAGCAAAATTCCTACTCACCCTATTCTGGATTTAAAGTAGGGGCCGCCCTCTTAAGTAAATCAGGAAAAATATATACGGGAACCAACATTGAAAACGCTTCCTATGGCTTGAGTATTTGTGCAGAGCGGACCGCTCTTTTTAATGCGGTAAATAATGGAGAAATGGATTTCGCGGCTATAGCTATTAGCAGCAGTGGACCTGCTTATGTCTACCCCTGCGGAGCTTGTTTGCAGGTCCTGGCTGAATTTACCTACGGTTTACAGGTGATGGTGAGTAATGAGAAAGGTGAATTTGAGCAGTATCTTCTTAGTGACTTATTGCCACAGGCTTTTAAGTTATCAACACAGGAGGGTTAATATTTTTGAAGTCAGGATTTGTTAGTAT
>CAZHHJ010000024.1:0-11207 GCA_964531295.1 uncultured Syntrophomonas sp.
TCTTTTGAATAAAGATTATTAAAAAGTCCTGGGAGGCTGAGACATGCTGAATAACTGCTGGCAGCAAAAAAGCGCTCTTGAAACAATCAATGTGCTGCAGAGTAATAGCGATACAGGATTGAGTAATTCTGCGGTTCGAAGCCTGCAGGCTTTATTTGCCAATAAAATTGAAGGGGAAAGAAAAATCAATCCCATCAAGATCTTACTGGAACAATTCATGAATACTATGATACTGGTATTGCTGGCTGCCACAGTAATATCCGGTCTGGTAGGTGCTATGGCGGATGCGGTAACCATCATGGCGATAGTGATTCTGAATGCCATTTTAGGATTCGTCCAGGAATACCGGGCAGAACGTGCTCTGGAAGAGATAAAAAAACTAGCCTCGGCTCATGCTGCAGTGCTGCGCAATGGCAAAAGGATTAAAATAAATGCAGAAGAACTGGTTCCGGGGGATATAGTGTATATTAATACCGGTGACAAGATTCCAGCCGACTTGAGACTGATACAATCGTTCAGTCTGGAACTTGATGAATCAACCTTAACCGGTGAGTCGCATCCAGTCTCCAAAAATGCTGATCTGATATTGAAAGCGGATACTCCCATGGCTGATCATAAAAATATGGCCTATATGGGTAGTTCAGTGACCAGGGGCAGAGGCTTGGCGATAGTTGTGGAAACGGGCAGCCGAACCATTATGGGGCAAATTGCCAGGATGATCAAAGAAACCCCGACCGCTATGACTCCCTTACAGGAAAAACTCGAGCAGTTGGGAAAAGTGCTTATTGTTATTTGTATTGTAGTATGCGCAGTGGTGGCAGTGCTGGGTATGTACCGGGGGGAAGACACGGTAACTATGCTGCTGGCAGGTATTAGTCTGGCCGTGGCGGCTATACCTGAAGGGCTTCCAGCTATCGTTACTGTAGTTTTAGCCCTGGGGGTACAGCGGATGGCCAAAAGAAATGCCATTGTCAGAAAGCTGCCTGCCGTGGAAACGTTGGGATGTACCACGGTTATATGTTCAGATAAGACTGGAACGCTAACCCAGAATAAAATGACGGTGACCAGGCTTGCTACGATGAGTAAAGCCATTGAAGTTCAGGGAGATGGGTATAAACCTCAGGGCAGGTTTCTGGTAGACGGAAGGGATATACAACCCTTAAAAGATCGTGCTCTGGAGACCGTAATGCATATTTCTTTAAACTGTAACAACTCCATATTGGAAAAGAAGCAGGGCGAATATACTATACAGGGAGATCCGACTGAAGGAGCTCTGCTGGTAATGGCTAATAAAGCCGGTGTCGACAAGAAGTGTCAGGTACTAAGAGAAATCCCTTTTGATTCGGAAAGAAAACGAATGAGCGTAGTGGTAAAAGACCGGAGTGATTACACTCTGCTGGTAAAAGGTTCTCTTGATATACTTTTGCTAAGATGCAATAAAGTTATGGTGGATGATAAAGTTAGGCTTATCAATGACCTGGATCGCAAGAGAATGCTGGCCCTGCAGGATCGCTGGGGCAACCAGGCTTTGAGAGTACTGGCCTTTGCCTATCGTACATTAAGCGGCAGCTATGATACCCTGAGTGACGAAGATTTGGAGAAGGATCTGGTTTTGGTAGGAATATGCGGTATTATTGATCCACCCCGGCCCGGGGTCGCCCTTTCAGTACAGAGTTGCCTTAATGCTGGCATCACTCCGATTATGATCACCGGTGATCATCCTGAAACCGCGCGGGCTATCGCGGCCCAGGTGGGAATAGGGAGTAATGAGAAGGTTATCAGCGGCAGTGAGATTGATAGAATATCCGATGAAGAGTTATGCATGCGAGCACTTAAGAGCAGGGTATTTGCCCGGGTAACACCTCAGCATAAAAATCGGATTGTAAAGGCACTTAAACAAAAAAATCATGTTGTAGCTATGACTGGAGATGGAGTTAATGATGCTCCGGCCGTAAAAGCGGCCGATATTGGTATAGCCATGGGGATTGCTGGGACTGAGGTTACCAAGGAAGCTTCCTCTATTATCCTGGCTGACGATGACTTTTCCACTATTGTCAGGGCTATTTACGAGGGAAGAGCAATCTATGATAATATCCGCAAATTTATAAGATACTTGCTAGGATGTAATATAGGTGAAGTACTGGTCATGTTTGTATCTTCTTTGCTGGGGCTTCCCCTGCCCATGTTACCTATACAAATACTATGGGTCAATCTGGTGACAGATGGCCTGCCAGCTATGGCCCTGGGATTGGAACCGCCGGAACCTGGCATAATGAAGCGAAAACCACGCAGCAGGGATGAGAGCATATTTTCTCATCGACTGGGATGGACAATTGCAGGCCGGGGATTCTATATAACCGCAATAACTCTGTTAGCATTTATCATAGGTTTAATATACTGCCGTTGGAACATGCTTGAAATCGATACCGCCCGGACCATGGCTTTTACTACGCTGGTATTTGCTCAGCTCTTTTACGTTTTCGAATGCCGATCCGAAAAATATTCGCCTTTTGAGCTGGGTATGCTGGGCAATAAATTTTTATTGTATGCCGTAGGGTGTTCTATTTTAATGCATCTGGCAGTTATATATCTGCCGGTTATGCAAAAAATATTTAATACGGTGGGGCTGGAATTATGGCAATGGGGAGTTATACTAATATTATCAGGGATAAAATTGTTGTGGAAATATATCCTATTCCAAGCTGGCAAATTTCGAGGTGTGCCCAGACTGGCTAACACCGAGATATTGCCGTAAGGCAGAAGTATGATATGGGATTAGATATTACCCAGTTCTTGCCTTATAATATAGTAAGACAAGCTGGATTAGTGCCAGGCAATGCAAAAGTAAACAGGGAAAGGTAGTGGCTTATGGTAAGGAGTATGACCGGTTTTGGACGCAGTCAGATAAATGAAGGAGGCTATCAGATAAGCTGCGAGATAAGAGGAGTAAATCACCGTTTTTTTGATCCGCATATCCGCATGCCTCGCAGGTATAGTGTTCTGGAAGAAAAGATTAAAGAAGAACTTAAAAAACATATACAGCGCGGCAGGATAGAGATAAACATCAATGTTGATAAAACAGATGATTCTCGGAGAACGCTTAAGGTTGACAAAGGATTGGCTATAGCGTATTATAACTATTTGAAAGAATTAGCCGAAAATCTAGATATTTCTGAGGAAATCAGGGTTATTGACGTTTTTAGACTACCAGAGGTTTGTAACCTACAGGATGAACAAGAAGATCTCGATGTCCTTTGGGAACTGTTGCAAAAGGCAGTTCAAATAGCCGTGACCGGGGTAATGAATATGAGGGAGAAGGAAGGCCAAAACCTGGCCGAGGACATACTCAAGCGCAATGAACTGATATTATCTTATGCCAACGAACTGGAAGAAAGAGCACCTGCTGTGGAAGTGGAATACCGTAATAGGATGCAGTCCAGAATACTGGAAATACTGGAGCAGGAAATGCTGGATGAAAACCGGCTTATGCAGGAAGTAGCTATATTCGCGGACAAAACCAGCATAACGGAAGAGATTGTAAGGCTTAAAAGTCATGTAAAACACTTGAAGGATCTGCTGGCAGTAAATGATGCCATGGGGCGGAAGTGCGACTTTCTGGTTCAGGAGATGTTCAGAGAAATCAACACCATATCTTCAAAATCCAATGATCTTAAAACGAGTCAAATCGTAGTTGATGTTAAAGCAGAAGTCGAGAAAATAAGAGAGCAATTGCAGAATATAGAGTAGGAGGTGGCCCGGTAAGACCGGATGAGTATGGATATTAAACTGGTGAATATAGGTTTTGGTAATATTGTTGCTGCTAATCGAATTGTTGCCATTGTAAGTCCCGAATCTGCTCCTATAAAACGGATTATACAAGAAGCACGAGAAAAAGGTATATTGATTGATGCCACTTATGGGCGTCGGACCAGGGCAGTTATCATTGCCGACAGTTCTCATGTAATCCTTTCTGCGGTTCAACCGGAGACAGTAGCTAACCGGCTTACTTCCAAGGAATCCAACGAGGAAGTATAAAGGAAAAGCAACTGACGGGATGTGTACGAATTGATTAAAAGAAGAGGCATACTGTTTGTATTATCCGGACCATCAGGGGTTGGTAAAGGGACGGTCAAAGAAGCCCTGCTGAACACCATTAATGATATGTGTTTATCGATATCGGCTACTACCAGAAAACCGAGAAATGTCGAAATACATGGCCGAGACTATTTCTTTGTCACGCCAGAGCAGTTCCAGGATCTGATAGAAAGCGATAAATTACTGGAATGGGCTGATGTTCACGGCAGGCAATATGGAACCCCTCGGGACTTTGTGCTGGAAAATTTACATAAAGGTATGGATGTACTACTGGAAATCGATATACAAGGGGCCTTACAGATTAAAAACAAAATGCCGGAAGCGGTCTTTATATTTCTTTCCCCGCCTGATCTGGAGGAATTGGCCAGACGCCTATGTAAGAGAGGTCAAGATTCCCAGGAAAGTATAGATTTGCGTATGGCTAACTGTGTAGAAGAAATGGCGCATATCAAGTATTATAACTATGTAGTTGTTAATAAGGATATCGATGAAGCAGTGAGAAAAGTACGTTCGATAATTGAAGCAGAAAGATGTAAATTAAATAATTTGAGTCTGGAGTGATTTATTAATGACACCTCCTTCGATCAGAGACCTGATGGGAATTGCTGATAGTAAATATGCAGTCGTGGTAGCTGTTGCTAAGAGAGCACGCAGCTTATCTGAGAAAAACAAAGATGAAGATTATCGATTGTCGACTATGGTAACGGAGGCTCTTGAGGATATAATGGGTGGAAAGGTTAAAATAGACTAATTCTGACCCGACATTTAAGGAGGACAGTCATGTCAAAGACAGTTGGCATTGGTGTAACCGGTGGTATTGCCGCCTATAAAATAGCTGAGTTGGTCAGCAAACTGAAAAAAGACGGTATAGATGTAATAGTTATGATGACAGAAAGCGCGACCAGGTTCATTACACCACTGACTTTTAAAACCCTGTCTGATCGAGAAGTTCTTACTGATCTGTGGCAGGACTCACAGGAGTGGAAAGTCCAGCATATAGGGGTAGCCCAAGAACTGGACCTGCTGGTCATAGCACCTGCCACAGCGAATATGATTGCCAAAATGGCTCATGGAATTGCGGATGATTTAATTTCCACGGTAGTACTGGCTAACACCGCAAGAACCCTGGTGGTTCCAGCTATGAACAGCAATATGTACCAGAATCCGGTGGTGCAAGATAATATAAAAAAATTGAGTAGCTACAGCTATGGTTTTGAAATTATGGCCCCCTCTGAAGGAATCCTGGCCTGCGGAAGCATTGGACCAGGAAGATTGCCGGATGTCGATAGCATTTATCACAAAATAATGAGGATGCTCAATCCCAAACAAGACTTAAAAGGCAAGAGACTGATGGTGAATGCTGGTACAACCTGTGAAGATATTGACCCGGTAAGGTTCATTGCCAATCGCAGTACAGGCAAAATGGGCTTCGTTATCGCTGAAGAGGCTCTCCATAGGGGTGCTGAGGTAATTCTGGTCAGCGGGAACTCATCCCTTACCCCCCCGGACGGAGCAGAATATATCTCCACCTGGGGAGCAGAAGAAATGTGTGAAATCATGCTAAAATATCAGCCTGCTTGTGATATAATAATCGGCGCTGCTGCAGTAGGGGATTTTAAAATTGCCCAGGTTGCCGCTCAAAAAATGAAAAAGATGGCAAACAAATCCGATCCCTTGATGATTGAATTGGTGGGGACGCCAGATATATTAAAGACTCTGGGAGAAGGGAAAAAGACAGGCCAGATCATGGTCGGTTTTGCGGCTGAAACTCAGGACCTTATAGAAAATGCGATGAAGAAACTGGAAAGAAAGAACCTGGATTTCATTGTAGCTAATGACGTAACCCAGGAGGGAGCAGGATTTGCCGCTGATACTAATATAGTTACCATTATTTATAAAAGTGGTGAAAGCAGGGCTTTTCCTAAAATGACCAAGAAAGAGGTCGCAGCTTCTATAATTGATAGTGTCGTGGATTTATTGAACCAGACTACTACAAGGAGATGATAAACGTGGCAAAAATGTTATTTACGTCTGAATCTGTTACTGAAGGACATCCTGATAAAATGGCTGACCAGATCTCGGATGCTATCCTAGATGCTATTATCGAACAGGATCCATACGGCCGAGTAGCGGCCGAGACGCTTGTAACCACCGGCCTGGTCTTGGTGGCCGGAGAAATTACCACCACTTGTTATGTAGACATACCCAGAATAATTCGGGATACCATTTGCGAAATAGGGTATACCAGGGCTAAATACGGCTTTGATTGTGATACCTGTGCTGTGCTCACTTCATTAGATGAACAGTCTTCTGACATAGCTATGGGGGTTAACCGAGCGCTGGAAGCCAAACGCGGAGAAATGGACGAGACTGCTATCGAGGCTATGGGAGCAGGCGACCAGGGAATGATGTTTGGCTACGCCACTAATGAGACCGAGGCTTTCATGCCGATGCCGATATTCCTGGCTCATAAATTAGCCTACCGACTGGCCCAAGTTCGCAAAGAAGGCATTATACCTTATTTAAGGCCGGACGGTAAAACTCAGGTTACGGTAGAATACGAAGATTACCAGCCGGTTAGAATTGATACTATTGTTGTTTCAAGCCAGCACAGCCCCGAGGTAGATAATGAGACTATTTTTGAAGATATTCTACAACATGTAGTCAAAGCGATTATCCCGCAGGAAATGCTGGATGACAACACTAAATATTATGTCAACCCAACCGGGCGATTTGTTATTGGAGGTCCGCAGGGTGACTCGGGATTAACGGGAAGAAAAATCATTGTTGACACTTATGGCGGAATGGCCCGGCATGGCGGGGGAGCCTTTTCTGGCAAAGACCCGACCAAGGTGGATCGTTCGGCCACTTATGCGGCCCGCTATGTAGCCAAGAATATTGTAGCAGCCGGAATAGCTGATCGATGTGAGATCCAATTAGCTTATGCTATCGGTATGGCTAATCCTCTTTCAGTAATGGTGGACACCTTTGGTACCGGTAAAATATCAGATGCTGAAATAATAAGTCTTATTAGGGCCAATTTCGATTTGCGCCCCGCAGCTATTATCAGGGACCTGGACTTGCGCAGGCCGATATTCAAGAAAACAGCTGTCTATGGGCATTTCGGACGTGATGAAGAGGGCTTTACCTGGGAGAAGACTGACAAAGCTGATTCCTTGAGAGAACAGGCAGGGCTATAATTTCTTATAACTATGCTGGTGACCGCAGATAGAACAGAACTCCCCGTACGGGTGCAAAACTGTCATAATCTGCGGTTTGCTTTTTAATATTTTTGAAAATACCGGGAGGTTGACCTATGAATATTGTTGAAATCCTGGTAGACTTACCCTTAAAAAATACTGCTTCAATATATACCTACAAGGTGCCTGATCATTTGGCTGATGAGGCAGAATATGGCAGACGAGTATTGGTTGAGTTGGGCAGCCGAAAAGTAGAAGGGTTTATTATCACTGAGCCCATATACCAGGAAGAAGATCTATCCATTAAAGCAATTGTGCAGGTATTGGATTTGACTCCAGTATTTGATGCACAATTATTTGAGCTCGCACAGTGGGTGGCAGACACTTATATTTGTCCCTTATCAACTGCGCTTAGAAGCATGATACCCCCGGTATTTAAGCGAAAAAAGGGTAAATGGGTAGTTCCCCTGGTTAGCAAAGAGACCATGGAGAGCAGCATCAGCAACCTAGCTATAGATGCTCAGGATAAAATAATTGAAGAATTATATCAAGGTAGCCCGCTTAGTCTTTCGGAAGCACTGGGCTTTACCGACCGGGAAACACTACGGGTTATGGCTGAACATGCTTTAATCGATGTCATGGGAAAATATGCCGCCGCCCGTCCTCATAAAAGTGGGATTTTCTACCGGGCAGTCAATATTGACCCTGAGATAGATATGGAGAGGCTGGAAAAAAGGGCGCCCCGGCAGGCGGAACTGCTTAGTCTGATACTATCCAGGGGTGAGTTGGCGAAGGCAGCAGCAGATAAAAAATACTCCTCCAGCAGCATAAAAGCGCTGCTCGAGAAAGGATATATTACCGAAGTAAAAAAGGCCCGAGTGGAAACCCCTGTGCATCACGATCTATTGTATGAACAAAAGCAGGTAGTGGAAGAAATCAGCCGCGGGATAAGTCACGGCGAGTATAAAGAGTTCCTGCTGCATGGTGTCACTGCCAGCGGCAAGACCGAAGTATATCTGCAGGCCATACAAAAATGCTTGGAAATGGGCCGGAGTGCGGTGGTTTTGGTACCGGAAATAGCGCTGACCCGGCATCTGATGGGAAAATTTGTCAGCAGGTTTCCGGACACCGCTGTTCTGCACAGCAGTATGAGAAGCAGTGAACGCTATGAATCATGGCAAGGCATTAAAAATGGAGAAATAAAGCTGGTACTAGGTACCAGATCGGCCATATTTGCTCCCATGGCTAATATAGGTCTAATAATTATTGATGAAGAACATGAAAACACCTATAAGCAGGAGGAGAATCCTAAATATCACGCCTGTGAAGTAGCGCGGAGGCGAGCTGAAAATGATCAGGCCATAATAGTATATGGCAGCGCTACCCCATCCCTGGATACCTATTATAGAGCTATAAAGGGCGAAATCAGCCTATTAAGGCTCAATCGGCGCATAGGCCATGCGGATAGCCCAGAGGCTCATATCCACGATATGAGAAAGTCCAGCCGGGAAGATTCTGTGGTATCAGAATATTTGCAAGAAAAGATTCATAGCTCATTGAATAGTAATAGTCAGGTTATACTTTTTTTAAACCGCAGAGGATACGCCCCCATTTCCATATGCAGGAAATGCGGTCAGGTGCTTACCTGCCCATCCTGTTCGGTCAGTCTGAACTATCATCAGGATAGCATGGTGAATATATGTCATTACTGCAATTATCAGGAGCAATTAAGCAAGATCTGTAAAGCATGCGGTAGTAATTATCTTGATTTGACCGGTTTTGGGACGCAAAAAGTAGAAACAGAAATTAGAAGGCTATTTCCGCAAGCCAGCATAGCCAGGTTGGATCTGGACAGCAGCAGGACCGCAGGTACCCAGGATGAAATTCTACAGAACATGAAAGACCATGAGATCGATATTTTAATTGGCACCCAGATGGTAGCCAAGGGTCTTGATTTTCCAGCGGTTTCACTGGTAGGTATTATAGATGCCGATGCCATGCTCAATATACCTGATTATCGTGCTGCTGAAAGGGCATTTCAGCTCATGGTACAATCGGCTGGAAGAGCCGGGAGGGGCAATATGCCGGGAGAAGTAGTGATCCAGACCTATAATCCCGACCATCCTGTCATTCGCTGGGCAGTTGAACATGATTATAATGATTTTTTTAATGCCGAGATACAGAATCGCAAGCTACTAAACTATCCGCCCTTTACGAACATCATGAGATTTGTACTGAGCGGTCTGAACGAAGAAAAGCTTAAACATTCTGCCGGGAACCTACTGTTGCAGATAAACGATTATATAGATGCCCGGGAAGATGTCATTGATATACTGGGACCAGCTCCCTGTCCCATATCCAGGTTAAGAAACAGATACCGGCAGCAGATAATATTAAAATGCGATAATATGTTATTATTAAAAAGTATAGGTGAAAAAATATTATACAAAGGTTCAAGCAAAGGCCAAAGAATGGGGATAGAAATTAATCCCTTGAACATGACATAAGGAGGGTTCAAAAACCATGGCAGTTTATCAAGTAGTAACCATGCCGGATGAAGTCCTGCGAGCCAGAGCCAGGCAGGTAAGCAAAATAAATGAAGGCGTTTTCCGGGTCTTAGACAATATGAAAGATACCCTGTATGCTGAGAATGGAGTGGGTTTGGCTGCTCCACAAATTGGAATATCTAAGCGGCTGGTAGTAATCGACGCTGGAGATAATTTTATGGAATTGATTAATCCGGAAATAATTGCTCAAGAGGGTGAACAAACCCGGAGTGAGGGATGTTTAAGCGTCCCAGGCATAGTAGGTATTGTTCAGCGGGCAGAAAAAGTCGTGGTCAAGGCTCTTAATCGCCAGGGGGAAGAAATGACTCTGGAAGGGACCGGCCTGCTGGCCCGCGCCTTTCAGCATGAGATCGACCATCTGGATGGGATATTATTTATAGACAAAGCGATTGAAACTCAAAAGGAATCCATTTAATTTGGAGGAAAGCAATGAGAGTAGTTTTCATGGGAACATCTGTATTTGCGGTTCCTGCTCTGATGAAATTATATCAGAGTGGACAGCACTTAGCTGGAGTTGTAAGCCAGCCTGATAAGGCCAAAGGCCGTGGAAAAAAGCTCAGCCCAACTCCTATCAAAGAAATAGCACTCAGTCTGGAATTGGAAATATACCAGACTGATAACATAAAATCGGATGAAGCCTTGGCCAAAATTCAGGAATGGGACCCGGAAATCATTGTAGTAGCCTCCTATGGTCAGATTATTCCCGGCCCAATACTGGACTACCCATTTTATGGCTGTATTAATGTACACGCTTCACTTTTACCCCAGTATAGAGGTGCTGCCCCCATACAGCGGGCTTTAATGGCCGGGGAAAAATCCAGCGGCATCACTATCATGTACATGGATAAGGGTTTGGATACCGGAGATATCATCAAGCAAAGCCCGGTGGATATAAGTGATGATATGGACCATGGGGCCTTGGAAAACTTACTGGCACAAAAGGGAGCCGATTTATTGATACAGGTTATATCAGAACTTGAAAGAGGTCCGGTAAACAGGATCAAACAGGATGATGACCGGGCTACTTATGCTCATATGCTGAAACGGGAGGATGAATTAATAAACTGGAGCGAGCCCGCTAAAAAGATATTCAACCAGGTCAGGGCTTTGAGTCCTGCACCCGGAGCATACACCCACTTGGATGATGCTAAAATAAAAATATTTCTCAGCCGGGTGATAGATGAATATCATGAGGGTGAAGTTGGACAAGTTGTGAGTTTGAGCGAGCAAGGTTTTGTGGTTAAAACAGGTGATAAAGTATTGGAAGTACTGGAAGTGCAGAAAGCAGGGAGAAATCGTATCCAGGCGATCGATTTTATGCGAGGATATAGAGGAACACAGGGGG
>CAZHHJ010000024.1:11307-23537 GCA_964531295.1 uncultured Syntrophomonas sp.
GGAACACAGGGGGACGGTTCTCCTGTGTTCCCCCGGTTAGGATAACACAGGAGAACCGTCCCCTTGTGTTAGGAGGGTCCACAAGTTCATGGAAACCAAAAAACGCATTTATATTGGATTGCTGGCCGCCAGCCTGCTCTTCGAAATGGCCATAGCCTTTATGCTCTGGTATGTTATCGTTAACCGGGATATTATCATCAGCCAGATAATGTTAATAATAGTGGCCGTAATTCTTGGAATAATATTTTTCATCCTGGGGATTGGTATCCTGGCTACGGTGATTATGATTTTGCGATGCAAGAATATGCCTTTCCTAGAAAAAATAACGCTGTGGGCCAATGAGCTGTTATTTCCTATTGCCCTGGTTATCGGAAGGCTGATAGGGGTGGAAAAAGCTAAAATATTAAAGTCATTTATTTCAGTTAATAATTATATAGTAGCATCAAAGAAAATACTTCCCGGTGACAAGATTTTGATGCTTTTGCCACACTGTCTGCAAAACAGTGATTGCCCATTTAAGATTACTATTGATATTAATAACTGCAAAAATTGCGGTAAATGTCCCATTGGGCAGCTAAAAGAACTGGCCGATAAATACAATGCCGTTCTAAAAGTAGCTACCGGAGGCACCCTGGCCAGGAAATGGATAGAAGAAGTCAGGCCGCAGGCCGTCATTGCGATAGCCTGCGAGCGAGACCTGGCGGCAGGCATCCAGGACATGGGCGGGCTGCCGGTACTGGGCGTTTTGAATAGCAGACCCAATGGACCCTGTATGAATACTGATGTATGTTTGGACCAGGTTGACTTGGCGTTTAGGACTATCATGAAAGGAGCAAATTGATGGGATTTTTAATATTTATACTACCTGCTCTCTTATTATCAATTTATGCACAATATAAAGTGAATTCGACTTTCAAAAAGTATTCTGAGGTTAGATCAGCTCGGGGCAACACCGGCGCTGATGTAGCCAAGACCATATTAAGAAGGAATAATCTCTCAGTTGGAGTAGAACCAGTGGCAGGTAACTTATCAGATCATTATGATCCGCTATCCAGAACGGTAAGGCTTTCTGAATCGGTATATAAGAGCAGTTCTATATCAGCCATAGGTGTGGCTGCTCATGAAGTAGGTCATGCTCTGCAGCATCGTGATCACTACGGGCTGCTCGAAATAAGGCATAAATTGGTGCCGGTTACCAACTTTTCCTCGTCAGCAGCATTCCCAATTTTGCTGGTAGGTTTTTTCTTGAACAACTTGGGATTGGTATGGTTGGGTATCATATTGTTTTCCGTGGTAGTACTGTTCCATTTAGTTACTCTGCCAGTGGAAATAAATGCTTCCAGGAGAGCGGTAATTATGCTGAGTGAGAATGGACTGGTAAGTGCTGGCGAATTATCCGGGGTAAAAAACGTATTGGGAGCAGCAGCCTTAACCTATCTGGCAGCAACCCTGTCAGCGGTGTCCAGTCTCTTATATTATTTACTGATATTTACCGGAAATGATAACTAAGTAATACACTTGAGGTGAAATATTTGGATAAAAGAACCGAATCTGCTATAAGTCCAAGCCGAGAATTGGCATTGAAGGTAATTAATGATGTATGCGAGAAAGGTGCGTACACCAATCTGGCCCTGGATAAAGCATTATCCGGGTCTGTACTGACGGTACAGAACAGAAGAATGGTGAGCGAAATAGTAAACGGGACGATAAGAATGATTAAGCGCCTGGACTGGGTGCTTAATCTTTTTGTGCAGCAAGGAATTGAAAAACAGCACCCCTGGGTAAGAAATATCCTGCGTATGTCGGTTTATCAGCTTCTGTTTATGGATGGAATTCCTGACTATGCCTGTGTGAATGATGCTGTAGCCCTGACTCGCAAAAAAACCAAACAAGCAGTTCTGGCCAAAGTAGTAAATGCAGTACTGCGCAATATTATCCGCAGTAAAGATAAGCTCACCTGGCCTGAGCATGACATAGAATACCTGGCAGTATATTATTCCCATCCTGAGTGGATGGTAGAATTATTCTTAAAACTATATCCTGAACAGGATATTGAGAGCCTATTGAAGTATAATAATACTCCGGCACCGCTAATATTCCGCCATAACAGCCTGGGTGTTTCCAGAGCGCAATTAATTGATTCATTGGAAGCGGAAGGAGTACTGTGTTTGCCGAGTTCAAGAACCCCTTGGGGTATAATTGTCAATGATCTCAACAATTCAATTGGCAGACTTAAAAGCTATCAAGCAGGTCATTTCTACGTGCAAAACGATTCCTCCCTGCTCGCAGCAGCGATTCTAAATCCCCAGTCGGGAGAGATAGTATATGATTTATGTGCCGGGGTAGGAGGTAAAACTACTCACATGGCAGAATATATGCAGAATAAAGGTCAGATAAAGGCCTATGATATATACCCGCAGAAGATTGCTATGCTGAAGCAAAATTGCCAGAGATTGGGGATCAATATAGTTGACCCTAATGTCCAAAGTGTATTGGATTTGGGTGATGATGAAGCCAAAGCGCAGCGCATTCTTCTGGATGCTCCCTGTTCAGGACTGGGAGTTTTAAACCGTCGGGCTGATGCGCGTTGGAGAAGAAAGCCTCAGGATATCCCGGAACTTTGCGAAATACAAGGGAAAATGCTCAGGAAGGCAGCAGACCTACTGGCCCCGGGTGGCTTACTGTTATATGCCACCTGTACTATTAACTCGGATGAAAATGAACTTCAGGTGATGGACCTTATCAAAGACCGAGCATTAGCCTTGGAAGGTTTCGGAAAAGAAATAGACTTTTGGGGATGGGACGAAAAAGACTGCCAGCAGGCAGCACAAGGTATGTTGACCATTATGCCGGGTAAGTATAATACCGACGGGATGTTTTATGCATTGATGAGGAGGATAAAATAAACATTTATGATTTCGCCAACAAAAGATGAATTGCTGGGTAAGAGCATGGAAGAAATTCAAGAGTATCTTTTGGAAATGGGAGAACCTGCCTTTAGAGGCCGGCAATTATTTAAATGGATTTACTCCAAAGAGATAAATTCATTTTATGATATGAGTGACCTGCCGGGGGAATTACGCAAGAATCTTGATCTGAGGGCCAGAATATCAATTCCTCGAGTATTGAAGCAAAGAGTAGCTGGGGATGGAACTCGCAAGTACCTCTTGGAACTGCGGGATAAAAAAAGAGTCGAAACGGTAATTATCCCCCAGGGCCCGGAAAAAGACCGCAGGTATACTTTGTGTATATCGACACAAGTGGGCTGTCCCGTCGGCTGCAGTTTCTGCGCCACTGGACAAGCAGGTTTTCAAAGAAATATGGATTCTTATGAAATAATAGGTCAGGTACTGGGTTCTAAAAGAGAACTAAAGAGGAAATTGAAAACAAACGCGGAAAATATTATTAGCAACGTTGTTTTCATGGGAATGGGAGAGCCGTTTCTAAATTATGAGCAGGTTATCAAGTCCATACGGATGATCAATCATCCCAAGGGATTAAATATTGGGCAGAGGCACATAACCGTGTCTACTTCCGGGGAAGTAAGCGGGATAAAGAGATTAGCCCACGAAGATTTGCAGGTGACCCTAGCTGTTTCCCTTCATGCTTGTGATGATGAACTGAGGAACCAGTTGTTGCCTTTGAATCGAAAATATCCTCTGCATGATTTGCTGGATGCGGTAGAATATTATATAGCTGAAACTAATCGCAGGGTGACTTTTGAATATGTGATGTTGGATGAAGTGAATATTAGCCGACGGGATGCTGATAACCTGATCAGCTTAGTGAAACCCCTCTTGGCAAATGTAAATTTAATCCCATATAATGAAGTTGTCGGCCTCAGCTTTAAAAAGCCGTCCTCAGCCAAAATACAGCAATTCTGCAACTACTTGCTGGAAAGCGGACTAAATGTTAGCGTACGAGAAGAAAAAGGTGCTGATATAATGGCAGCCTGCGGGCAGTTAAAGGCTGAGCAGAGCACCAACATCTAAGCAGGGGATCAGTGTTTTATATTTATTTTAGGGAGTCAAAGAGTATGCGGGCAATAGGATTAACAGATATTGGTCTGGTAAGGAAATCAAATGAAGACCGCTTTTTGATCGAGGAGAGGCTTGGTCTTTACGTGGTTTGCGACGGCATGGGAGGTCACAAAGGTGGAGATGTAGCTTCCAGTCTGGCTATTCAAACCCTTAAAGATTCTATCCCTTTGCTTGAGCAGCAGGAGCCGGTTAAGTGGTTAAATGATAGTGTAAGCAGGGCCAATCAAGCCATCAGGTTCTGCCGCCAAGAAAACCTGGAACTCTTTGAAATGGGAACAACCATAACCGCCGCTATACTTAAAGAGCAGGAACTGTTCATTGCCCATGTAGGCGATAGCAGACTGTACCTTATAAATGAGAGCGGAATAAGGAAGTTGAGCAGAGATCATACCCTGGCTGAGCAGATGTTGCAAGATGGATTGCTTAAAACTGAAGAAATGGGTAGTAATGCCTATAATCATATACTCACCAGGGCTCTGGGTATTGAAGAAGAAGTAGTGATAGACTATCTGATCCAAACAGTAGATGCAGGGGATATCATCCTGCTATGCACAGATGGTTTATCCGATATGCTGGATGAGGATGAGATATTAGCAATAATTAATGGATTTAGACCTGACCTTGAAGGAGCGGCACAAAAAATGATAAGCTGCGCTCTGAACAATGGTGGTTATGATAATGTTACGGTAATACTGATACGAGTGTAATAGGGGGTTAAAGCTTTGGTAGGCACTGTATTGGGTGGCAGGTATGAATTACAAGAAAAAATCGGCGAGGGCGGTATGGCTAATGTATATACTGCTCATTGCCGAATACTCGATAGGATAGTAGCGGTCAAAATACTTAAGGAAGAATTCTCCCAGGATAAAAACTTTGTTAATAAATTCAGGACCGAAGCTCTGGCCGCAGCCAGTCTATCACATCCTAACATCGTTAACATATTCGATGTAGGACAGGAAGATGGTATACACTATATTGTTATGGAATATGTCGAGGGGCAGACCCTGCAAGATATTATCAATGATCAGGCCCCACTGCCAGTTAAAAAAGCTGTTGATATAGCAATAATGATATGTTACGGAATTCAGCACGCCCATGAGCGCGGAATTATTCACCGGGATGTAAAACCGCATAATATACTGGTAACCACCCAGGGAACGGTAAAAGTAGCCGATTTTGGAATAGCCCAGGCGGTCAACAAGAAAACTATCACCTTTGGTGGAGACATCGAGGGATCGGTACACTACATATCTCCCGAACAGGCCAAAGGAGAGGCAGTCACCCCGGCTACCGACATATACTCCCTGGGGTGTGTATTATATGAGATGCTTACTGCCCAACCCCCTTTTGATGCTGAAAGCATGATAACCGTAGCACTTAAACATATCCATAATGAACCCGTGTCGCCTCGCCTAAGCAATCCGCTCATTCCTATGCCGCTGGAAAAAATAATTCTCAAGGCAATGGAAAAAATACCGACACATAGATATGCATCAGCCTGGGAGATGAGTGAAGACCTGCTAAATGTCCAAGCTAATATGCACGCCAGAGCTAATGGGGATGTGCCTATTAACAATGGCTTTATGAGTGATGAAGGTGGGGGAGGTGATGGCGTGGCAAAAAAGAGAAAGTTGAGTCCGGTGGGCACTATGTTGATAGTAGTGGCCTTGGTAGGTTTGCTGGCTGGACTGGCCTTTAATTTCAGCTCCTCCTTTTTCGGAAAGGAAATAGTGGTTCCTGATATCGTGGGAATGACCATGGAAGAAGCCAATAAAACCCTGTTAAACGAAGGTTTGAAAATGGAAATTAAAGCCCACAGCTATGATGACGAAGTTAAGAAAGACCGAATAATAAGTCAGAAACCAGCTAAGGGCCTTAAGGTTAAAAGCAAAGCAGTAATAGAGGCTACTGTCAGTGATGGACCACAGTTGGAGGCCGTACCAAATCTAGTGGGTAAAAAAATCGCGGACGCCAAAGTGGCCATAAGCAATGCTGGCTTTGAGATTGGTTTGATTGATCAAAAACACGATGAGCAATATGAGGCTGGTATCGTTATGTCTCAGGATCCCAGGTCTGGCAGCAGTATTAAGCAGGGTACCACTATTCAGCTCATGGTCAGTAAGGGACCATCACCCAAGCGGGTAGCTATGCCTAGCCTGATTGGTATGGAATTGGAGAAGGCCCGGGAAGAATTGACAACTCGCAAACTGCTGCCCAATTTAAGCTACGAGGAAAGCCAGAACTATTACAACAACTATGTTATTAAGCAGGATACTGATGCAGGCGTACTGCTGGATGAAGAAAGCACGGTTAATATCACCATAAGTAAAGGGCCGGGACCAGTGGCAAAAATTAAAGTGGTGAAAGTCCTGCTGCCTGAAGATGAGGATTATTATAATGTTCAGGTACTGGTAAAAGATGCCCAGGGTGAGCGTGAGGTCTATAATGAATACCATCAGGCGGGAGATACGGTTAATGTGGCCATAAATCATTATGGTACCGGGACCGCTGTGGTCAGGTTGAACGGGCAGAAACATGAATCGTTTGACTTATAGTAAAAGCAGCAGGGGAGGAAAGATATGACTGCCACCCAATT
The DNA here is from genome assembly GCA_964531295.1 of uncultured Syntrophomonas sp. Taxonomy (GTDB): domain Bacteria; phylum Bacillota; class Syntrophomonadia; order Syntrophomonadales; family Syntrophomonadaceae; genus JAAYJK01. The sequence continues at coordinate 17,944 of CAZHHJ010000024.1, forward strand.
GAACGGGATTATAATAAAAAAAATTGCTGGTTTTTATTATGTTCAACATGAAGATGGCAGCATATATGAAAGCAAATTAAGAGGAAAAGTCAAGCAGCAGGTATTAACCGGTGATAGAGTCGTTATTACCGTAGTAGATAATAATCGGGGCATAATGGAGAGGGTACTGCCCAGAGATAATGAACTATACCGGCCCAAGATAGCTAATGTTACGGCGGTAATTATTGTGTTGGCCTATGACCGTCCCGCTCCCAGTTCGATACTTTTGGATAGGCTGCTCTTTTTAAGTGATTATAATCATCTCCAGCCCATTATCGTGCTGAATAAATGTGATACACCAGAAAACGAGAAAGCCAAACTCATAAAAAGTTACTATCCCGGGGCCGGATTTATTTTTATTTTATCATCTGCCAAAACCGGTTGCGGCATCCAGGAAATACGCAACGCGGTTCAGGGACATGTGGCAGTAATGGCTGGACCGTCCGGGGCAGGAAAATCTACCCTGTTAAATACCTTGAGTGAGGGTTTGAATATCAGGACCCAGGAAGTAAGCAGTAAGATAGGCAGAGGTAAACATACTACCAGACATGTAGAATTATTCCCGCTGCCATCCGGGGGTTTCATTGCTGACACACCTGGATTCAGTGTTATCGATACGCCTGATATTTCCAGACGTGAGGTGGCCAGGCATTTCCCGGATTTTGCTCAATATGCAGAGTTATGCGAATTTGGAGATTGCCTGCATTATAAAGAGAGGAACTGTGGGGTAAAAAAAGCCCGGGATGAAGGAAGGATAGCGGGGTTTAGGTATAACAACTATGTGACCATATTAGAGGAAGTAATTAGCAGTGAGAGGTGTTATAAATGATATTGATTGCCCCGTCAATTTTATCCGCCAATTTTGCCTGCCTGCAAGAAGACATCAAAAAAGTTGAAGAGGCCGGAGCCGATTGGCTGCATATAGATGTAATGGATGGCCATTTTGTACCCAATCTTACCATAGGCCCTCCAGTAGTAGCCGCTATTAAGAAAACTACCCATCTTTTCCTGGATGTTCATTTAATGATCGAAAAACCGGAACAACTGATACCAGCCTTCATAGAAGCGGGAGCCGATCTAATTGGGGTTCACAGCGAAGCCTGCATCCATTTACACCGGGTGATCAAAATGATTAAAGACCAGGGTATAAAGGCTGGGGTAGCAATTAATCCAGCCACCCCGGTAAATGTCCTGGAAAACATTATTGAAGAAGTGGACCTGATACTATTAATGAGCGTGAACCCCGGTTTTGGAGGACAGGTATTCATCCCCTCGGTAATCCGCAAGCTACAGCAGGTTAGAGAAATGATGGACAACTGTGATTCCACTGCTTATTTGCAGGTCGATGGAGGAATTAACGATAAAACTGCCCGGCAGGTGGTTGCGGCCGGCTGTAATGTGCTGGTTTCCGGCTCCTATATTTTTGGGGCCAGTGATTTGGGTCTGGCAGTAAAATCATTGCGTGATGCGGCCTGTCTTGACCATTCTTAGATGAGATGATAATATGTAATAACAAAAAAACATAGGTAGCTTTCTTCGGGGAGGGTGAAATTCCCTATCGGCGGTTACAGCCCGCGAGCCTTTATCAAAGGCAGGAGCTGGTGAAATTCCAGAGCCGACAGTGATAGTCTGGATGGGAGAAGAAGGATTAATTAAGCTTGCTTTATATGCTGGCTTAGTATTCCGTGCCCAAAACCCGATGAAATATCGGGTTTATTATATTTAGGGGTGTATAGCAGGTGAAGGAGATAGATATTAAACATATGCAAAGAGCCATAGAACTGGCAGCAAGAGCGAGAGGCAGGACCAGCCCCAACCCTCTGGTGGGAGCAGTTATTGTTAAAGACGGACAAATAATCGGCGAAGGCTATCACCAAAAAGCCGCTACCCCTCATGCTGAAATACATGCCCTGGAATCAGCCGGTGTTGAGGCAGCCGGAGCTACACTCTATGTTTCCCTGGAACCCTGCTGCCATTATGGCAAAACTCCCCCCTGTACTGAGGCGATCATTAAAGCGGGGATAAAAAGAGTGGTTATTGCAGCCCTGGACCCCAATTCTAAAGTGGCTGGTAAAGGATTGGAAATACTGCAGCAGGCTGGAATCGAGACTGAGGTTGGGGTAATGCAAGCAGCGGCAATTGACTTGAACGAGATTTTTTTTAAATATATACAAACCGGGATGCCTTTTGCGGCACTCAAAACCGCCATGACCCTGGACGGGAAGATAGCGGCCTATACTGGTGATTCACGTTGGATAACCGGAGCAGAGGCCAGAAAATATGTGCACCAATTGAGAAACACTTATGACGCCATACTGGTGGGGATAGGAACGGTACTGGCTGATAACCCGCAGCTTAACACCAGGCTGGATGAAGATAGCCGGGATCCTATTAGAGTAGTTATTGATAGTAATTTAGAACTACCTGTCGATAGTATAATTGCTCGGAGCAGTAAGGAGCAGCCGACCATAGTATTTTGTGGGCCAGACCCGGAGCAGGAAAAGGCTCAGTACTTATCTGCTCTGGGAGTAGAAATAATTAAGCTGGATTTAGAGGAAGATAAGGTACCATTGCCGGCAGTGATGTCAATTCTGGCCAGCCGGGAAATAAGCAGTATCCTGGTTGAAGGGGGCTCAGAAATAAATGCCTCTTTTATCCAACAGGGCTTGCTGGATAAGCTGTACTGGTTTATAGCTCCCAAAATAATTGGCGGGCAGGGAGCTCCATCACCAGTGGGCGGAGAAGGATACCAGCTTATGAATGACGCTGTGCAGCTGCATATTATCGATATACAGCAATTTGAACAAGATATCTTGATTACGGCCAGGTTTGACACGGACGGTTCAAGTTGACACCGGGGACGGTTCTTGCGGTCAACTTTCCAAAAGACTAAGAGCTGTCGCTGGAAAGTGTCCCCCATATCACCTGACTTATCAAGGTATTGGCTAGGAGGTAATAGTATTTTTACTGGAATCGTTGAGGAGATTGGCAGAGTTGGACAGAGTAGCAGGGGTAAGCAATCATTTCAAATATCCATACAGGCCGCTAAGGTACTGCAGGATATCAGGATAGGTGACAGTATTGCAATAAATGGCGTTTGTCTTACGGTAACTGCCCATACGGATAGCCAATTTACTGCCGATGTAATGCCGGAAACCTATGAACGGACTACCCTGAAATCTTTAAGCAGCGGCAGCCCGGTTAATCTGGAGAGGGCATTAAGACTGGCGGACAGGTTAGGCGGGCATCTGGTGCAGGGCCATGTCGATGGTATGGGAACCATAATAAATAAAGCCCCAGTGGATATTGCCATTATATATCGAATAAAAGCAGCACCGGAAATATTGCGGTATGTGGTGCCCAAAGGTTCAATCGCGGTAGATGGTATCAGCCTGACCGTAATAGAGGTAAATCAGGAAAACTTTACGGTATCCCTTATACCGCATACTGCAGAATTAACTGTCCTGGGTATGAAAAGAGAAGGAGACAGAGTCAATCTGGAAACTGATATTATAGGACGCTATGTGGAAAAACTAATCCTGAACAGTGATCAAGGGCAAAGCAGAGAAGGTATTGATTATAATTACCTGGCTGAAAATGGATTTATTTAAGGGGGCAGCAGCATGTTCAATAGTGTAGCAGAAGCAATCAATGATATAAAAGATGGCAAAATGGTGATTCTAGTCGATGATGAAGACCGTGAAAATGAAGGCGATTTGGTCATACCGGCAGAAAAGGCAAGTCCGGATATAATCAATTTTATGGCCATTCATGCCCGGGGATTGATATGTGTTCCTATGGAAGGATCTACTCTGGATAGGCTGGATATAAAACCTATGGTCATGGCTAATACTGACAACCATGAAACAGCCTTTACGGTGTCGGTTGACTACAAGACCACCACTACAGGTATCTCTGCCCATGAAAGGGCCGATACGGTTAAGGCGCTTATAGCTGCAGAAAGCGTGGCAGCTGATTTTAGAAGACCAGGGCATATCTTCCCCTTAAGATATCGGGAAGGCGGTACCCTGAGAAGAGCCGGACACACTGAAGGTTCCATAGACCTGGCCAAACTGGCCGGACTTTATCCGGCATCAGTTATATGTGAAATAATGAATTCCGATGGAACTATGGCCCGGGTGCCGGAATTGATAAACTTTGGTCGGCAGTTTGATATCAAAATTATTACTATCGCGGATATTATTGAATATCGGCGCCGCAGTGAAAAGCTGGTTATCAGGGTTGATGATGCCCGTCTTCCTACTGAGTTTGGGGATTTTCAAGCAGTGGCATATCAATCATTACTGGATGAAAAAGAACACCTGGCTCTGGTTAAAGGCCGGTGGGAAGATGATGAAACGATATTGGTCAGGGTCCATTCCGAATGTTTGACCGGTGATGCTTTTGCCAGCAAACGCTGTGATTGCGGGGAGCAACTGCAAAAGGCGCTGGAGATGATAGAGGAAGAAGGCAAAGGGGTTCTGCTCTATATGCGGCAGGAAGGCAGGGGAATCGGGCTTTGCAATAAGATCAGAGCCTACAAACTACAGGATAATGGCAGAGATACCGTACAGGCCAACCTGGATCTGGGCTTTGCTGCTGATCTGAGGGATTATGGTATAGGGGCCCAGATATTAACCGATCTAGGGATAAAGAAAATGCGTTTAATGACCAATAACCCCAAGAAAATCAAGGGATTGGAGGGACATCACCTGGAAGTGGTAGAAAGGGTACCCATGGAAACAGAAAGCGGGACAGAGAACAGAAGATATCTTAAGACCAAGAAAGAAAAGATGGGACATCTTCTGGCAAATATGTAAAAACAATATTAAAGGAGGCTCTTAAATTGCCAAGAGTATATGAAGGAAAACTAATCGGGGAAAATCTAAAGTTTGGTATCGTTGTATCAAGATTTAATGAATTCATCACCAATAAACTCTTGTCAGGATGCCTCGATACCCTGATAAGGCATGGAGTAAATGAAGGGAGTATCGAAATTGCCTGGGTACCGGGGGCCTTTGAAATACCTCTGGCAGCTCAGAAGATGAGCGGAAAAGGATATGATTCCGTCATCTGTCTGGGTACAGTTATCAGGGGCGCCACCCCCCATTTTGAATATGTCGCATCTGAAGTAACCAAAGGCGTTGCTCAAGTTGGTTTAAATACCGGAATACCAGTTATCTATGGGGTTTTAACTACCGATACTATCGAACAGGCCATTGAAAGGGCTGGAACCAAGGCCGGCAATAAGGGCTCTGATGCTGCTATGACAGCGTTAGAAATGGTCAATCTCTTTAATAATATGAAATAAGTGCTCAGACAATTTAGGGCAAAATCGTTCATTAAACCCTCAATAGAATTATGGGGGTTTTTTGTCCATTAATTGCACAGGGGACAAACTTGATTTTTTAAACCGTTTAGCGTAAAGTCTATAATTAGATTTAAAAGATTAATTCAGAATACCTGGATTAATCAGAGGGAGATACAGTGGTTATTACCGGACTAATTGTTATCCTGGTCATGGTACTGTCCTTGCCATTTCTATTTCACAAAGT
>CAZHHJ010000025.1:0-23411 GCA_964531295.1 uncultured Syntrophomonas sp.
GCAGGACTGATTTCCCTGGAGGATCTTATCCTCAAATAATAAAGAATATCAAAGAAAAATTATTATGTTATGACGATGACGTGGTATGTTACCCTGGCCATGGACCTGCTACTACCATTGGATTTGAAAGGCTGCACAATCCATTTCTCAACGGAACCATGTAAGTTCAGTCTCGGCCCTATCATCCTGAACGAAGTGAAGAATCTAAGCGTGGGGTGCGAGGAAAGATCCTTCGCTGCCGCTCAGGATGACAGGGTGACAGAATAAACCGTCCCACTGTCAATTTAAGACTTTACTTTTGATTTTTTTTATGATAGTCTTTAATCTAATATGATAAATGCGATGAATGAGTAAAGTAGTTATGTGGAATTAGTCAGAGAAGAGATGTCACCGGCTGAAAGCATCTTCATAAGGAAGCATATTGAAGTTCACTCTGGAGCACCCGGCTGAAACATATGCAAGTAGGTCGCGGCGGAACTCTTACCGTTAAAAGAGAGGGGATATCGGATATTTCCTGTATCTTTCCTAAGCGGGCCAAAAGGCAATTTGGGTGGTACCGCGGGCAGCATAAATGCTTCTCGTCCCTAGAGGATGGAGAAGTTTTTTGTTTTCTTGGATGGATTTATCCCGTATCTGGTTCAAGTGGGTATCTATACCAATCAGGGTGGTACCGCGGGAAGTTTTATGACCTCTCGTCCCTAGACGGATGAGAGGTCATTTGTATTTTTACCAGGAGGTGTGGCATATGAAAAGCTTATTAGTCAAAGAAGGTAATGATCTTTTGATCTCCCGCATGTATAAGGCGGAAAATACAAAATTTAAAGTGAAAGGCTGTGTTATCGGCGGGGAAAAGACTATTGTGATTGCCGGACCATGTGCTATAGAAAGCGAGGATATTCTCAAAGAAACAGCTTTCAAAGTCAGGGCTTCCGGGGCTTCCATGCTACGGGGAGGCGCCTATAAACCGCGGACATCACCCTATAGTTTCCAGGGCTATGGTGAAGAGGGACTTAAAATTCTAGCCCGGGTGGGTCAGGACATGAATATGCCGGTAGTGACTGAAGTTATGGATAGTGAAGATATCGGGCTGGTGGCCGAATATGCAGATATCCTGCAGGTAGGGGCCCGCAATATGTATAATTATTCTTTGCTCAAGAAACTGGGAAGGTTAGATATACCGGTAGTTTTAAAAAGAGGTCTATCAGCTACCATAAAGGAATGGCTTCTGGCCGCAGAATATATCTTGGCCGGAGGGAACCAGCGGGTGGTTTTGTGTGAGCGGGGTATACGCTCGGCTGAGACCTGGACCCGGAATACTATTGATTTATCAGCAGTGGCCCTGGTTAAAGAATTGTCCCACCTGCCGGTTATGGTAGACCCCAGTCATGGAACCGGGGTAAGAAGTTTGGTAACTCCCATGTCCAAAGCAGCCATTGCAGCAGGCGCAGATCTGCTCATGGTTGAAGTGCATCCTCACCCGGAAAAGGCACTTTCTGATGGACCCCAATCGCTGACCCCGAGGGGATTCAGCCAGTTAATGCGGGAAATTGAACCTATTGCCCGGGCCTGCGGAAGGAGGGTTAAGTAAATGTTATGCGCAGTGCTGGGTCCGGCCGGGACTTTTAGTGAAGATGCCGCACATCTATACTGGGGAGAAGAGGTGCTGCTATCTCTAGCTACCAGCATACCCGAGCTGTTTCGAATGCTGGCCGCAGGCGAAGTTGAAAATGTGCTGGTTCCTATAGAAAATTCTCAAGCCGGGTCAATTGACGCCTGCATCAGATGTTTACAGGAATACCCGGTAAGGATTGAGGGGGAAATCGTAATCCCTATTCGTCAGCATTTAATTGCGGCCAGGACATATGAATTGGAAGAAATAGAATTGATTGTATCGCAGCCAGCTGCCTTGATGCAGTGCAGCGATTTTCTGGATCACAGCTTAAGCGGGGTTAGAACAGAAATAAGCAACAGTACCAGCAGAGCTTTACAGATAATAGGCAGCGAAAGCAAAAAGGCCGCTGCCATAGGCAACCTGAAGGCAGCAGCTATTTATGGATTGCAGGTAATAAAAAAAGATATACAAAACCAGGATAATACTACCCGCTTTGTACATGTCAAGAACAACCGGGCAGCTATAGAGTGCGGAGAAAAGGCCAGTTTAATATGTTCCCTGCCTGATATCCCGGGAGCTTTGCATAAAGCCCTGGAAATATTTGCGGTGAAAAACTTGAATCTGCATAAGATTGAATCTCAACCCGATAGGATTAAAAAAGGGCGGTTTTGCTTTTATATCGAAGTTGAGGTCGGTGGTAATAGGTCCCAACTGCTCCAAGTCCTGGATGAATTACAGCAATACTGTGACAGCGTGAAGTATCTGGGCTCATATAAGCGTAGCCAGAGGAGGGATGGTCAATGATAATTTATTGTGATTTTAATCCGGAAAGGCTCTATGATTCTTTGCACGAACTGATCCGTCTAGCTTTTCCGGGATGCCAGATAATACCGGGCAAAGGGGGACACCACGATAGCTTTATCCAGGTCAACATGGAAACCCTGGAAAAGTCCGTAATAATCAGGGGAGCAGTTTTTTCTCCCGAGGGGAATACCATCTTGCGGGAAGAACATCATTTCAAAAGTTCAGGGGCTGAAAGCCTTAATGAAGCGAAGTGGTTTGCCCGTCTGTTTACTTATCAATTGTTGTGCCGGCATATGGATAAGAATATCAACTCGTATGGACTCTTAACTGGGGTTCGGCCGGTAAAGCTGCTGCATCGTTTGATGGATAGGGGATTTAGCGGTAAAGATATAAACAATATTTTACAAAAAGATTATATGCTGAATGAGAAAAAAGCGGCTTTGTTATTGGAAGTGGCTGAGAATGATCACGCCTTTCTCTTAAGTCCGGAAAAGGCCCAAAAAACGGTGAGTATTTATATTGGTATCCCGTTTTGCCCCAGCCGCTGTTATTACTGCTCCTTTCCCGGTGCAGTACTGAAAGACTACGATTCAGATCTTAAGCCATTTTTACGAGCATTGTATAGAGAAATGAACAGCATGGCAGACTGCCTGCAAGAAAAGGATATATCCATACAGACGGTATATATTGGCGGAGGTACCCCTACCGTGCTCTCGGCAAAGGATATGGAGGATATGCTGGATTTACTGACCCAGCGTTACATCACCCATAAAACGCAGGAGATCACGGTAGAGGCAGGCAGGCCGGATACCCTTGATCCTCAGAAATTAAGAATTCTAAAAGAGGCCGGGGTCAACCGGATCTGCGTTAATCCTCAGACTATGAATGATTCCACTTTGAAACTAATAGGGAGGAATCATGATCAGGAAGGAGTGCTGCGATCGATCGAATGGGTTAGAGAAGCAGGTATAGGACAAATAAATATGGATTTAATAGTGGGATTACCAGGAGAAACACTTCTGGAAAACACCAGCACAGCAGAGCAGGTTCTCAAATTAGGCCCGGAAAACGTGACTGTTCATACTCTGTCTCGTAAACGGGGCTCAGAAATGGCAACTATGGATGCTAAGGGTGAAATTGACCGGCGGGTCAACGAAATACAAAAGGGCGTAGAATACTTTTCCAATAAATTTCGGGAGGCAGGTTATATACCTTATTATATGTACCGGCAAAAATATATGAAAGCGGGTATGGAAAATATAGGGTATACGCTTCCCAGCTATGAATGCCTTTATAATATTCAGATGATTGAAGAAAGACAGACCATTATCGGTATGGGTGGAGGTGCAGGCAGCAAGTTCATCAATACCGCTGATTGGAAACTAACTTCAGTTTACAATCCTAAAGATCCGGCAGCTTATTGTGAATCAATAGAAAAGCTGATAAAACGGAAGGTTGACAAGCTCTGGGCCTTAAATTAGAATTATCCAAGGAATGAAAACTATGCCTTAGATAGTGAGGCTCGGAGGAAGTATATGCTGATAAAAGCGCCCAGAGGAACTTATGACATTTTACCCGAGGATTCAGCCAGATGGCAGTATATTGAGAAAATCATGAAAGAAACGGCCGAAATCTTCGGTTACCGGGAAGTAAGAGTCCCAATATTTGAACATACCGAGTTATTTGAACGTGGCGTGGGTCAGACTACTGATATAGTAAGCAAAGAGATGTATACTTTTAACGATAAATCAGGTCGGAGCCTGACCTTAAGGCCCGAGGGGACAGCATCCTGTGCGCGGGCACTCATAGAACACAGTCTATATGGAGGTCTGCTGCCGGTTAAATGGTATTATATGGGACCCATGTTCAGATATGATCGCCCCCAGACCGGCAGGTACAGACAGTTCCATCAGTTTGGGGTAGAAGCCTTCGGTAGCAACAATCCTTATATCGATGCGGAAGTAATAATACTCTTGATAGAGGTTTTGCTGCGTTTGGGTCTAGAAGAATATGAACTGCACCTGAATTCGGTAGGTTGCCCTGATTGCCGGGGCGCATACCGGCAGAAGCTTATAGAACATATAAAACCATCCCAGTACCGTTTGTGTCAGGACTGCCAGACCAGATATATACAAAACCCGCTCCGGGTACTGGATTGTAAAAATGAAGCCTGTCATCAGGCCATTGAGGGATATCCGACGCTTTTTGCCAACTTGTGTGAAAAGTGCCAGGAACACTATGCGAAAGTTAAAGAGACCCTGATAGAACATGAGATTGCTTTCATGCATGATGACAACCTGGTGCGCGGCCTTGATTACTATACTAATACGGCCTTTGAAATACATATACCGGGAATTGGAGCCCAGAAGGCCGTCGGTGGAGGAGGAAGGTATAATGGGCTGGTTGAAGAGTGCGGGGGGCCTGATTTACCTGGAATAGGATTTGCTATGGGTATGGAAAGGCTTTTGCTGGCGGTCGATAAGCAGGGAGGAAAATCAGCAGAAAACATGGAAACAGATGTTTTTATCGCTGTTATGGACCCGGCTTATGAATCCCAGGGCATGAAAATACTGCAGATGCTGCGTAAGGCAGGAATCAGGGCCGAAAAGGATTATAACCAGCGCAAGGCCAAGGCGCAAATGAAGTACGCAGATAAGATCGGCGCTAAAGCTGTTATCTTGATAGGAGAAGAAGAGGCCCGGCAAGGCTTTTTAACCTTGAGGAATATGCGCACCAAGGAACAGTTTAAGATTGATCCCCAGGGGTTGGTTCGCAGTGTATGCAAAACTTTGTTGATAGATTAGGAGGATAAAGGCAGATGAAAAGAACTCACAACGCCACTAGCCTGGATGTCAATAATATTGGGATCGAGGTAGTATTAAATGGCTGGGTAGACAGCCGCAGAGATCATGGAGGACTTATTTTTATCGATTTACGCGATCGCTCTGGCATAATACAGGTAGTATTCAGCCCTGAAGTTAATGAGGAAGCCTTCCATCTGGCCGAACAGGTCAGAAGTGAATACGTAGTAGGAGTGCAGGGCAGTGTGAGTCATCGGCCGGTGGATACCGAAAACCCCAACTTGAAGACCGGGAAAATCGAAATATACGTTGATAGAATGGAGATTATGAATCCTGCCAAAACTCCTCCCTTCTATATCGAAGATGGCATAGAAGTGGACGAAAACCTGCGTTTGAAATATCGATATTTGGACTTGAGAAGAGATGAGATGAGAGGCAACCTGATGCTCAGACACCGGGTAGTTAAAACTATGCGGGATTATTTGGATGATCAGGGCTTTATTGAAGTGGAAACCCCCATTTTGACCAAGAGCAGTCCAGAAGGAGCGCGTGATTACTTGGTGCCCAGCCGAGTTCATCACGGGGAATTTTTTGCTCTGCCTCAATCCCCGCAGATATTTAAACAGCTGCTGATGGTTTCCGGTCTGGAGAAATATTTTCAGATAGCCAGGTGCTTTCGAGATGAAGACCTGCGGGCTGACCGGCAGCCAGAATTTACCCAGCTGGATATAGAAATGTCTTTTGTAGAGGAAGAGGATATAATCACTTTGATTGAAGAAATGATGGTATTGCTATTTGCGCAGGGTGTGCAAAGAGATATTGCCATCCCTTTTCCCCGCTTATCATATGAGGACGCCATGAAAAGATACGGCAGTGATACACCCGACCTTCGCTTCGGCCTGGAAATAGTAGATTTGACCGAAATGATGGCCGACGTTGAGTTTAAAGTATTTTCCACTGCCATCAATACTGGTGGAGTAGTGCGAGCGGTCAACGCCAAAGGCTGCGCTTCATTTAAACGCCGGGAGATCGATAGCCTGGGCAGCATGGCAGTTGAATATGGAGCTCGAGGTATGGCCTGGATTGTGGTGGCAGAAAACGAATTGAAATCCCCGATTACCAAATTCCTGACTGAGGCTCAAGTGGAGCAGATTTTAAAAGCTCTGTCAGCAGAGCCCGGTGACCTCCTTTTGTTTGGCGCCGACAGTCATGAAGTAGTATCCCGAGTTCTGGGAGTACTGAGACTGGAACTGGCTAAAAGGCTGGGGCTAGTCGATAAAAATGAGCTTAACTTCGTCTGGATTTATGATTTCCCTCTATTCGAGTATGATAAGGACGAGGAACGTTATGTGGCAGTTCATCATATGTTTACCTCTCCCCGAGTATCTGACTTGGACCTTTTGGACACTAATCCGGGGGCCGTTAAAGCACGGGCCTATGACTTAATTCTGAACGGTACTGAAATTGGGGGCGGCAGCATAAGAATACACAAAAGAGACTGGCAGGAAAAAATGTTCAGACTACTGGGTATGTCCATGGAAGAAGCCCAAGATAAATTCGGATATTTGCTGGACGCTTTCGAATACGGCACCCCTCCCCATGGGGGCATTGCCTTTGGAGTTGACCGCCTGATTATGATCATGGGCGGCAGAAGCAGTATTCGGGACGTTATAGCATTCCCCAAAACCCAGAGTGCTGCTTGTCCTCTAACAGATGCCCCCTCCGAGGTCAGCCCCCAACAATTGAGGGAATTGGCTTTAAAAATTAGGGAAAAGTAAGAATTTAAATTTTGGATGATAATAACAGCCCAGCTTTCTTGCTGAAAAGGATATTCTGTGGTATATTTTTGCTAACCACAGGAATTACAAGAGAATCCCTGCTGTGTGCGTGAGAAGCCGGTAAAGTTTTTCCAACACCAACACTTAGGGAGCCTGGACTCCGCGTAATGCGCGTATGCCCTGTATAGGGACTCATTAATTATGCGGGAGGGCACCCACCTGCAATGCAGGTTAAACCCACGGCGACCACGGCTCGGTGGGGTGTCTTTTATTTTAAGGATCAAGCGAGAGAAAAACTATCTTCTTGTCCCCTGATATGATGAGGTCAATAGAGTTTTATGAACAGTAATGACAGTTATTTTCAAAGGACCCAGTTGCTGCTAGGAAAAGCGGGAATGGATATCCTGAAGCAAAGCCAGATCACTGTTGTAGGAGTGGGCGGAGTTGGATCATATGCGGCAGAAGCATTATGCCGATGCGGTGTAGGAAAGATAACTATCATTGATCCTGACCGCATCGAAGATAGCAACATTAACCGCCAGATTCCAGCCCTTAGTTCGACTATAGGCCGATATAAAACCGAGGTCATGGCCCGAAGATTACAACAAATTAATCCTTCTCTGCAAATAAAACAATATCCTTCCAGTTATAATTCGGAAAATACTTCAATAATTGGCGGGAAAGCGTGTAATTATGTAATTGATGCCATAGACTCTTTTAAAGATAAAATACACCTGATAAAAACCTGCCTCGCACAAGAAATCCCCATTATTAGTTCCATGGGTACCGCTAACCGGCTTAATCCCATGATGTTTAAAATAGCAGATATAAAAGATACCAGTATATGTCCGGTGGCTCGCAAAGTAAGGCGTGAGCTAAGGCAGTATGGTATATATACCGGGCTCACAGTAGTGTATTCCCAGGAAATTCCCTTGAGAAACGGGGCCGAACTTGGAAGTATAGTATATGTGACCGCGACAGCGGGATTGCTTCTAGCTGCTCATGCGGTTAATAGTATTCTGGGCCTGGATAACAATTGAACATATTAAAAGAAGATTATTAATCAAAGCCAATAAGGATCTATTACGCAAACATTCAAACTGTTGTTCAAGCATTTGTCTGTTATTCCCCATTATGGGTTTTTGCGAACAATCCCGGCATTTGCAGGAATAAGAAAACAGGAGGTAGAATAATGAATTATTGGGATAAAGAAAAAGAATGTATGCCCAGGGAACAGCTCAAAAAATTACAACTCAGGAGATTGCAGGAGACTGTATACCGGGCTTATGCATTTGTTCCAGCTTATAAAGAAAAGATGGATCAGGCAGGAGTAAAACCTGAGGATATTAAAAATGTAGAAGATATTAATAGACTACCCTTCACCACCAAACAAGATTTACGAGATAATTATCCCTTTGGACTCTTTGCTGTTCCTATGAGCGATGTGCTCAGGATACATTCATCGTCCGGCACCACCGGTAAACCTACCGTAGTTGGCTATACCAGCAAAGATATTGATACCTGGGCCGAGTTAATGGCCCGGGCCATGTATTGTGCAGGTGCCAGTAAACATTCAGTTGTTCAAGTTTCATACGGTTATGGTTTATTCACCGGGGGGCTGGGTGCACACTATGGAGCTGAAAAGATAGGAGCTTCAGTTATACCTACTTCAGGTGGAAATACTAGCAGACAGGTGATGCTCATGCAGGATTTCCAGACCACTGAATTGATGTGTACTCCGTCATACGCTCTTTTCATGTATGAAGTTATGCAGGAAATGGCGATAAGCCCGGCTGACCTAAAATTAAAAGCGGGTATTTTCGGAGCGGAACCCTGGTCGGAAAATATGCGCCGGGAGATTGAAAATAAGTTGGAAATAGATGCCTATGATATATATGGTTTAAGTGAAATTATGGGCCCGGGGGTAGCAGTCGAATGCAATAAAAAAGCTGGACTACATATAGGGGAAGACCATTTTATCCCGGAAATTATTGATCCGGAAAGCTGCGCAGTTCTTCCCGAAGGTGAAGCTGGTGAACTGGTCTTAACTACCATTACCAAAGAAGCACTGCCCATAATCAGGTATCGGACCCGGGATCTTACCATGCTCAATACGGAAAGATGTGAATGTGGCAGAACTCATGCCCGGATGGCAAAAATATTGGGACGTTCTGATGACATGGTTATTATTCGCGGGGTTAATGTGTTCCCTTCCATGGTCGAAAGTGTACTGCTGAATATTCCCGGAGTAGAGCCGCACTACCTGCTGGTAGCGGACCGGAAGGGTAATCTGGATGAACTGGAAGTACATGTAGAGGTGTCGGAGCAGGTATTTAGTGACGAAGTGCGAAAAATGGAAAGTCTGGGTATGCTGATAAGCAAAGAACTGGAAAGTGCACTGGGAATAGCCGCGAGGGTCAGATTGGTAGAATATAAAACCATAGAACGAAGCGAGGGTAAAGCCAAAAGAGTAATTGATAAGAGGAATATATAGAGGAGGTATAATTATGGCAAAACAGATATCTGTATTCCTGGAAAACAAAGTAGGGCGACTGGCTCATGTAACCAAGGTGTTGGGTGAAGCGGGGATTAACATCCGGGCTTTATCTATTGCCGACACATCAGATTTTGGAATTCTAAGGCTGATTGTCAATGATCCGGCCAAAGCCTATCGGATTTTGAAGGATGCCAGGTTTACCGTGAGCGAGACCGAAGTAATAGCGGTACAAATACCAGATTCGCCTGGAGGATTAGCTTCGGTCCTGGAACAGATGACGGAACAAGAGCTGAGTATCGAATACCTTTATGCTTTCCTGGGTAACAAAGGGGATGACGCCTTGGTTATTTTCAAAGTTGAAGATATAAATAGAGCCAGAAAAATATTTAATGAAAAAGGGATAAAATTCCTGGATGAAAGCACTCTATATAAACTATAACCACAAAGTTGACGGTGGGGACGATGCTTGCTGTCAACTTTTTAGATGAGGAGAAGTTGACAGTAGGGATGGTTCTTGCTGTCAACTTTTTATATGCTATTCACAAGCAGAAGCGTAGTAAGTCAGACAGTTTGATTAAAAAAGATCCTCCTATGTAATGATGTAGCGAAAAGAGCAACTTTATTATTTAACGCTGGATTTTTTGTCAACATACTGGGCCGGGTAATATAATATAATAAAATCTTACAGCTATTCCACCGCTAAGTGTTAAAGTAACTGCAGTGATGGAAGACTGGGTAAACTATCCACGCCAGCTTGCCAAAAAGAACCGTCTTCGGTGTCACCGGTGATGGGGTGGAGTATCGAAAGGTATAAAAATGTACGAATACGCTGGAAACATGCACATACACTCATCATATTCAGATGGATCCCTGGAAATAGTGGATATCGCTGCTAAAGCTGCCCGGGTTGGATTGGATTTCATTATTATTACGGATCACTATACCCTGCAGGCATTGTATGATGGAAAAGAAGGTTATCAAGGGACTGTGCTGGTTCTTATAGGCATGGAGGCTAACGAAAGTAAAAATCATTATCTTTGCCTGGATATCGATAAAGAAGTGAAAAATAACAACGAGAATCCTCAGGTGGTAATTGATGAGGTGAATATGCAGCACGGGATAGGTATCATCGCACATCCATTTGAAAAGGGAACCCCTCTGTTTGTAGATGGAATTAGTTTTCCGTGGAAAGATTGGAATGTGCATGGTTTTCAGGGAATTGAAATATGGAATTTCACCTCGCAATGGAAAGATCATATTACCAGCGCCTTCCAGGGGATCCTCCTGGCTTTTTGCCCCCATGTAGCAATGCAGGGTCCTTGCCCCCAGGCCCTGGCCAGAATGGATGAGTATCAGTCCCGGGGGGAGAAAATCTTCGCTGTCGGTGGGTCTGATGCCCATGGATATAATATGAGACTGGGGATGTTGGATCTACAGGTCTCACCTTATGAAACTTCATTTAAGTGCATTAACATACATGTTTTAACTGAACTGCCTCTAAGCGGGGAATTAGAATCCGACCGGGAGATACTGTATGCAGCGATTAGAAAAGGATCTTTATGGATAGGGTATGATTATTTTCTGAACAGCAGAGGATTTAGATTTTTTATTCGAGACAAAGAGAAGAAGTTTCAGATGGGAGATAGCGTGCTATCCAGCCAGCATCTTGAGATACGAGTACTAACGCCTGAAACAGCCAGAGTAAGACTAATGAAAAATGGAAAGGAGTGGCGGGTGAGCTCTGGGAAAAAGCACGTTTTTGCCAATATTGATCCGGGAGTATATCGGATTGAAGTTTACCACCGCTATCTACTGGGCTATCGTTCCTGGATATTTTCCAATTCCATATGGGTTGAGTAAAATACTATTGTAATTTCATCATTTCTCTTGCTCCCCCTTCATATTCCAATCAATTGATTCCGGCTTCAGTCCCTAAATGTATAGGACTTTCATCCAATTTTTCCCTGGGCTAGTAAAATATAATAAGTGCAACAAAGCGAGTAAACCCCAATATTATGCGACTTATCTTCAGGAGAAGGCTAATTGGGTCGGAATTTGGTTGCTTGCTACTATGTTCACAAAGGAGGAAATTAAAAAATTTAATAGAATAAAGTGGAGTAAAGTGGTACATAGTGGATCGGAATCCCTAAAATTAGATGGGAAAGGAAAAGGCTTATGTTTCTGGGAGAATACCAGCATGCGCTCGATACCAAAGGCCGCATTACAATTCCAGCCAGATTTCGTGAACTCTTGGGTGAACGCTTTGTAGCGACCAAGGGTTTGGATAATTGTATCTTCCTATATCCTTTGGATGAATGGAAGCTTGTGGAAGAAAAACTGCATGCACTTCCCCTGACCAGAGCAGATGTAAGATCCTATGTACGCTTTGTTTTCTCCGGGGCTTCAGAACTTGAACTTGATAAACAGGGCAGGAGTGTATTAAGCGCAAATCTCAGAAATTATGCCGGGATCGATAAGGATGTAACCGTGATAGGGGTAGGAGCGAGAATTGAGATTTGGTCTTCTGATAAGTGGGAAAGCTATAACGAAAGTGCTGAAGCATCATATGAAGAAATAGCAGAGAAGATGGTAGACCTTGGCATTTAGGAGTGTATTTATGACCCATGAACCAGTTCTGCTCCAGGAAATTATCGATTATATACTTGGCGATCCCAATGGATTATACATTGACTGTACACTGGGAGGCGGCGGGCATTTACAGGAATTAATGGCTCGCTTAGGTGCTCAGGCCAGGGTAATAGCTATAGATAAGGACATAAATGTTCTGCAAGAAACCAGGCAGCAGATGGCTGATGAGAGGATAAGATTTGTCCACGCTGACTTTCGGGATCTAAAACACTTCCTTAATCAAGATGAATCTGGGCAGGTGGACGGGATAATCATAGACTTGGGCGTCTCCTCCTTTCAACTGGATACCCCGGAGAGGGGTTTCAGCTATCATTTCGATTCAGAACTGGATATGAGAATGGATACCAGCCAGAATTTAAAAGCCTGGGACATTATTAATACTTATTCAGAAGCTGAACTGGCGAGTATAATTTTTAAATATGGCGAAGAACGATATGGTCGGAGAATATCCCGGGCTATTGTTCGGGCCAGGGAGCAAAAGGATATTGACTCCACTCTGGAATTGGCAGAAATAATCAAGAATGCGGTGCCGGCTAAATATCGGAGAGAAAAGCATCCGGCTCGCAAGACTTTCCAAGCTATAAGAATCGCTGTAAATGATGAACTGGGAGCAATAGAACAAGTACTCCCTCAGGCGGTGGAGCTTCTTAAATCAGGAGGCAGGTTGGGCATAATAACCTTTCACTCTCTGGAAGACCGGATAGTAAAAAGGTTTTTTGTTGAAAAGAATCGAAACTGCATATGCCCTCCTGAACTGCCGGTATGTGTCTGCGGTGGGGAGAGGGCAGAAATTAAGCTGCTGAACCGCAAACCTTTGTCTCCTGGTGAAAAGGAATGCTTGAGCAACCATCGGGCTAGAAGCGCTAAGCTGAGAGTTGCCCAGAAAATATAGTTCTATATTGAAGGAGGACAGAATAATATGGTACAGGCGGGCTACAACTACGCACCACAATGGGAAGAAGAAGCAGCTGGCGTATCATCTAGACCTGGTAGAATGCTAAAAAAGGTTACCAAAAGAAAAATTAATACCCGGAAAAAATTCTTGGGTAAGATAGGGTTAGCGTTATTTCTATATGGATTATTTCTGGTATTTCTCTGTATCAAATCAGCCACGCTTGGCTATCAGATAGTACAATTAGAACAGGACATAAGTAAACTGCAAACATCTAATCAAAGAATAGAATATCAAATGGCTCAGATGACTTCTTTGCAGAGAATAGAAGAAGTAGCCCATAGCGAGCTGAATATGTATGAGCCGGATAGCAATATAAATAGGGCGTTTTTAAAAACCGATAATTTATCTTCACGAAATAATCCGAATACTGTTTCAAAATCCGAAGAGATGGCCAGTGCAGATGCAAATAGAAGTTCTCTGGAAAAATTATATGCCAGTTTAATGCAGCTCGCTGATAATAAATAATAATAAAATGGGGTGCCGGGAAAATGCAAACCAGCAATCTTATTGTGAGGAAGCGTATAATAACGCTTTTTTTATTATTTGCGCTAGGCTTTTTGGGCCTGGGATTCAGAATTTTCTGGCTACAGTTTGTGCGTGGAACTGAGTTGTCGGAAAAAGCCATGCAAAATAGAATGAGGGATGTGCCGGTAGAATCCAAACGGGGCATTATATATGACCGGAATGGTCAGGAGTTGGCCATATCCATCAGTAGCGATTCTGTTTACGCCATTCCAGCTGAAGTTCTGGCCAGCGGTCAGGAAGAGATAATTGCTCAAAAACTTGCCGAGGTACTCGATATGGATCAGGCGGCTTTGTTGGAACGTATAAGTAAGCGGAGTTCTTTTGAATGGGTGAAGCGCCAGATTGAACCAGATAAATCAGCTATCATAAGGGATATGGATCTTCCCGGTATAGATATGACTGAAGAAAGCCGCCGCTATTATCCCAAAGGGACCCTGGCCAGTCATGTGCTTGGTATTGCGGGTATGGACAATGCCGGATTGGAGGGTATCGATTATTACTATAACGATTTGGTGGGCGGAACTCCGGGACGCATTGTAATAGAACATGATGCTGCTAATCGGCCGATACCGGAAGCAACTCATAAATATATAGCTCCGGTTGATGGAGCTAATCTCATCCTTACCATAGATGAAACAATACAATATATTACCGAAAGAGAACTGGATAAAGTCTTTAAAGAACGGCAGGCTAAAGCCGCGACGGCCATAGTCATGGACCCTGCCACCGGTGAAATACTGGCCCTGGCCAATCGGCCTACTTTTGATCCCAATAAATATGGAGATTATCCTGATAAAAACCGGCGCAATTGGAGTATTAACGACGCTTATGAGCCGGGGTCGACCATGAAAATCACCACTGCCGCCATGGCCCTGGAAGAAAAAATTGTGGATGAGAACACCAGGTTTTACTGTCCTGGTTATATTAAGGTGGGCAAAGAGACCATCGGCTGCCCCAACCGCAGGGCTCATGGAGACCAAACCTTTTCCGAGATAGTCGAAAACTCATGTAACGTGGGTTTTGTACAGGTGGGGCTGGAATTGGGTTTGACCAGGTATTTTAATTATGTCGAGAAGTTTGGTTTTGGGAAAGTCACCGGAATTGACCTGCCAGGTGAGGCGGCCGGGATACTGGTAAATAAAGCTAATGCCAAGCAGATTGACCTGGGGACCATGTCCATGGGGCAGGCCAACGCAGTCACCCCTATACAGTTGCTTAATGCTGTAGCAGCCGTAGCCAACAACGGTCAGAGGATGCAGCCTCATTTGGTAAAACAGGTGCTCAGCAATGAAGGGGAAATAATAAGAGAAAACCAGCCGATAATGGTACAGCAGGTGGTATCAGAAAATACTGCCGACCGCTTATGTCTGATTTTGGAGGGCGAAGTTGTAAACGGTACTGGGAAAAATGCTTATCTGGAAGGATATCGATGTGCAGGTAAAACAGGAACCGCACAAAAAATAGCTCCCACCGGTGGTTATATGACTAATGAATATGTGGCTTCCTTCATTGGCTTTGCACCAGCGAATAAGCCTCGCCTGGTGTGCCTAGTGGCAGTGGATGCACCCCAGGGTTACCCTTATTATGGCGGCTGGGTAGCTGCCCCGGCTTTCCGGGAAATAATAAGAGATTCGCTGCGCTACCTGGAAGAACCTATGTACGAGTCCAAAAGCAACGACAGTCCAAAAGCGGCAGAGAAGAGAGAACAGGTAATTGCTCCAGATGTGGTAAATCTCACGCTGGCCGAAGCTATATCTACTATAAAGTACCGTGGCCTGGAGACAAAAGTAGCCGGAACCGGAAATATTGTCTGGCAACAGACGCCAATGGCAGGAAGCAAAATTAATAAAGGATCTCAGGTAATTATCAAAATGTCGCCCTTTGATGAGGAAAATAATACTGGAGAAGTGACTGTCCCTGATTTGCAGGGCAAATCCATGAAAGAAGTGGCCAGTATCTTGGCTGGACTTGGACTTCATTTGATCCCGGAGGGCTATGGACTGGCCTATGAACAGATACCAGAAGCGGGCAAAGTTATCACCGCCGGATCCAGTTTGAAGGTCAAGTTTCAGCCCATTGGAGAATAAAGCAGCGCCAGGTGGCAAGAATTCAAATAACGGGAAAGAATTTACTTAATAGAATTAAGTATTACATAAGGGAGGGAAGAAATTGAAATTAACAGAACTGTTGGAGGGTGTAGATCATGAAATTATTTCTGGAGATAGGGATATGGAGATAAGTGGTGTTCAATTCGATTCCAGGAAGGTGACCCCGGGTTCTCTTTTTGTGTGTATTGCTGGTTTTAAAACGGACGGGCATTTATATGTTGCTGAAGCAATTAGCAAAGGAGCAGCTGCAGTTCTTGTGGAAGAGATAGTTGATGTTCCTGCGGGGGTGGTAAAGATCAAGACTTCCAATAGCAGGCAAGCCCTGGCGGTCCTGGCCAGAAATTATTATGGGAAACCTGACTGCGTACTTCGGGTCATAGGTGTAACCGGTACCAATGGTAAGACCACCACCACCCACCTGGTAAAGGCCATATTGGAGGAAGCGGGCCAAAAAACTGCAATTTTAGGAACCTTATATGCCAGGATCGGTAAAATAGAAATGGATCTTGGCCGCACTACCCCGGAAGCCTTGGAAATTGAGGAATTTATGAGTCTTTGCTGCCGGGAAAAGGCAAAATATCTAGTAATGGAAGTCTCATCTCATGCCCTGGACCTGCACCGGGTGGATGAAATACAATTCGATACTGCCGTTTATACCAATCTAACTCAAGATCATCTCGATTATCATAAGGACATGGAACACTATCTAGAGTCCAAGTTAAAACTTTTTAGAAGGCTGGACAGCCAACATAGTAATAGTATCATAAATGTTGATGACCCGTATGCTGAATGCTTTTTAGAAGCCGCCAAGGGCCAGCACCTTACCTATGGGGTTGATAAATGGGCAGACGTCCAGGCCATAGACCTGACTTTTGATCTCAAGGGAAGCAGTTTCAAACTTAAATACCAAGGAGAATCACTCTCCATAAATATGCATCTCATAGGTCGTTTCAGCGTATATAATGCTCTGGCAGCAATAGCCTGCGGATTAGCGGAGGGAGTAGAAATGAAGGTCATTAAAAAAGCTATAGAGAAGGTGAAGGGTGTGCCCGGTCGTTTTGAAAAGGTGCCGTCTAAACATGATTTTACGGTAATTGTGGATTATGCTCACACACCCGACGGTCTGGAGAATATATTAAAAACATCCCGGCAGATAGTCGAAAATCGGCTTATTACTGTATTCGGCTGTGGAGGAGACCGGGACAGGAGCAAGCGGCCTTTAATGGGTGAAATAGCAGCACGATATAGTGACTTTTGTGTAGTTACTTCTGATAACCCTCGCAGTGAAGAAGCAGAGGCTATAATCGCCGATATTGTACCAGGTTTGGACCGAGTTAAAAATTCCCGTTATGCTATTATTGTCGATCGCCGAATGGCTATTCGGCATGCCATAAACTGTGGCAAAAAAGGAGATATAATTATAATTGCAGGAAAAGGACATGAAAATTATCAGTTGGTCAAGGATAAGGTCCTGGAATTCGATGATCGAAAAGTTGCGGCCGAGTTTTTGAAAGGATAGATTTTATGAATTTGTCGCTGGGGACTATCTGTAAAAACATAAAGGGAAAATTATTAACGGGAATTCCTGAATTGAATATTACTTCAATAACCGGCGATTCTAGAAAGCTTAGGGCCGGCAGCCTGTTTTTTGCCATTGTGGGTGAGAACTTTGATGGACATGACTATGTGGATCAAGCTTTCCGGGCCGGAGCATCAGCGGCAGTCATATCCAGAAGCATAGATAGCAGGTTTTTCGAAACTAATGGCCAGGCTTTGATAATGGTGGATGACACATTGCAGGCTTTACAGGATTTAGCCCGTTATTATCGGCAGCTGTTCGATATTCCTGTAATAGCAGTAACTGGAAGTGTTGGTAAGACTACTACCAAAGAGCTGATCTACTCATGTTTGAACAGCAGGTTTAAGACTATGAAAACCGAAGCCAACTTCAATAATGATATTGGTCTGCCCTTGACGATATTTAAACTGGAAAGAGCATACCAGGTGGCAATACTGGAAATGGCTATGAGAGGAAAAGGCGAAATACTAAGATTGGCGGACATTGCCAGGCCTACCTGCTCGGTAATAACCAATGCTGAAGGAGTGCATCTAGAAACTCTGGGAACTGTGGAAAACGTTGCCGATGCCAAATGTGAAATCCTGACTTTTATGCAAGAACAACAGCCGGCCTTAATTAATGGAGATAATGAAGTCTTGCTCCAGGCGGCATCGAAGTATCCTTGCCAGATATATACTTTTGGCTTTAATGATAATTGTGATTTCATGATTGATAAAATAACCTTGGATACCCGGGGGATGTATATTGATATGCGTATTTGGGGGGAATCAGCCCGGTTCTATTTCCCTCTTCCTTCTAGGCGTTTGGCATCCAATATAGCCGCCTGTGTCGGGGTAGCATTTCTAATGGGCATGGATAGGGATTCTATACAGGCCGGGCTGGAAGCTTATAAGCCGGCTGGAAACCGACTAAATATTACTCGCTTTACCGAAGGGGGAGCCCTAATTAATGATACCTATAACGCCAATCCGTTATCCATGATCGCGGCCCTGGAAGCCGGCCGGGCGATACCCGCAGAAGGCACGCTGATAGCAGTTCTGGGCGATATGTATGAACTGGGCGAGTATGAAATCTCAGGCCATCTGGAGGTGGGGAAAAAAGCTGCTGAACTTAAGTTGGATATTCTGGTAGCCGTGGGCAGTTTGGCCCGACATATTGCCCGGGGAGCACTGGAGGCAGGAATGGCGGCGGAAAAGGTTCACTATTATGAAGAAAAAGGCTCGACCATGAAATTTATTAAGCAAAGTTTTATTAAAAGCGATACAATAATTTTTAAAGCATCCCGGGGGATGCAGTTGGAAACTCTGGTAGATGATTTACTGAAATAGGGTCTTGGTGCCCTCAGGGCAGGATAATAAATAATAATACCGGGTAACCCGGAGGAGATAGCTGATGCAGGGATATGAATTTATACTCAATACTATGCTGGCAGGGGGAATATCGATACTAATAACCGTAGCTATGGGGCCGTTTATGATTCCTTTTTTAACTAGGTTAAAAGTTGGCCAGAACATTAGAGAAGATGGTCCTAAAAGACATCTGAAAAAGGCTGGCACGCCTACCATGGGCGGTATAATAATAATAACCGCGGTGATGGTATCCAGTTTTATTATGGCTGGTGCCAGTGTGGAAGTCCTGGTGGCGGTTCTGATTATGCTGGCTTTAGGGGGAATTGGATTCTGGGATGATTACATAAAAGTGGTTTTGAAACGTTCCTTGGGATTGAGAGCCCGGGAAAAGGTGGGTTTACAACTCCTGGTGGGAATATTATTTGCCCTGTTTCTGATTTTTTATCTGCACCGGGGCACCAGCATAATAATTCCCTTCAGCGGCAATTCAATTGATCTAGGATATTTATATATACCATTTTTGATAATTGTTCTATTGTCAGCTTCCAATGCGGTCAATCTTACTGATGGATTGGATGGCCTGGCTAGCGGGGTTACTTTTTTGGTGGCCCTGGCTTTTGCCATAGTCTCTTTAATGTCTGCACATTATAACTTAAGCATTTTTTGTGGTGCCGTGGCCGGCGCCTGCCTGGGATTTTTAGTATTTAACCGTCATCCGGCCCGAGTTTTTATGGGGGATACCGGGTCTATGGCTTTAGGTGGGGCAATTGCTGCTGTAGCCGCTATTACCCGCTCCGAAATCGCACTTGTTATTATCGGCGGCGTATATGTTATTGAGACTCTTAGTGTACTCCTGCAAATAATATCTTACCAGGCTACCAGGAAAAGGCTTTTCCTGATGGCCCCCCTTCATCATCATTATGAACTGAAGGGTTGGCCGGAACAGAAAGTGGTGCGGGCGTTTTGGCTGGCAGCCCTATTTTTCGTATTACTGGGATTATTTAGCTTGAAAGGTCTGGGATGAGTGCATTAAATCCGCTTAACATTAGGATACAGAAGGAAGTGTTGTTCGGTGAATTTAAAAGATAAAAGGGTACTGGTGGTTGGTTTGGGGAGAAGTGGTGCGGCAGCAGCAGAGATCCTTAAACGACATCAAGCTCAGGTCAGCGTATGTGACAGAAAGCCGGCCGATGAACTCAATACTGATCTTAGCAGGCTGGAATCGATGGGGATTAAAATATATACTGGTGAATATCCGGTAGTGAGCAAAGATAAATTCGACCTTTTAGTTGCCAGTCCGGGGATAGCTCTGGACATCCAACCTTTTCAACAGGCTTACAAAGAAGATATCCCTATTATCGGAGAATTGGAATTAGCCTATCAGCTGAAAGATGATCAAACCCCAATATTTGCTATCAGCGGCACCAATGGCAAAACTACCACTACCGCTCTTTTGCAGCAAATTTTTACCAGAGATGGCAAAGTGGCTTACTGTGCTGGAAACATAGGGGTAGCTTTAACAACTCTGGTAGATGTGGTGAAGGATGCAGTCATGGTCGTTGAGGTTTCCAGTTTTCAGCTGGAAACCATGCTCGATTTCCGGCCCCGGGTTTGCGGGCTGTTAAATATTACTCCTGACCATTTGGACAGACATAAAAGCATGGCCGCATATATCAAGGCCAAGGAAAGGATATTCAGCCGGCAAACTGAAGACGACTTTGCAGTATTGAATTATGAAGATAAGACTATAAAGGAGATAGCGACCCGATGCCCATCCCGGGTATTTTACTTTTCTTCCGCGCAGCTACTCTCGGAAGGTGCATGCATAGAAGATAATCATATAGTTCTGGCCGTGGGTGATAAAAAGCAAAGGATTTGTTCGCTGGACCAGATTAAATTAAGAGGTAAGCATAACCTGGAAAATATTTTGTGTGCCGCGCTGATGGCTTACCTGGGGGGCGTACGAGCACAGTCAATTGCAGAAACTCTGGCTGATTTTAAGGGTGTAAGACACCGTATGGAAGAGGTAGCGGTTAAGGAGGGCATACTCTATATGAATGACTCCAAGGCAACCAATCCGGAATCAGTTATCAAGGCCTTGGAATCATTCGATAATCCCATTATACTTCTTGCCGGAGGAAGGAACAAAGGTTCTGATTTTGGGCAACTGGCTGGCTTGATCAAAAAGAAGGTAAAAGAATTGATTCTTCTGGGAGAAGCAAAAAACGAGATTAAGCAGGCAGTCATGGATGTCAACTATAAGAATATACATGAAGTAGAAGGCTTCGAAGAGGCAGTTCTCTCGGCTCATAAAATGGCTCAGGCGGGAGATGTGGTTTTATTATCCCCCGCCTGTGCAAGCTGGGATATGTTTCCCAGCTATGAACATCGAGGAGACTTATTTTGTCAGCTGGTCAGGTCGATAATTGAATCATAGCCGGGAGATATGCTACAGATATAATTTCAGGGAGGAAAGTTAATTTGAGGTTAAAAAAGGGACCGCCTGATTTTATTCTCTTTGTAACTACATTGGCACTGCTGGGTATTGGCTTGGTAATGGTATTCAGCTCCAGTGCAGTTACGGCCGGAGTTAAATACAATGATGCCTATTTTTTCTTTAAAAAGCAGCTCTTGTGGGATGTAATCGGCATCATAGCCATGATAGTGGTAATGAAGATTAATTATCTGCGTTTGCGGGAATTGGCCTTGCCTTTGATGATTACAGCTTTAGTATGCCTTATAATCGTTCTCACACCACTGGGGATTGAAACCAAGGGCGCCAGCCGCACCTTGAACCTTGGTTTTACTGGCTTTGCCCCCTCGGAGCTGGCTAAACTAGCTATGGTAATGTTTCTGGCCCGGACCATGGATATCAATCTTGATAAAATGAAAGAGTTTAAATCTGGAATAATTCCCTATATACTACTAGTAGGATTAGTGTGTGGTCTCATCATGTCCCAGCCTGACCTGGGAACATCTTTTACTATTGCCGGGACTGCATTTTTTATGATGGTGGTTGCAGGAGCCAGAATGAGTCATCTGGGTATGATGGCTCTGGCCGGCGTTGCAGCGGTGGGGGCGCTTATTATAAAAGCACCCTACCGTATGGAACGGATGATTGCTTTCCTTGATCCCTGGAAATATGCCAGTGATGAAGGTTTTCAGACCATCCAGTCCCTTTATGCCCTGGGGTCTGGGGGCCTATTTGGCCTGGGCCTGGGCAGGAGCAGGCAGAAGTTTTTTTATCTTCCTGAACAACATACGGACTTTATTTTTGCTATTCTGGGTGAAGAATTGGGTTTTATTGGAGCTTCCTTGATTATTGCCTTATTTCTTTTGTTTGCTTGGCGAGGCTTTAAAACGGCTATATACGCCCCCGATACCTTCGGCAGCCTGCTGGCAGCGGGAATCACTATAATGATTGTCTTTCAGGCCGCAATAAATATCGGGGTGGTTTGCGGGGTGCTTCCGGTTACTGGGATTACCCTGCCGTTTATCAGTTATGGGGGGTCGTCCTTATTATTTACTATGGTGGGGGTTGGATTGCTACTGAATATTTCTCGATATAGTTCAAATCGTTAAGCATTTTGTGAGCAAGCTATGACAGTCAGGGGGCTAATTACCCGGCCTGGAGAACGGCCGCGTCCAGGCTTGAATACCGAGCCAGCGCTTGACAATTATTTAAATATTGTGATAGGAGATTATAATTATGAAAGTGATAATAAGCGGAGGAGGCACCGGGGGACATATTTATCCGGCTCTAGCCATAGCCAGAGGGATAAGAGACAGGCTTCCGGATACGGATATTTTGTATGTGGGCACCCAGGAGGGCTTGGAAAGCCAAATCGTCCCCGAAGCTGGATATGATTTTGCTCATATTGATATATCTGGTATTAACAGGTCTTCTATCCTCAGAGCTTCAGCCTCACTGGCCAAGTTTCCCAAAAGCATATTTCAGGCCTGGAGTATTGTTAAACAGTTTAAACCAGATGTGGTTCTGGGGACCGGGGGTTATGTATCTTTCCCGGTGGTGTCAGCAGGTACGCTTTTCCCAAGCTGTAAGACTTTTATTCATGAGCAAAATGCCTTTCCGGGGATAGCTAACCGAAACTTGGCTAAAAAAGTTGACTGTACCATGATAAATTTTCCCGAGGCTGCCAGGCATTTGAAGGCCAAAGCCATTAGAGTTACCGGTCTGCCGGTAAGGCGGGAAATTATGGAAGTTGATAAAGAACAAGCCATAAGTAAATTGGGCTTGGATGGGAAGATATTTACCCTGTTATGCTTTGGAGGAAGTAGAGGCGCTGCTTCCATCAACCAGGCTATACTGAAATTATTGCAGGAACACCGGATGCAGGAAATACAGCTTATCTGGATAACAGGTGATGTTGCTTATGAAGATATGGTCAAACAAATAGGCGATGCGGTTTCAAGAACCAAGCAATTGATAATCAAACCCTACATGCTAAATATAGAAGACGCCATGGCCGCCGCGGATCTAGCCATATGCAGGGCCGGGGCCAGTACCCTGAGCGAATTAGCCATACTGGGTCTGCCGGCTATTTTAGTGCCCTACCCTTATGCCGCGGAAAATCATCAGGAAAAAAATGCCCGGGCTTTAATAGAGAAAAAAGCTGCTGAGATGGTTATTGATGAGTTCCTCGATGGAGATACTCTATATAATAAATTGGAAGAACTGAGGAAGGATGAATCCCTACTGCAGACTATGAGCTTGAATATGAAAAAGGAAGCTC
>CAZHHJ010000026.1:0-23239 GCA_964531295.1 uncultured Syntrophomonas sp.
AGGATATCATAGCTATACTGGGTATGGATGAATTGAGTGATGAGGATAAGATCATAGTAGCCCGGGCGAGAAAACTGGAAAGATTTCTGTCTCAGCCCTTCCACGTGGCTGAGCAGTTCACAGGACAACCCGGAATATATGTACCAGTAAATCAGACCGTTGATTCCTTTGCCGATGTACTGGAAGGAAAATACGATCATATGCCGGAAGAAGCATTCCTTATGGTTGGGAATGTTGACGGCGTGGTGGAAAAAGCGAAGAGACTGGGGGCGTAGCCAATGGCAGACAACACCTTCATGCTAGAGATAGTGACCCCGGAAAGGATTCTCTTTAAGGATGAAGTTGAGTTCATGGTTGCCTGCGGAGCAGACGGCGAAATAGGCGTAATGAAAAATCATGCTCCGCTCGTCGCAGCGCTCAAAATCGGTGTACTGCGCTATAAGGATGGCAAGGCTACCGAAAAGAGGATGGCTATTAGCGGCGGTTTTATGGAGATTATTGATAACACTGTACGTATATTAGCTGAAACCGCAGAACCCGGCGAACACGTAGACGTACTTCGTGCCAAAGCATCCAAAGAACGGGCCGAGCGAAGATTGGCCCAGAGGGACGAAACTATCAATCATATGCGTGCAGAGTTATCATTGAAAAGAGCTATAGCTAGAATAAGAGCAGCTGGAGCTGAGTATTAAAAGCACATTGGACAGAGTGTTTACAAGCCGGAAGAAAGCTGGACTAGCTTCTTCCGGCTTGATTGATACTCTGCCCAATTCCCTTATTAGCCATAATGTAAAAGGATAAGGTATTATTATGAATGATATGGCGAAATATCTGATTATCATAACCTTGTGTTATTATTTAGTTAAAGGACTAATATATTTAATATTATGGCAGGCTAGTAAAAAGGTGGAGGAGAAGGTACGAGAGACGAGGAAAAAGTATAAACCGGCGAAATTCAAGCGGGGAAAAGATGGATGGTATATAGACGAAGACGATGATGAGGAATGATGTGGCCCTAGGCCGAATAATAGATATAATTGGGGGGGATTGTGTATGAGAATCGGACTGATGATCGTTATAGCGGCAGTATTTATTCTTACCATTGCATTTGCTATGCTTATTATTAAGCAGTTTGGTTCATTCCAAAAGCAAGCCATGAAAGCTAAATTGCGGCAGGATGAGTATCTCCAGGAATATTTAGCGCTTAAGGCTGAAGAAGAAAGAAAACTCGCTGAAGAAGAAAGAAGAAAAGCTGAAGAAGAAAGAGAATCAAGCGAGGGAGAAACCGAGCCCATCCCTGGGGAAATCAATGAAGAAACCGCTGAGGAAATATTGAAAATATAGCCGTGGAGTAAAATAGACTTCCCCATTATAACTATAAAGATTAACAAATCCTGACTAGGTCAGGATTTTCTGTTGTTATAAGGTAAAAAGAGCAAATTACGATGCAAAATGCAGAGGTGATAATAATATTTTGCTTAATAAAAATACAAGTCCATCGGAATAAATAGATAAATAATAGGCAAGAATTTTTATAAGCAAAACTTGGGGGAGAGATACCAATGAAAAAGGTTTTAATATATTTGATCATATTTGTGACTTTATGTGCGGCTAGCGGATATGGTATTGACCATCTGGTTTATCATGAAATAGATCACCAATCTCCATATTACCTATCATTTGCTTCAATCGGTGCAATTTCGCTAGAATCACGACTTGATTGCTGGGCAAAACTAAACCGTAAGCTTTCTCAGGAAGAACTACAAGCCCAAGCAAAAGAAGTGCTTAATAATCTAGGAATGCCTTGGGACGATGAAAAGGCCATCCCAAACAGCAAAAACAATGACCATGCACTGGCCTATACAGTCCAATCGGGACACCTGACTTACAGCTTTTCCGCGGAAACAGACAGTGATAAAAATGAGAGTTATTTTCTTTTAAGTGTTATCAGCAGGGATAAAAGTTCTGACCTTAGCAGCCTGGAGGAAAGGCTAAGGCAAGGTAATCTGAATTGGCGGTATTACTACCTTTATACTGGCAAGCTGGATCATTACGCTGACCAGGAATCAAGAAGGCAACTGCTGGAGGTTATGCTGGAAAACATGGACAGTCATTCTGATGAGGTTTATGAGGATCAGTACATGACCAGCATAAGCGCGTACACGCCATTATTCAATAATAGTGTTAAGGTGCAGGATAAGAAATATAACTTACAAATCGCCGCTAGAAGCGTCATAGGAGAACAGGAAGCATTTATATATATTGGACAGCCTTTAATAATTGGTGATTATTAATATCAGGAGGTGATGAAGCTGGTGCAAATAGCAGTCACAGGCAAAGCCACATTACAGGGAAGTATTGAGATAAGTACCTCCAAAAATGCTACTTTACCAATTCTGATAGCGGCCCTATTGACTGAAGATAAAATTCAAATTGATATGGTACCGGACATTAATGATGTAGAAATAGTCAAAAAATTACTACAAAATCTAGGTGCTTGTCTGGTAAAAAAGGATGATTCTTTATGTATCCAAAGTTTTGTAAGTAATATTTATCCCGATTATGATTTGGTTAGGCAGATAAGAGCGTCCTTATTATTAATGGGGCCGATTTTAGCTACCAGAAAAGTTGTTAAGATATCCCTGCCAGGTGGCTGTGCTATTGGTACTAGGCCAATAGATTTGCATCTTAAAGGCTTTGAAGCTCTGGGAGCAAAAATTGAATTAAGTGGTGGCAATGTCATTGCACAGGCCAAAGAACTGAAAGGCAATCATATATACCTGGATTTCCCCAGTGTAGGGGCTACTGAAAACTTGATAATGGCAGCATCTCTGGCAGAAGGCACCACCTATATTGAAAACGCTGCCTTGGAACCAGAAGTCGTAGACCTGGCCAACTTTATTAATAGTATGGGTGGGAAGGTTAATGCCGCGGGAAGCAATGTGATTAAAATTGAAGGGCAGAAAAAATTACACGGCTGCACCTATACACCTATCCCGGACCGGATAGAAGCCGGTACATATATGGTTGCTGCAGCAGCCACCGGGGGTAATCTTTTAATAAAGAATGTTATTCCGGAACACCTCAAGGCCACCACTGCCAAGCTGACGGAAAGCGGCGCTCAGGTTGATGAAATGGAACGTGAAATAAGAGTAAAACGGGTAGGAGCAGTAAGACCTATATATATTAAAACCCTACCTTATCCCGGTTTTCCTACCGATATGCAGGCCCAATTTATGGCCTATTTAAGCCGTGCGGCCGGTAGCAGTGTGATCACCGAATCAGTATTTGAAAATCGTTTTATGCATGCCCAGGAACTGATGCGTATGGGCGCCAATATTAAAATTGAAGGCCGGACGGCCATCATAAAAGGAGTATCTGAATTAGGAGCTGCTAATGTTAAAGCTACTGATTTAAGGGCTGGAGCTGCGCTTTTAATTGCCGGCCTGATGTCCGAAGGTAATACTCATATAAGCAACAGTCAGCACATTGATAGGGGTTATGAAAATATTGTGGATAAGTTAAACCAGGTAGGCGCCAATATTTATAGGAATTGATATCAATTAGAAATCGGTATAATTAGCGGGCATTCTTAATATTATTAATACATGAAATATAAAAGAATTGTAAAAAGAGCGATGCTATTAGGGATCATTGGGATAGTGGCAGCGTTTTTGACTGCCTATTTTCATCATAATCACAGCCACGAAACTATACCCCTGCCCATAATCAAACTATATCTGCATGAATCCAGACAAATAATAGAATTGGACATAGAAGAATATGTGTGTGGGGTAGTGGCCGCAGAAATGCCAGCCTCTTTTGCTGCTGAAGCATTACAAGCTCAGGCTTTGTGCGCCCGCACCTATGCCTGTAAGAAGATAATGGAAAGGCGTCCCTATCCGCTCCAGGCTGATTTATCTGATGACATTACTTGCTGTCAGGCCTACGTTTCCTGGACACAGTTTAAAGATCTACATCCAGCCCAATATGAACTGCTAAAAGTCAAAATAGAAGGAGCTGTCGCGTCAACTAGAGGAGAACTCATCACTTATAAGGATAAACCTATAGATGCATTGTATCATTCGACCTGTGGGGGACAAACCGAAAGTGCCGAAGACGTCTGGGGAACTTCGATTCCCTACCTGCAATCGCTTCGATGTCATTATTGTTCTGCCTCCAATTATTACGCAAGCAGTCAGGTTATTTCCTATCAGGACCTATATGATATCAACGGTTTAGAGACTGGCGGCAGCCCCCATATAGAAATAAGCCAAAAGAGCTTCAGTGGCAGGGCCCGGGAAATTAAGGTTAACAAGCAGGAAATATCAGCCAATAAATTTCGCCAGGAGTTTAATCTTCCCTCCACCTACTGGGAATTTAAAACAGATAAAGGAAATTTAATTATTAACAGCCGGGGATATGGTCATGGTGTCGGCCTGTGTCAATACGGCGCAAATGGTATGGCATTAGATGGAAAAAATTATAAAGAAATATTAGCCTATTATTATAAAGGGACTCAGATTTCTAAGTTAAATTATCAAGATGGTTAAAAATCGTTGAGCATGACTAGAAAATATGATTAAAATAGACTTCCTTTGTTCTTCCCGGAGAAACACTTGAATATATTTAAATAATTTAACTGCGGGAGGACTAGGATGCAAAATTATATTAGAAAAAGAGCGGTCAGGATTGCAAATCACATAGTGAAAACATCCAACACGGTAAGACAGACTGCTGAGATTTTCGGCATATCCAAAAGCACTGTACACAAAGATGTATCAGAACGCCTTCCTCGGATAGACGTTAAGTTGTCTGAGCAGGTAAAGGAGATATTGGAAAAAAATAAGGCTGAACGTCATATCAGGGGAGGAGAAGCTACTCGACAGAAGTATGCAGCAAATAATCGCGAATTAACACTATAAGAAAACAACATTAATAACAACGGAGCGCTATAATAATGGTATAATTATGAAAAATGTCGAGGAGGGCCTTGCTAACCATGTTATTCGCCAGCGAGGATATTGGAATTGATCTTGGAACAGCCAGCGTATTAGTTTTCCAGAAGGGCAAAGGTATTGTATTACACGAGCCCTCAGTTATTGCTATAGACAAGAATACACATAAAACGATTGCAGTGGGAGAAGCTGCCCGTCAGATGTTAGGCAGGACGCCGGGGCATATAGTGGCTATCAGGCCTTTAAAAGATGGTGTTATTGCTGATTATGATACAACTGAAAAAATGTTGACATATTTTATCAAAAAAGCTATTGGAAAAAGGTTTATCTTTAAACCCCGGGTTATTGTATGCATACCGACCGGCGCTACCGAAGTAGAAGAACGGGCAGTCAATCAGGCTTCAGTATCTTCAGGAGCCAGGCAGGCCTATATATTGGAAGAATCTCTAGCTGCCGCTCTGGGTGCGGGTATGAATATAGCTGATGCCAGCGGTAACATGGTGGTTGATATTGGGGGGGGAACTTCAGATATTGCGGTGCTTTCACTGGGAGGTATCGTATGTGACGCTTCGCTCAGACTTGGTGGGGACAAGTTCGATGAAGCCATAATCAGGTATATCCGCAGGGAATATAATCTGATGATTGGGGAGCGTACTGCTGAAGAAATAAAAATAAGAGTGGGAACCGCCTATGTAAGCGATGAAAATATGCATCGTACCATTGAAGTAAGGGGCAGAGACCTCTTGACCGGACTTCCCAAAAATGTTCAGGTAAGCTCCAAAGAAAGTTATAAAGCCTTGCAGGAACCAGTTGAAGCAATAATTGAAGGGGTTAAAAAAGTCTTGGAGATTACCCCGCCTGAATTAGCAGCAGACATTGTTAACAATGGTATTATGATGACCGGGGGCGGATCATTGTTGAATGGTCTGGATATATTGCTGTCAAAAGAGACTAATCTTCCCGTACATATCGCAGAGGATGCTATTTCATGTGTAGCCATGGGTACCGGTAAAGCCCTGGAACAAATATCGGTAATAAGGCAAACCAAGAAAAAGGGCATTAGAAAGCGGATATAGATTCAAGTAATTGCTACCGGAAGACGATAAATGATCTATAGAAATTATTAGGAGGGAAGCTTTTGATAAAAGGATGGTATACTGCGGCGTCCGGCATGATGATGCAGATGAGCAGGCAGGATGTAATCGCTAATAATATCGCGAATGCCTCTACCAGCGGCTATAAAAAGCAATTATCCCTTTCCCGGACATTTCCTGATATGCTGATTAGCCGCCTAGAAAACTCAGCCGATCCAGGTAGCAAGAAAGTCCAGGCTATAGGAAGATTGGGAACCGGAGTTGTCCTGGAGAGTATAATGACTGATCAGTCGGTGGGAAATCTGGATAAAACAGATATACCTACTGATTTTTCTCTGACCCAAACCG
The DNA here is from genome assembly GCA_964531295.1 of uncultured Syntrophomonas sp. GTDB lineage: Bacteria > Bacillota > Syntrophomonadia > Syntrophomonadales > Syntrophomonadaceae > JAAYJK01. Next base: position 6,401 of record CAZHHJ010000026.1, read on the forward strand.
GGAGTTATTTTGTGGTGGAGACAGAGCAGGGTGAGCGTTATACTCGCAATGGAGCTTTTAAAACAAATTCAGCAGGCTGTCTGACAGATAATCAAGGGCATCCAGTTCTGGATAAGGATAATAAACATATTAACATTAGCGGTGGGTTCACTGTGGACCGCAACGGCGTTATAAACTTCGGGGATGGAACGGCAGCCTCGACCATAAAAGTTCTGGAATTTAACGATCCAGAAAAATTAGAAAGAAACGGAGATAGTCTATACAGTAATGAAAAAGGCTTGGCCATACCGGCTGTGCCCTTTAGCACTGATGTTTTACAGGGTTACCTGGAACATGCTAACGTGAATGCTATCAAAGAAATGGTGGATCTGCTAAGCGTAGTCCGGTCCTACGAATCATTACAAAAGGTAGTACAGGCTGAAGACGAAACTGCTGGAGTGGCAATAGATAAAGTGGGCAGTACCGCTTAGCCGTATTGCTGACTTTGCCGACAATTTGCACCCGCCCCAGGGCGGGTTTTTTGTGTCCATCGTGCCAATAGCAAGGGTAAATGAGTTATAATACCTATATAATGTTGGGAAATGAGGATAGATATGCCTGAGCGGAAAAGGGCGGACATACTTGGCTGCAGTATCGATTTACTAAATATTGCTGAAACCATGGAACGCATAAAGTGCCTTATAGAGTCCGGCAGGGCTGAACAGGTGATTACTCTTAATGCAGAGATAGCCTATACAGCCAGGAAAGACCGGCAGCTACAAGCAATTATTAACTCGGCCAGTCTGGTGACTCCTGATGGGATTGGAATTGTATGGGCTGGCCGGCTCTTGGGATATGCCATAAAGGATCGGATAACGGGAATAGATCTGGTTTATAGAATCAGCGAGAAAGCAGTAAGTCAAGGATGGACAGTTTTTTTGCTGGGTGCTGCCCCAGGCTTGGCAGATAAAGCAGCCCGCAATTTATCTAGCTTGTATCCCGGGTTGCAGATAGCAGGCAGCGAGCACGGATACCATAAACCCGAGGATATGGGCGCGGTAATACGAGGCATTAAGCTGGCCAGACCGGACATCTTATTGGTAGCCCTGGGGGCTCCCCGGCAGGAGTTCTGGATAAAAGAATATAAGGATAAATTGGATGTACCGCTCTGTATCGGTGTGGGGGGGAGTTTCGACGTTATAGCCGGGGAAAAAAAGAGAGCTCCCGATTTCTTTATCAAACTTAATCTGGAGTGGTTGTATCGCTTGTTCTCAGAACCCACCCGGATCAAAAGGCAGGCGGTACTGCCCTTGTTCGTTTTACAAGTGTTAAAAAGCAGATATTCGCCTCGGGAAAAAGGCAAGGTATAAAAGGTAATTGAGCTAAAACCTTAGAAAAGATAGTCTATAAGCTTTATATGGAATAAAAACAGATCATCTACAATCACTTGTCGCAGTTCTGGGAGAGAATCTATAGAGTAATCAATATTAAAAAGGTGGGGTGGAAGCAGGTGGAACAAAAAAAGCTATTTGTCCTCGATATCGGCACTCGCAAAATAGTAGGGGTAGTCATGGCAAAAACTGACTCTGGGTATGAAATCCTGGGCAGTCAAATGCTGGAACATACTACCCGGGCGATGGTAAATGGACAAATTCATGACATAGAGGCGGTTGCGGCCACCATAAAAAATATTAAGGAAATGCTGGAACAGCAACTGCAGATGGAATTGAAAGAAGCAGCAGTAGCTGCCGCGGGGCGCTCCCTGCATACCGCGGAAGGGAAAATTGAAAGACGCCGCAGCATATTTAGCGAAGTTACCTCGGCTGAGGTCCGCGCGTTGGAGATAGAGGCGATACAGTCAGCCCAATCGCAATTGGCCAGAACAGAAAGAGCCGCCAGAGATAATAATAATTATTTTTGTGTGGGTTACAGTGTAGTCAATTATCTCCTGGAAGGCCAGAATATTATTAATCTCTTAGGACAGCGAGGGGAAGAAATCGGAGTTGAAATTATTGCCACCTTCCTCCCTCGGGTAGTAGTTGACAGCCTGTTGTCAGCCCTGAGGAAAGCGGGGCTGGAAATTAATAGTCTTACTCTGGAGCCTATCGCTGCCTTATCGCTGGCCATACCTCCCGAAATGAGAATGTTAAACCTAGCGTTAGTGGATATAGGAGCGGGTACTTCTGATCTGGCTATAGTGAAAAATGGACGCATTTTCGCGTATGCGATGGTTCCCAGTGCGGGGGATGAGATCACCGAGTATATCGCCTCAGAATACCTGTTGGATTATTATACCGCGGAGTCTATGAAGCGCAAGCTGGCCAGTCAGGAAGAAGTAGAAGCTGCAGACATACTGGGCAATAAATTGATCCTGGCGGCAGATGAAGTAATAGAAAAAATGAACCCTATAGTAAAAGGTATTACCGCCAGTATTGTGAAACAGATACTTGAACTGAACCAGAAAAAGCCTGATGCAGTAGTTTGTGTCGGAGGAGGAAGCCTCACACCGGGACTGACCGAGGAATTAGCCAATGGATTGGCTATAGCTTCGAGAAGGGTGGGCTTAAGAACACCAGCCCAGTTTGGCAAAATTGAAGTAACAGATGCTTATCTCCTGGGCCCGCAAGGAGTTACCCCCCTGGGAATAGCTTATCATGCCTTATGCAATCCGCCCGCACCTTTCGTCAAGGTGAATGTGAATAAAAGGGAACTAGTTTTGTGGAATGCGGGAGATTGCACGGTATCCAGTGCCCTGTTAAGTTCAGGGATGAATTTAGGTAATATTTATGGAAAGCCAGGCCTGGGCAAAACCATAGAAATAAATGGGGCGATAAAAACCATCAAAGGTGAAGTGGGTAAAAAGCCGATTATTAAGGTGAATGGGCAGGATGCTTCACTGGATAGCCTGATCGGTGATGGAGACAGTATTGAATTCCAGCGGGGGCAGAGCGGAAAAGACGCCCGGCTTCTAGTAGCTGATTTAGCCCCGAACCTGCATGGGCAGGTCAGCGTAAATGGGCATCAGATCCTGGTTCAAAACCGGGTACTGGTAAATGGCAAACAACTCAGCGGGGAAGATGAGATACCTGATCGAGCGGTAGTACAAATTAAACCGGCCAATAGTTTGGAAAGTATCCTACAGCAGTTTGGAGTGCCAGAACATTTGCTGGCAGAGAGTACTTTTTATTGTTATATAAATGATGAGAAGAGAGTATTAAGATGGAAGCCAATCGCTGTCAAAGTCAATGAACAAGAAGCGGATATGAAGCAAATAATTCCGTATGGGTCTGATATACTCTATGCTTTAAGATCGACAACCCCTTTAGTCAAAGACTTCGTAGGAGAATCAGGCTTATATGATATTAAAGTACAAGTGAATGGAGAAGCAGTAACTATTCAAAAAGAAAGTGCTTCAATATTAATGGATGGACAGCCAGTTAAAATAGAAGATAGCATAAAGCAGGGAAGCAGTCTGAGCATCAATAAAAGCGAAAGCGAGGCCATATTGAGTGATATTTTCCAGGTGATAGAAATAAAGCCAGGAGTTCAAAAGCGCTTAATAATGAAAGTGGATGGGCAGGAAGCAGGTTTTACCACCCCTATCTATGAAAACAGCAGCATTGAAATTACCTGGGACACGCAAACAGCTTGCTAGACCGAGACATGACTTCGTCTTTTTAGCTGGGCAGGTATAAGTAGATGGTAAATTATAAATCCTTTAAGAAGGGGTTTATTTTTTTGTCAATACATATTATAATTACAAGGAAGGTCAAATAAAGTCAAATAGGAGATGGCCATGAAAAAAAGTTTGGCGGACAAGATAGAACAGTATATAAAAGTATTGATTAACAGAAGTGATGAAAAGCAGATAGTTATACAAAGAGCAGAGCTAGCAGAAACTTTTTCCTGTGTACCTTCACAGGTAACCTACGTTATTTCTACCAGGTTCCAGGAGAAAAATGGATACCTTACTGAAAGCAGGAGAGGTGGAAAAGGTTTTGTGCGTATAACTCGTTTTGCGATCAGCAGCAATGTATATACTATGATGGATGGCGATAAGCTATTCGATTATATCAACGAACTGATGGAAAAAAAGATGCTGGATAGTTATGCCGGTGATATGCTGAAATTCATTGTGTTATCTGCAGCCAATGACCTAGCTGATGAGCATAGAAAAGATTTCTATAATTCAGTTGCCAGAGCGCTTTGCGACTATCTGGACCTGAATTAGCTAAAACATAAGGAGGAAGGTTTATGTTTTGTGATGATTGTAAACAGAATCCAGCTACGGTACATTTAACCCAAATGGTAAATGGGAAAAAGGTGGATATGCATTTATGTACCGAGTGTGCTGCCCAGAAGGGGCTTTTATTATTTGACCAGAATAAGAAGTTTTCTATACCCAATTTTTTGGGTAGTTTTTTAGGCAGTGATTTTAATCTGCAGGATGTGCCTTCACCTGCCAGTACCAACACTTGCAGCAATTGCGGGATGAGTTTTGCAGATATCCGACAAACAGGTAAACTGGGGTGTTCTGAATGCTATAAAGCTTTCGATAATGAACTGGAGCCTACTCTGAGGCGCATCCACGGCAACAGCAATCATGTTGGCAAAATACCGATTCGGGGAGGAGAAAGAGTCTTTTTACAAAAGGAAATGAGAGAATTGAAATTAGAACTACAGCAGGCTATAAAGGGCGAAGAATATGAACAGGCAGCTGAAATTAGAGATAAAATCAAGGAATTGGAAAAGGTCATGGATGAGGAGGGCAGCAGATGAGTGATAACGATTTATTCAATGGCAACTTCGTAGCCTGGATGGATTCCGGGGCCGGGTCCGAATCAGATATCGTAATCAGTAGTCGCATTCGTCTGGCTAGAAATCTTCAATATATTACTTTCCCATATTTTATGAATTCCGAAAGCGGTAATAAGGCAATGGAGGAGATAAGTGAGGCCTGGAAAAACAGTTACAGTGAACTCTTATCCCAAATGGATTTGATAAATTTTGACCAGATATCTGCCCTGGATAGACAGATATTGGTGGAAAAACACCTTATAAGTCCTGAACATGGTCTAGCAGAAGAAGCTTATAGAGGTTTGCTGCTTAATAAAGACGGATCAATCGCCATAATGATCAATGAAGAAGACCACCTGCGGATACAGTGTTTGTTACCCGGACTACAGATGGAAAAGTGCTATAGTCTGGCTCAGGGAATAGATGATGCACTGGAGCAGCAACTTGATTATGCATTTGATGAACACCGGGGTTATCTAACCTCTTGTCCTACTAATGTAGGAACGGGGATGCGCGCATCGGTTATGCTTCATTTGCCGGCTATAGGTATCAGCGGACAGAGAAACAGGATCTTTCAAAATGTTAATCAGCTGGGTATGACAGTCCGGGGTCTATATGGAGAAGGAACTGAGATCGTGGGTAACTATGTACAACTATCAAATCAAATTACCCTGGGTCAGACAGAAAATGACATCATAAGCAATCTGGGAATTATCAGCAGACAGATTGTAGAACAGGAGAAAATGCTCCGAAAAAGCCTGCAGGAAGAGATGAAGTATCAACTGGAAGACCGCGTGGGGCGTGCCTATGGCATCTTAACCAATGCTCGGGTAATGAACTCTAATGAAGCATTAGGACTGCTCTCCGATGTTCGTCTGGGAGTTGATCTGGGCATAATCGAGGGAATAACTCCCTTTATAATAAATCAACTGGTAGTGGCGATAAAACCTGCTCATCTACAAAAGAAGGCAGGTCGGGAAATGGAGGCTTTTATCCGGGACGTTAAACGGGCCGAAGTCGTGAAGGAGATTTTGCTCCAAAGCAGGTAAAGTAACAAGGGGATTATAGATCGAAAGCGAGGAGGATTATTATGTTTAGAAGATTCACTCAAAGAGCTAGAAATGCGGTTATCCATGCCCAGGAGGAAGCTCGGCAGCTAAACCACTCGGCTATTGGGACCGAGCATATATTATTAGGAGTCTTAAGAGAAGGAGAAGGCGTGGGAGCTAAAGCGCTCACGAGCATGGGTACTGATTTAGAAAAAGTGCGAATGGAGGTAACCAAGCTGATTGGCGAAAAAACTGACAGCAACCAGTCGGGGGCAGGAGATTTGCCAATCACCCCAGGAGCCAAAAAAGTTTTTAACCTATCGTTTGATGAGGCTCGTTTGCAGGGAGTAAACTATGTGGGGACTGAACATTTGCTGCTGGCTATATTGCACGAAGAGGATGGTGTGGCTGGTCAGGTATTGATGTCTATGGGAGTAAAATTAGATGATCTGAGGGAACAGGTGCTTATTCTTTTGGGAGGAGACACCCCGATAGCGTTTGATACTAACAACCTGGGAGATAACCAGGATAGTCAGAGTGCATCTGGGCAAGCCAAAAGAAAGCAGCGCAGCAAGACACCCACCCTGGATTCTTTCAGCCGCGATTTAACCAAGGATGCCGGCGAGGGCAGGTTGGATCCGGTTATTGGACGGATGTCTGAAATTGAAAGAGTTATTCAGATTTTATCCCGGCGAACCAAAAACAACCCGGTACTAATAGGCGACCCGGGAGTGGGCAAAACAGCTATTGTAGAAGGACTGGCCCAGAAAATTAATGAGAATCAGATTCCAGAGATATTAGCCAACAAACGGGTGGTAGCCCTGGACTTATCTTCCATGATTGCAGGAACCAAATATAGGGGTGAATTTGAAGACCGGCTTACCAAAATAGTTAATGAAATCAAGACTGCCGGAGATGTCATCATATTTATTGATGAACTGCATACCATTGTCGGAGCAGGTGCAGCCGAGGGAGCAATAGACGCTGCCAACATCCTGAAACCATCTCTGGCTCGAGGAGAATTCCAATGTGTGGGAGCCACCACCCTGGATGAATACCGGAAACACATTGAGAAAGATGCGGCATTGGAAAGGCGTTTTCAGCCTATTATAGTTGATGAACCAACAATCGAGGAGAGCATAGAGATTTTGAAGGGTTTGCGGGACCGTTATGAGGCTCATCACGGGGTCAAGATAAGTGATGAGGCAATAGAAGCGGCCGCCCGGCTTTCCGCCCGTTATATAAGTGATCGTTTTCTGCCCGACAAGGCTATTGATCTCATTGATGAAGCTTCTTCCCGGGTGCGCCTGGCCAACTATATCCTGCCAGAGGAGTTGAAACAAAAAGAACAGCATTTGCAGGAATTAATAAAAGAAAAAGAGGAAGCTATAAATGGGCAGGAATACGAGAAGGCGGCCCAATTAAGGGACGAAGAACAGAAACTCAAAAACGAAGTAGAGAGCGAACGCAAAGAGTGGTTAAACCAGAGGAGTTTACAATTCGGTTCGGTAGGAGAAGAGGAGATAGCCCAGATAGTAGGCAGCTGGACCGGTATACCGGTGAGCAAGCTGGCGGCTGAGGAAAGCGAAAGGCTGGTTCACCTGGAAGAAGTACTGCATAAAAGATTGGTTGGGCAAAATGAGGCCGTCAAAGCTGTAGCGCGAGCCGTAAGAAGAGCCCGAGCTGGCCTGAAGAATCCCCAAAGGCCAATAGGTTCATTTGTTTTCCTGGGACCAACGGGTGTAGGTAAGACAGAACTGGCCCGGGCCTTGGCGGAGGCCATGTTCGGCAGTGAAGATGCCATTATTCGCCTGGATATGTCTGAATACATGGAAAAACACGCTGTTTCCAGGATAATAGGTTCTCCTCCCGGCTACGTGGGCTATGATGAAGGTGGGCAGCTCACTGAAAGAGTTAGAAGAAAACCCTATTCAGTTATACTCCTGGATGAGATAGAAAAGGCTCATCCCGATGTCTTTAATATATTGCTTCAGGTGCTGGAAGATGGGCGTTTAACCGATGGCCAGGGCAGAACCGTAGACTTTAGGAATACGGTGGTAATTATGACCTCCAACGTAGGTGCGGACTCTATACGGCAGAGTAAGCAGGTAGGCTTTAATCGGGCTATAGACGAAGCCGAAAATTATAATCAGATGAAGAACCGGGTGATGGAGCAATTAAAAAATACCTTTAGGCCGGAATTTATCAACCGGGTAGATGAGATGATAGTCTTTCAAAATCTCTCGGATGAAGATCTGGCCAAAATAGTAGATTTATTGCTAAAAGACCTGGAACAGAGAGTAAAAGATAATGGATACGAAATGGAAATAAGGGATGGAGCCAGGAAGCTAATTATGAAAGAAGGCTATGATCCTGCTTATGGTGCACGTCCCCTCAAGAGAGCTCTGCAGAAGCTGGTCGAAGACGGCATTTCGGAAGAAATTTTGAGGAAAAATGTGCTGCCTGGTGATACCATACTGGTAGATGCGGTGGATGATAAAATGATTATCGCCAAAAGGTAGAGAATTGCTTGGCGATTGATGAAATTGCAAAAAGCTGGCTCCTTAAGACCGGTGACGGAAGTGTTTGCACTTCTGTCATCGGTCTTAATAATTTATACTGTATATGACGATAATTATATATAAATCAAAATAGAGAGGAAATTATTCTATTGGGTCACAATTTCTATAATTCTGTTGTGGGCCTTTAGGGTATAATGTTCTAATAAGGAGAGCATTATGGGAAAAATTAATAGTAAGTTCATATGCAGTGAATGTGCCTATGAAAGTATCAAATGGCTGGGCAAGTGTCCAGGTTGTGGTTCATGGAATACTCTGCTGGAGGAAAGGGTTGAAAAGAAATCTTCAGCTATTAATAAAAAGCATATGGAAGCCATTCCCCTAACTTCAATTTCCAGTCAGGATATCAAGCGCTTTAGCAGTGGAATTGGAGAATTAGACCGGGTCCTGGGTGGGGGCATAGTCCCTGGTTCAATAGTACTCCTGGGCGGAGACCCCGGTATAGGTAAATCTACCCTTTTATTGCAGGTAGCCGACTATATCGGAGCTAGCGGGGAAAAAGTGATCTATTTATCAGGGGAGGAATCCTTAAAACAAATTAGATTACGCTCCCTGCGTCTTAACATAAACAACGATAATATTTACTTATTAAATGAACAGGAAATAGACCTCTTGGAACAATATATCCGGGATATAGATCCAGGACTTATAATTGTGGATTCCATACAAACAGTTTACTCCCGAAACATATCTTCCATTCCGGGCAGTGTGTCACAATTGAGAGAATGCACGGCCAGAATAACTGAGATAGCCAAGAAAATGGAAAAAGCTTTCTTTTTGATCGGACATGTGACCAAAGAAGGCGCGATAGCAGGACCTAGGGTGTTGGAACATATGGTGGATGTAGTTGTTTATTTTGAAGGGGAAAATAATTACTACTTCCGTTTGTTAAGGGGGATAAAAAACCGGTTTGGTTCGACCAATGAAATAGGGCTGATGGAAATGAGAAGCGAGGGCTTGCTTGAGGTCCTGAATCCTTCTGATATATTACTGGGCTCCGGTGAAAATTCAATGGGCACAGCCATCACGGTCAGCTTTGAAGGCAGCAGGCCCTTACTTATTGAAGTTCAAGCCCTGGTGTCTTCTTCCGGACCAGGATATCCGCGCCGCATGGCTTCAGGTATTGATCAAAATCGTTTGTCCTTAATAATCGCGGTATTAGAGAAGTTGCGTGGATACAATTTATCAGCTTATGATGTATATCTTAGAATAACCGGGGGGCTTTTTATTAAAGACCCGGCGGCTGATCTGGGCATTGCCGCAGCCATTGTCTCAAGTTTTAAGGAATGCAAGCTTCCCGCGGACACTGTCTTTATCGGGGAACTGGGCTTAAGCGGTCAGGTCAGAACAGTTTCTTTTATAGAAGCACGGCTTAAAGAAGCATTAAAATTAGGCTACCAAAGGGCAGCTGTTCCGGCTGGAGTAAGCTACCAGCATAACAACTTGAGTATTTATCCACTGCAAACATTGGATGAACTAATAGATTTTATTAGTGAGGAGTGATCGGGTTGGAGGAAATCTATAAAGGTGAGTTCCGTAAATACCTTAAGATGCTGGCCCCAGGGAGTATTTTTAGAATAGGGGTGGAAAATATTCTTCAGGCCAACACCGGTGGACTAGTCGTAGTGGGGGATTCTCCGCAGTTAATGGATCTAGTTAGCGGTGGGTTTAATATCGATTGCGAATATTCTCCGGCCCGCTTATACGAACTTGCCAAAATGGATGGTGCCATAATTATGAACTCTGATGCCTCTCGCATACTAATTGCAAATGCACAGTTAGACCCGGATGCTCAATTACCCTCGAACGAAACCGGTATTCGGCATCGTACCGCTCAAAGAGTTGCTCTGCAGACCGGCGAACTGGTCGTAGCTATATCCCAGCGCAGAAAAGTCGTAACCTTATATCAGAGCAATATTACTTTTCGTTTAAGAGATATAGAACCTATTTTGATTAAAGCCAATCAGGCTCTTCAGACCTTGGAGAAATACCGCAACGTACTCTTCAAGGAATTGCAGCGCTTAGGAGGCCTGGAATTTGAGGATATGGTCACAGTCTCGGAAGTGTGTGAAGTTATTAAACGGACGGTCAGAGTATTGAATATAGCCAAGGAAATAGAGAATTATATCGCTGAACTGGGCATCGAAGGCCGCTTGGTGAAAATGCAGTTGGATGAAATGACCGCCAATGTGGAAGAGGAAGCTTTGTATATTATACAGGACTATTCCAATAACGCCGATAAATCAGCTCGTGAAATAATGGATAATCTCTTAAAAGCTTTTGAAGAAGACATATCAGATTCCTTGTTCATTGCCCGGAACCTATCCCTGGGTACGGGCAGCAGCCATATGGAACAATCTATTTCCCCCCGTGGATACCGGATGCTGCAGAAACTGCCCCGGCTGCCGATGTCGGTTATAGATAATCTAATGATGCGATTTGCTTTGCTAAGTGATGTGCTTAAAGCCAGCATAACTGAGTTGGATGATGTTGAAGGGATAGGCGAAGTAAGAGCCAAGTACATCAAAAACGGTTTAAAGCGTATGCAGGAACAACTGCTCTTGGAATACATGATGTAGAGTAATTAAATCCGATATGGATAAGAAAATCCAAATAACAGCGGAGAATTTATTCTCCGCTGTTATTTTCCATCTGGCTGATATTTCTTTATTAGCCTGCACAATTATTACCCTAGGTTAAATTAAAGACCCCCAGAGCACTCGCTTTTTTGTATTCTTCCAGAAAAACATCATAGAGGTTTAAATCAAGAGTATTGCATAAAGCCGCGGAATAAAACAACAGTTTACCCATTTCATCGATTACCACTTCTTCGCAACTGGGACAGAGCTCCCCTCGAAGGTGGTTATCCAGACATTTTTTTAATTCTTCAAATGAATCAATATGCTCTGGAACCTGAACTTTCCCCGCATTAATAGATACGCAACCGCAGTCCGTGACTGATTTTACTACTGCCCGATTCACCCGGCAGACAGATTCAGATAATTTAGAAAGAATATCAAGTATGCTTCGGTGTCTTATGAGTAAGTCACCTACCACGTTCTGAAATTCATCACAAATCAAGTCCTTCACGAAAGACCTGCCCCCCTTTATTTCTGTGATTTTATTAATTATATCCTTGCTGAAGAATATTTGTCAATTTAGGCCAAGCGCGTATTCGATGCTGTTTCATCTGAATTCGACTTATTGATTATGGGAAAAAAAGTATCGTGAATTTAAAAACGTGTATAATAGCACCTTTTAAGCATCAGAATATAAATGTGGAGGTGCATAATATGCATAAAAAGATAGGAATTTCCAGGAACTTATTTATTATTTCCCTCAGTATAGGTGTCTGGTCGGCCTATATGATGCAGGTTATACTCAAATTTAATATAAGCTGGATGGCTGGCATAGGAATAGTGTCTGCAGCCTTATTCTATTTGGGCATGAACTGCTTCCTGAGAATGGGGAGAAATTTCATAAAGGTAATAAACCAGAGACTGGACGATACTGCAATCGAGGTAATTATCGGCGGGATGGCCGGCTCGTTTATGGGGATACTGGTGGGAGTATTGAGCAGTTTTCCCCTGGCGGTGATTCGGGGCCTGGGAAGTTACCTTACCCTGCTGGTATTTATGATAAGTGTATGGCTGGGTTTTAAAATAGGTAGCAGACGTGCTTTTGATGTTTTTAATACTATCCCCTGGGGGAGCAGGAGCAACGATCACAGCCCCGGTCCCGCCGAAATAAAGGAAAGCTATAAAGTCTTGGATACCAGTGCTATTATTGATGGACGGATATACGATGTGTGTCTGAGCAGCTTTCTGGAGGGACCGATAATCGTACCAACTTTTGTTATAGAAGAACTCCAGCATATTGCTGATTCCTCTGATGCCATCAGACGGAACAAGGGGCGCAGAGGTCTGGAGCTATTATCCAAAATGAAGAAACATTCCAGCATAAAAATTGATATAATTGAAGCTAATATTACTCAAGAAAAAGATGTGGATGGAATGTTAGTTTGTCTGTGCAAACAATTGAATGCCAGTATCATTACCAATGACTATAATCTTAATAAGGTGGCAGAATTGCAGGGTATCAAGGTGCTGAACATTAATGAACTGACCAATGCGGTAAAGATAATCGTTTATCCCGGCGAAACCATGCAGGTGGCTATCATTAAAGAAGGTAAGGAATACGGTCAGGGGGTTGGATACCTGGAGGATGGCACCATGGTAGTAGTAGAAGAAGCCAATCATGAAATTGGCCAAGATATAGAAGTGGTGGTTACCAGTGTCTTTCAGACCGCAGCAGGGCGCATGATATTTACCCGCAAGGCCAAAGAAAGTCGAAGCGATTTGGGTATTGCCCATGCTTTGCCGGGTACAGTAGAGGTGAATTTATATGGATAAAAGCTTGCGGGTGGTTATTGCTGCTGCCGGCCTGGGCAGCAGAATGAACAGCAGGCTGAATAAACAGTATATACTGATTCGGGGACGGCCGGTACTTGCTTATTCCCTGGATATCTTTGAAAATTTTGAGGCTGTTGATAGTATAGTTGTAGTTGCTGGTCTGTCCGAGATTGAATACTGTGAAAATGAAATTATTAAAAAATATGGCTATAAAAAGGTTATGGGAGTGATTCCCGGAGGAAAGGAAAGACAGGACTCAGTGTGGGCCGGCTTGAATGCTCTCGGGCATAACACTACTTTGGTTGCCATACACGATGGGGCCAGGCCTCTTTTGAGCAGGCAACTGCTGGCAGATCTACTCCAGGCAGCTCAAAAGTGGGGGGCAGCAGTTCCCGGTGTATTTGCGCGGGACACCTTGAAGACAGTTGATGGGGAAGGTTTTGTGATAGATACTCTGGACCGATCGCGGATTATTGCGGTACAGACACCACAGGTTTTTAAATATGACTTGATTAAGAAAGCATTTCAAATGGCTAAGGCAGGAGGGGTTTATGCAACCGATGATGCCAGTCTTTTTGAAAGATACATAGGCAGAGTCAAAATGGTAAAGAGTGACCCCCGCAACCTTAAAATAACCACGCCCGAGGATATAGCGACAGTGGAAAGCTTGCTGGAGAATGAAGCATAAGGCTGACCCAGGGGCAGATGAATAAGGGGGAGAAACTTTGCGAATTGGTATCGGCTATGATGTTCACCGTTTGCAGGCGGGCAAAAAACTAGTCCTGGGAGGGGTGGAAATACCCTATCCTAGTGGACTGCTAGGTCATTCGGATGCAGATGTTCTGCTTCATGCCATCTGTGATGCGTTGCTGGGCGCAGCAGGATTAGGGGATATAGGAAAACATTTTCCTGCTAGCGATATGCGTTATAAGGGGATAAGCAGCCTGCTGCTTCTGGCTGAAGTTAATTCGATGCTAAATGAAATTGGGTATCGGGTCTACAATGTTGACAGCACGGTAGTAGCTCAGGAACCGAGGTTGGCAGTTTATATAGAAGCGATGAGAAGTAATATTGCACAGCAGACCGGTATAGAAAAACAGCGTGTAAATGTTAAAGCAACTACTACCGAGGGATTGGGCCTTGAGGGCCGGGGAGAAGGCATTTCAGCTCAGGCAGTTGCTTTGATAAAAGAAATATAATATTTCCCCTCTGCTTGAGGAAAGCTAAGCAAAAAGCAGGGGGTTGATCATGATTCTGGGTATTAACAAGAACAAGATTATCGGGCTGGCAATCATAGTTGTTCTATTGGGGAGCGCTTATCTGCGTAGTGAAATTATTACTGCCGGAACCGGGCAGGAGCAACCGCAGGCGGTGATAAGTCTGGGCGAGGATTTGACTCCCCAGCAAAAAGATACGGTGATGAAATATTTTCAGGACTGGGAAAAAGGGAAGAGCCTGCGATATGTAAGTGTAAGCAACCAGGAGGAGAGAACGTATCTGCAGGGCGTGGTGGACGAAAAGCTTATTGGCAGCCGAGCCATATCTTCGGCTTATTGTGAACTGCTGGATAAAGGCAAGGGTATCGAGGTTCAGACGGAAAACATTACTGCTATTACGCCCTTTATGTATGCCAACGCTCTGGCCACAGCCGGCATAGAGGATGCGCGGGTAGTTGTGGCAGCTCCCTTTAAGGTTTCGGGGACAGCAGCTTTAACCGGTATTATTAAGGCTTTTGAAACAGCCAGTGGCGAGAACCTGAAAGAAGAAAATAAAGTCACCGCTTATGAAGAGATAGCTCAGACTTCACAGTTGGGTGGTCGCATCGGCCAGAATAAGGCCGAACAGTTTATCTTTGAAGTAAAGAAAAAAGTAGTGGCAGAAGATATCAGCGATCCGGCCGAAATTAGGAGAATAATAATTGCAATAAGCACGGACTTGAATATTGACCTATCAGAGCAGGATATAAACCAGGTCGTGGCCTTGATGCAAAAAATTCAGCAGTTAAATATCAGTGCCGGGCAATTGGGAAACCAGATGCAGAATCTGGAGAGAAAATTGGATCAGCTGCAAAACAGCGGGAAAGAGGCCGTGGGCCTGCTGCAACAGCTGCTGGCGGCCCTGGAAAGCCTCGTTAGCACGGTTAAAAGCTTGTTAGGAGCTTAGCTTGCTGATAAGCAAGAGTGGATGATATAATTAGCTGTTGTGCAAGGGAGGGAGATACAATGAGTAATATTAAGGTCAGGTTTGCACCTAGTCCTACCGGCCCGCTTCATATTGGAGGGGCCCGGTCGGCATTATTCAACTATTTATTTGCAGTAAACAATCAGGGAGAATTGGTGCTGCGCATAGAGGATACCGATGTGGAACGCTCTAAAAGAGAATATGAACAGGAGATAATAGAATCTCTGCGCTGGCTGGGAATAGAATGGACCGAAGGCCTGGGCGCCGGGGGTGAAAATGGGCCTTATCGTCAGACGGAAAGGGTTTCCATTTATCAAGAATACGCCCGGAATTTATTGGAATCCGGACAGGCCTATTATTGTTTTTGTACGGAAGAAGAATTGGAACAGGAGCGGCAGGAATTAATATCGAAGGGGGAGACTCCCCGTTATTTAGGCAAATGCCGATATTTAAGCGATACTGAAAGAAGGGCGAAAAGTGAGCAGGGCATTGAACCGACCATTCGCTTTCAGGTACCCGCTAATAAAATATATGTGGTGGACGATATAGTCCGAGGTCGGGTAAGCTTTGAAAGCGATGGCATCGGTGATTTCATAATATTAAAATCAGACGGGCTGCCAACCTATAATTATGCAGTAGTTATCGATGATGTGCTTATGGGCATCACCCATGTCATAAGGGCCGAGGAGCATTTGTCCAACACCCCGCGGCAGCTTATGATTTATGAGGCACTAAATTTCAAACGGCCAGCTTTTGCCCACATTTCCTTGATCTTAGGAAGTGATCGTCAGAAGATGAGCAAGCGGCACGGGGCTACATCGCTAATCCAATACCGAGAAATGGGGTATTTGCCAGCCGCCATGTTTAATTTCCTGTCCCTGATGGGATGGGCACCAGAAGGGGAAGAACAGCTTCTGTCTCCGTCCGAGATCGCTGGAGCCTTCACCCTGGATAGGGTATCTAAAAGCCCGGCCGTTTTTGATATGGATAAACTAAATTGGATAAACCAGCAGTATATCAAAAAGCTAGATATAAATGAACTGAGCAGTCTGGTCAAGCCATTTCTTGATAAAGCCCAGTATGCAGCCTGCATAAAACAAATGAGTCAGGGAAAATTTGAACTGATGATTGCCACGGTACGCGATCGCCTGGTATGCTTGAGTGACATTACGCGCGAGGTGGCGGTAATATTTGATGATATTGAATATGAAGCAGAAGCTCTTCAGGTCCTGCAGGGTGAAGGAGTACCCGCGGTACTACAGGCCTTTGCAGAGGGATTCCCGGCCAGTGAAGCTCCCGAGGATTTAAAGCAGCATCTAAAAGAGGTGATGAAGAAGACCGGCGCCAAAGCAAAAAATGTGTTTATGCCTCTGCGCTGTGCGCTCAGCGGGAAAACACATGGACCTGATTTACCCAGTCTCATTAGTATTTGGGGCAAAGAAAAGACATTAGGTAGAATCGATGCTGCCAGGCAAATGATACATAAGGGTCTTTAATATAATGCGGGTTTAGATTTCAGGTGCTGTTCGCGGCGAGCGGCACCTGAAATTTTTTCTGGACAAATATACTCCGCCCACAGCAGTCATAATTGCAATCAAACTAGGTCTTAATTCAGCTTTGGCTATGGGAAGAGAAGAAGCGATGGGGAAGATACCATTATGCACCAGGCAGGTACTGCGCTTTAAAACGATGATGTGATAACATTGGATATGAAAAACGAGTTATTTATAGATAAGCTGGGCGAACAGCCTTTGAATAATTATAAGTACCATAAGTGATAGTACAGCTAGAATTCTGTATACAAAAGCGAGTTAGATGAAAACTATAATATTATTAAAACCG
>CAZHHJ010000027.1:0-23216 GCA_964531295.1 uncultured Syntrophomonas sp.
AAAGTATCCCCTACGAAAATTATTTTTTCCACCTTAAGACAAATACCGCCCTGGCTGTGTCCAGGGGTATGAATAACTTCCAGTTCCACGGTATTGCCGATTTTTATGATATCTCCCTCATCAATGAACTGGTCCGCAGCCGGACTGGTGACTTTGTTGCCCATCATAAATGAAAAATTGGAAACTGCGTTCTCCAGCATCTGCGCATCGGCTTTATGAATTAAAATTTTTGCTCCCGTGGCCTTCTTAACTTCCCGGTTGGCACCAATATGGTCAATATGGCCATGGGTGTTGATGATGTAGATTGCCTTCAGATTTTCTTGTTCCAGCAGTTGCAAAATTGCCGGCGCATTTCCACCCGGATCAATAACGGCGGCCTCCCTGGTTTCTTCACAACCTACAATGTAACAGTTAACTGCCATGGCGCTTATCTCTAAGCCTCTTAGTATCATTCCAACTACCTCCTACTAAAACACTTTTTCGCTATCGAGTAAAATAGTAACCGGCCCATCGTTATCAATCCTGACCAGCATATCAGCTCCAAATATACCGGTAGCAACTTTTATGCCCAGACCCTGCAAATACTTAACACTATATTCGAAAAGCGGCAGGGCCAGCTCGGGCAAGGCCGCATCACTAAAACCCGGTCTTCTTCCTTTACGGGTATCCCCATAGAGTGTAAACTGACTTACCAGCAGAACCTCGCCCTGGGTATCTAGCAAAGAGCGGTTCATTTTGCCTTCTTCATCCGGGAATATTCTTAAATGAACTATTTTATCCATCATGTATTCGGCCTCTTTTTCTGTATCTCCTTTTTTTATTCCCAGCAGTACCATTAAACCCTTTTGTATCTGTCCGGTAATTTCATTCTGTACTTTAACTGTACTGCTGGTAGTCCTCTGAATAACAGCCCTCAATCTAATCGCTCCTTGTCTCGCCTGGCAGCACTCTCCTGACTTCCACCACATCTTTTACTTTTTGTATTCTCTGCATGACTGCCTGCAATTGGCCGATGTCCCTTATTTCTACCTTAAAATTCATTACTACCCAGTTGTTTTTAGTAACCCTCGAAAATACCGAGAGAATATGCACTCTAGTTTCATTTATTTCCACCATGACATCGGCGGTCAGACGAGGCCTATCCAAGGCTCTCACTTCCAACTCCACGCTATACAGCCCTTTATCATCTGCCCATTCTACTTCGATGGTCCGCTCTCTTTCGTTTTTTAAATAATTAAGCATATTGGGGCAGTCCCGGCGATGCACGGATACTCCTCTGCCCCTGGTAATATAGCCTAAAACCTTATCTCCCGGAAGAGGATTACAGCATCTGGCCAGCCTTATAGCCACATCATCTACCCCTTTTATACGCAGGGCGGTGGCTTCTCGCTCATGCTGCATGACACTGCTTGGTACAGGTAAATTTACTATATCTTCCACCTGGGCATCCTGAAAATAGAGTTCCTTCTGTTTATTTATAACTTGATTGACAGTAAGGGTGCCATCTCCCACTGCAGCAAATAAATCATCAATACTGGTTAAGCTGAATCGTTTAGTCACCTCTATCAGTTTATCTTCTTTAAGCAACTCTTTGGGAGAGAGATGTCTTTTTTTCATTTCATTTTCCAGCAGGTCATGTCCCTTGAGAATATTGGAATGCCTTTGCTCTTTTTTAAACCACTGTTTTATCCTGTTTCTAGCCGAAGATGTTTTTACAAAATTCAGCCAGTCATGGGAAGGACCGGGAGAGTTCTTGGAGGTGATTACCTCTACTATATCACCGTTGCTGAGCTGATAATCCAAGGGCACGATCCGGCCATTGACCCGGGCACCGGTACAGCGGTGGCCTACCTCGGTATGAACCCGGTAGGCAAAATCTACCGGACAGGCTCCTTTAGGAAGTTCGTACACATCACTTTTGGGAGTGAATACATAAACCGTATCATCAAACAGATCTATTTTCAAGGACTCCATGAATTCACCGGTATCGTTGATGTCCTGCTGCCATTCCAGAATGCTGCGCAGCCAGGCCAGCTTTTTATCCATTTTTTTCTCTGCCCCGGTCTCGCCTTCCTTGTATCTCCAGTGGGCGGCTATGCCGAATTCAGCAGTTCTATGCATTTCCAGAGTTCGGACCTGCACCTCAAAAGGCTCCCCACCCTTACCAATAACCGTAGTATGCAGGGATTGATACATATTGGGTTTGGGAGTGGCGATATAATCTTTGAATCGTCCTGGCAGCGGAGTCCACATAGTGTGTATAACTCCCAGCACACCGTAACAAACCCAAATATCATCAACAACTACTCGGATAGCGATCTTATCATAAATTTCATCCACATCTTTATTTTGCTTGATCATCTTCTTATAAATGCTGTATATATTCTTGGGACGCCCCTTTATCTCGGCATGAATTCCAGCTTTATCAAGGCCTTCCCGCAACTGCTGAATTAAATCATTAACATATTCTTCCCTTTCCCGTCTCTTCTTTTTCAATCGACTGGCAACTTCCCGATACATATTATTGTTCAGGTAAGCAAAGGCCAGATCTTCCAATTCCCATTTGAACTTGAATATTCCCAGACGGTGGGCCAGGGGTGCAAATATTTCCATGGTTTCCAGGGCGATCTCTTGTTGTTTGCGCTCACTGTGGTAATACAAGGTCCGCATATTGTGCATCCGGTCCGCCAGTTTGATCAACAGGACCCTGATATCTCGAGCCATAGCCATAAACATCTTGCGCAGGTTCTCCGCTTGGGCGTCTTCTCGGGATTTAAAATTAATTCGGCTTAGTTTGGTCACCCCATCAACCAGCAACTCGATCTCCTCACCAAACATATTCAATATATCAGCAGATGTATAGCTGGTATCCTCCACCACATCATGCAGCAGCGCAGCACATATTGAGGCGGTATCCATTTCGATATCTGCCAGAATAAGTGCCACTTCCAAGGGATGGGTAATATAAGGCTCTCCTGATATTCTCTTTTGTCCTTCATGTGCTTTATTAGCCAACTCAAAGGCTTTGACAATTAATTCCGTATTAGCCCCCGGGTCATAACTCAGCACACAATCCAGCAAAGGCCGGACTTCTACGCACATATCATCACCCTATAAAGATTTTATTCAGATCATTGATCAAATTAAACATAGCTTGTTTCTCATACTTTCCTTCCAGGTAATACGGTGATTTATTAAGGAGTAATTGGGTTTTTTCCACACTTTTAAGCTTTATTCCAATAATACTACCCTTTTTACCCATTTGACACAAGCCAAGATCAAGCATAATGTACAGAATGGGAAATATATCCGCGGGAGAAAAGCTTTTGCCGGTATATTTCCCTATCATCGCCGCTAGATCCGCAATTTCCATACTGATAGTATTCTTCCCCGAGTATTGCAGGCATTCTAATGCGGACTGGAGGATTTCGGCTTCCGGATACACCCTGCTCAAGTAATGGCAGTTTAGGTTAATGTCTCCGAAAGTAAATGATACTCCGGCAGTCAAGCATTCCTCCCTGACCTGCTCCAAGACTAATCTGGCCTCATAAATACTGAAGGGCGCATCCACAAACAATACTTGATCAAATTTTAAATCGTAGGTATTACACCCGCTGTAGGCCCCATCACTAAGCAGCGCACCGCTTCTGGTCTGCCAGAATTCCTGCCTTATTTTTCGCCGGTCATTTATATTAACCAGACCCGCTTCGATTTTGATTCCGGGAAAGTGTTTAATCATCTCTTGAATGGTTTTTTTCCGATTGGCATAGATCAAGGTTCTTCCCCGGGCATCGCCTATAAGCGGAGACAATTTCCAGTCGGTATTCCTAATGCTCCCCTCCATAGTTTCAATTTCGCAATCCCCGATCCAGTAATGCAGATTCTTTCCAATGATATCTGGCCAAGCCTGCACCAGCACCCTGAGCTTGCTTGGCCAGCGATTATTTTCTAAAAAGTAATGTAGATAGGCAAGAGATATAACATAGATTTTAGTCTTGCCCTTAATAAATTCATCTTCATTCATTAGTCTTTTAGCTGCCGGTAGTTTACCATGAAGCTCTGCTATAATATCCGGCCGAAAAAAACTATGCAGAACTTTAACCTGTCTGATGAGGCTCCTGTAAGTAGGACATATAAAAAGTACCGGCCTGCCTTCTTCCAATTCCAGCAGGCATTTTTCAGTCGCCTTTATTAATCCGGAACTGAAGCTGTCATCTTTCAGAAGCATATCCGGACAGTAAGAAGGTTTCATATCTTTAAGCTTGAGCTGCAAGGTTTTTTGCCCCCGAAATTCATTTTCAGTAAGCTCAAAGACCTGATCGTGATAACAAAGGTTGGTAGGACAATTCATGAGATCAGACCGGTTAAAGGCTATAGCCGCTAAACGCGTGCTGCCCACCAGTCCCTTAAAGTGGCCCTGACCTACCAGAGCAGGTGAATATACAGGCGTATTCCTTAAGGCCAGCAATGGTATGGGGTTGCCTTCCCCACAGGGCTGGAAACGCTGCAGTTCGCTTAACAGGCCTTTATCTATATCCTCTAAGTCTATCTCCAAATCTATAAACTGCCGAGGCCTAAACTCTTCGATTTTATAGTTGCATTGACACCAATGATTTATCGCTTTTTGAAAATCATGATAGTCAATTTTGTTAATGCTTAATCCAGCGGCCATTTTATGCCCGCCAAACTGCAGTAAATGACCGCTGCAATTCTCCAGAGCCTGGTAGAGGTCAAAACCGAGTATACTCCGGCCCGACCCTTTCCCTACCTGCCCATCCCAGGATATTAAAATACTGGGGCGATTATATCGGTCACACAAGCGGGAAGCCACGATTCCAGTAACCCCCTGATGCCACTCATCCCCTGCCAACACCAGCACTCGGTCATGGAACATATCCTCTTTTTCAATCTGGGCTACTGCTTCTCTGAAAATTTCTTCCTCTATAGCTCTGCGCTCAGTATTCATTTCACTTAGCATATGGGCCAGTTCTTTGGCTGTTTTTTTATCCCTGGCTAGCAACAGTTCAATACTGATTCCGGCATTCTGTAAACGGCCAGCGGAGTTCAAACGAGGGGCCAGAGCAAAGCCCACATGAGAAGGCAGGATCTGCCGATCCTGCAGGCCACATTCTCTTAATAAAGCCCGTAAACCCACTCGCTTAGTCATTGGTATTTTTTCTAGACCATATTTTACATATATGCGGTTATCCCCGGTTAACGGGACAATATCAGCAATCGTTGCCAAAGCCACCAAATCCAGCCCTTCGTACTCATCTATATCCAGCTGTCTGAACCGGCAGATAGCCTGAGCCAGCTTGAATGCCACCCCGACCCCCGCTAAATTACGATTTTTTTCGTTACCATCAATCCTCGGATTTACAATTGCCACCGCTTTAGGCAGCTCTTCACCTGGAGTATGATGGTCGGTTATTATTATGTCTAATCCCAGTTTAGCAGCGGTTTGTACTTCCCCCACGGATTTGATACCACAATCCACACTTATCACCAGTGAATACCCCTGCTCGGCCAGCTTTCCTACCGCATCCAGATTCAAGCCATAACCTTCGGTAAATCGCCCTGGGACATAATAGTCCACCGGATACCCCATTTGGTCAAAACAGCTCTTTAATACGACTACACTGCATATCCCATCCACGTCATAATCTCCGTAGATAATTATCTTTTCCTTTTGTTTTATGGCCTGGTCAATCCGCTCCACCGCAGCCTGCATCCCTCCCAAATCGAAGGGATCGCTTAAATTACCCAATTGACCAAATAAAAAATTTTGGGCCCGGGAGTAAGTATCTATTCCTCTTTGAACCAACAATCGGGCTACGATTGAGGAAGTATTCAATTCATTTTGCAGCTGCAAGGCTTTCGATTCATCGAAAGCCCTAAACTGCCAGTATGATCTCAAATGTATGGTCACCTCCCAGGAATGCTGCATAGAAAAACTTCGAAACACTAGAGTAATGCAGAATCACCCCAGGTCTTAATAATCTCCTATCTGCTCTTTATAGGAATTATCATAAATAAATCATAGAAAGTTTCCGGCGGGTTGCTAGTAGATGCAGCCGTAATTATTAGAATTAATTATACCCGATTGTATATACTCTGCGGGATTTTTTTATAGCCCAGCAATTGTGTTACACACTATTTGCCATCGATAGCGTTTTAAAGATAAAATATAGTTAAGAGAAAGGGGGCCTGTATTATGAATCAGGAGCAGATTGAACGTATTAACGAACTGGCCCGGATTAAGAAGGAAATCGGGCTTACCCCGGAAGAAGAGCAGGAACAGAAAGTGCTGTACCGGCAGTATATAGATTGGATTAAAGGGCAGGTCAAAGTGAAATTGGATGAGGCGGCATCAGACGGGCCAGCCGGTTCTTGTTCCTGTGGTGATCCCAATTGCCGGCACAATCATTGAGGTAATTTCCATAATCAACCTGTGCCTATTCTCCTGTATACAACATAGATATTATTGATTGGCTGCAGTGTAATTATCGGTTTAGCAGGAGGTGCTGGTATTGGCAAGCATTAGACAGATGTATCCGGGCGGCAATACTCGTTATGGCTTTTATTCGCTTTACGAAAACATGGTTCTGCCCCGGGTTGAAAGGAAAATAGTCTTAAAAGGTGGTCCAGGGGTGGGCAAATCTACTTTCATGAAAAAAGTGGGTAATTATTTCTTGGAAAAGGGTTTTGATATCGAATTCCACTGCTGTTCGTCTGACGATAATTCCCTGGATGGATTAGTAATCGGAGACCATCAGCTATGTCTTGTGGATGGTACGGCTCCCCACGTAGTTGACCCGGTATATCCGGGGGCGGTAGATGAAATAATAAATCTGGGTGAATACTGGGACCGTGGAAAGATCAAGTCGGCCCGGGATACCATTATTAAGCTCACCGGAACTATCGGCCGGTATTTTGATTTGGCTTATCAGCGATTGCGGGAAAGCGGCAGCGCTTATGATGAGTTACAATCCTATCACCGCCGGAGCATAGATGAACAGGCATTAAGCAGGAATGTCCAGGCCTTAGCCTCCGACTTCCTGGGTAACGATACCCCTTCTTATCAAAAAGCCCGGCATCTTTTTGCTGGCGCCATTACTCCCAGCGGCCTGAACACCAAAATAGACAGTCTGCTGCCTGAAGGCGCCTCCCTGTTTGCGGTAAAAGGAAGTCCGGGCAGCGGTTATAAGGATTTGTTTAAGTATGTGGAGGGAAGGCTGGAGTTGGCGGGAATATATGCGGAGGTTTTTTATAATCCCTTTGATCCCTCCGAAATCGACCTGATAATTCTGCCTGAAAGTAAAAAAGCGCTACTTGATACCAGCAGCAATATTTTTGCTTATGAGACTAAAGCGACTGCCCAAAAATACCGCCGAATTTTAGACTTCGATATGTTTCTGGATAAGTCGGAAATAGACATCTTCGCGAAATCGCTTGGCCAATCCCGAGACCGGATGGAAACAGGAATAAGAGATGCAGTTTATTTCCTGGATTCTGCCCACAAAACCCATGACGAATTGGAATCGCTTTACATTCCAGCTATGGATTTTGAGGCTATAGAAGATCTTAGAATTAGGCTGCAGGAAGAGATGCTGGGGGAAATATTATAGCGAGCAAACTGCACATCCAGTTCCCTAACCCCTCAGCACGCTGCTATCACCGACTCAGCATCTTGCCCGCTTGGTCGATGAGCATTAGGTAGAATTATTTCTCCTTACTGTGGGGCTTTTTATCCGCTAATATTACTAGCTCCCCTATATCATCATGGCTCTTACCACATCCCCCTGTTTTCCCTGCCCGGGTTTAAGGTCCAGGATCAAGGGGGGATGACTGCTAAAAGTATTGGCACCATTCAAGGGCCGGGCAAAAACATAACCCGGCCCCGCAAATATCAGCTCTGCCCGGCGCAAACTGCGCCATTCCGATATTTTTTTAACCGAGTGATGCAGTTTTATTTCAAACCAGTTTGCCGATGAGTTATTAACGCCCTGCAGGCAGCGGATGGCTGGTTTAATCAAAACTTCAAAAAGCAGGCTTACGGCACCGGGATGGCCGGCCAGATTATACACCAATCTTCTATTATGAACTGCTGCGGTCGATCCTTTTCCAGGCCTGATATCCATCCCCTTAAAAAGAATCTCGGACCCTATCTGATTCAACGCATCATAGACCAAATCAGATGAACCGCGTCCTGTCCCCCCGCTTATAATGACCATATCTGAAACGCCTATGCTCCTCTTTATCTCATCTGCGATAGCATCTTGATCATCTTTGACCCCGGTAACTCCCAGTACCGGTTCTCCTCCGGCGCTAAAAATTTTGGCCGCGAGAAGACTGCGATTACTGTGGTAAATCTGGCCCCGCTGCAGCGGGGTCCCTGGCAAAACCAACTCATTGCCGGTGTTGATGATGTATATGCGAGGGAAGCGATGAACTAAAACTTCTTCGGCCCCACAGCAAGCTATCCGTTCAATCCTCTCCGGATCCAAAACTTCTCCCTTTTTCACTAATTGTTGCCCATAGGGGATTTCGCTTCCGGCCCGCTGTATGTTTTCGCCTACTGTGATCTTTTTAGCAGGATAAATGATCTTGCCGCATTGTTCAACCTGCTCCTGCTTGATAACAGCCGCGCTGCCTGCCGGCAATACTGCTCCGGTCATAATTTTAAGCGTTTCTCCCGGCTCAATAGTGATGTCGCCGCCGCTACCTGCCGTCCACTCGGCTATCACCTTCAAGGGCGGAATATTATTGCTGTTTATCTCATACAGGTCTGCCCGGCATATTGCATAACCATCTACGCCAGAACGGTCAAAGCCCGGAACATCTAACTCAGCGGCTATATCTTGAGCAGCTACCCGCTGGCAGGCAGTTCCCAGGCTTATATATTCATCTTCTACCGGGGAAAGATACTGGCTGCATAAGGCCAGGGCCTCTTCTAAACTAATTGAGCTGTTCATTGGCACCACCCTCAATAAAATAGCCAGGCATTGGTAATGCTGCCTGCTAAAATTCCCTGCTGCTCATAGGGAATATGAATAAAGGCATCGGCCCGCGATAGAATATTCATCAAGCCTGATTTGCCCAGCAGTGGCCGGGCCCATACTTGCTCGTCATCTTCTTCCAGTGCTACCGGAATAAAATCATCTCGGCCGGGCTGAGATGCTATATTCTGGGTAAGTTTTGCTCTGACCTTCTGAGCATTATCTGCATTAAGAAAAGGACTGCATACGATATTGAACATCATCAGAGCCGACACTGGATGACCGGGCAGCCCAATGACCAGTTTTTCATGGACCTTGACTGCCAGGGTAGGCTTGCCGGGCTTGACCGCCAGACCATGAAACAGGAGTTCTGAGCCAGGGATTGACAGCAGCACATCAATGGTTACGTCCATTATTCCCACTGAACTCCCACCCGATAGCAAGAGCAGATCATTTTCTTCCAGTGCCTTCAAGACCGCAGCGTTTAAGGCCTGAAATTCATCTTTTACGATAGGATAAGTACGGGCTGCATTGCCACCCAGTTGTACCGCCGAGGCCAGGGCGTGAGTGTTAACATCCCGGACCTGCCCCATGGCGGGTTTAAGCTCTAGCGGAACAATTTCATCGCCAGTCGAAATTATCCCTATATTATAGGGCTGGTATACATCGATCTGATCAATGCCCAGCGAGGCGAGAAATCCTACATCCTGAGGGCGCAATACTTTCCCAGGTTTAAACAAGGGCTGATCCTCGCTGATATCCTCACCTTTAAACATCAGGTTTTCTCCTGGTCCAACCGGACGATAAATCAATACTGTGTCATCTCCCAGAAATTCTGTATATTCGACCATTACCACAGCATCGGCAGCAGGGGGCATCATCCCTCCGGTAGGTATCCAGCAGCACTGTCCCTTTGCTATCTTGTTTTCCGCTTTTTCCCCCATCTTCACCTCACCCTGGTAAGCGAGATAAGCCGGCAGCGATTCACTGCTGCCAAAGCTATCTTCAGCCATTATTGCATACCCGTCTACGGTAGATCTGTCAAAGGCGGGCAGGTCTTCAGGCCCCCTAATATCCTCAGCCAGTATCCGGCCCGAAGCCGTTATCAGCCCTATACGCTCTATCTTCCGGGCAGGGAAATTCTGCCTGATTTTCTCCGCTGCCTGGTCATACTTTACTACTTTCAGAAATTCCGTCATCGCTTAACACCTCACGGTTTTTTTCAACATTTATTACCTATTATACTTGATCTTATCCAACCCTGTCCGCTTCATAGATATTTTCTCCTCTTATCTAGCATCTCCTGATTTTAAATAAAATTCGCCAACATTACATGCGTAATTTATCCTATATTTATATTTATAAATTTGGGATTATAAGTGTTATACTTTAGAATGAAAATAGCTATAGTAGGTGAACGATATGCAAAGAAATGTATATATAAAGAATACTCCCCTGGAACAAGCCATAGAATTATTTATGGGGCAATTGGAGAAATGCGGCTATTTCCAAATTGAAAGCGAGACCATCAATGTTATGGACAGTATAGGTCGGATCTTAAGTTCTGCGGTTACAGCGCGCAGGTCATCACCGCATTATACCGCCTCAGCCATGGACGGCATAGCAGTTAAAGCAACTGACACTTATGGAGCCAACGAAAGCAGTCCGATAATTCTTGATAAAGACCAATATATTGAAGTGGATACCGGGGAATATGTGCCCAAGGCCTTTGATGCCGTGATTATGATAGAAGACGTAAATTACCTGGGAGAGCAGGCAGAAATTATTAAACCTGCTATACCCTGGCAGCATATCCGCTCGGTGGGAGAAGATCTGGTCGCTATGGACATGATTGCACCGTCCTGCAGCAGAATAGGTCCTTATGAACTGGCTTCCTTCATAACTGCTGCGGTTCCTGAAGTTGAGGTGGTTAAGAAAGTAGTAGTGGCAGTTATCCCCACCGGTACTGAACTTCTGGAGCAGGGCAGCGAAGACATGAAACCCGGAGAAATAGTGGAGTCCAACAGCAGGATGCTGATGGCTATGGCTCAGGAATGGGGAGCAGATTCCTTCCGGCATGAGATTGTTATAGATAATAAAATAAAGCTGCTTAAAGCCGTGCGGGAGGTCAAAGATCATGCTGATGTGATCGTTATCTGTTCAGGCTCATCGGCCGGCCGGGAAGACTTTACTTCCTCTATCATACAGGAGTTAGGAGAACTCCTGATACATGGTATAGCAACTCGACCGGGGAAACCAGCCATTCTGGGAATTATTGATAATAAGCCGGTCATCGGCGTACCGGGTTATCCCATCTCAGCACAGTTGGTTTTCCATCTTCTGGCCAGACCGGTGATATATAAAAAAATGGGACTTCCCCCCCCTGAACCCGCTTCTATCGATTGCCGGGTGTCGAGGAAAATTGCTTCCTCTATGGGAGTAGACGAATTTATTTATGTCAATGCCGCCCGCATAAAGGACGATTATATATCTTACCCTCTGAGCCGGGGGGCAGGGATCACTACCAGCCTGGTAAAAGCTGATGGGACTATACACATAGAACGAGGTAACGAAGGACTGGAAGCAGGCAGCCGATGCACAGTGGTATTGAGTAAACCCCGAGAATTGATCGACCAGACCCTGGTTTGCATCGGCAGTCACGATATTTCCATCGACTTTCTGGCCGATATCATGCAAAAGCGACATAACACCCGGCTTATTTCTGCCAATGTCGGCAGTATGGGCGGAATCATGTCCCTGATGAAAAATGAATGTCATTTTGCCGGCATGCACTTACTTGACATTAATAGCGGTGATTATAATACCAGTTATCTCCAAAAATATTTGGGCAATAAAAGCTGGATTCTTCTTAACCTACTTTACCGGGAACAAGGATTAATAGTAAAAAAAGGTAATCCTCTCGACATTCAAGATATTAATGATTTATCGCACCATACGCTTAGATATATCAACCGGCAAAAGGGGGCTGGGACCCGGGTCTTATTTGATTATCTGCTGAACAGTAATGGTATAAGCCCTGACAGCATTAACGGTTATAATCGTGAAGAATACACTCACCTGGCAGTTGCTGCGGCAGTAAAAAATGATGCTGCTGATTGCGCACTGGGCATTTACGGCAGCGCCAAGGCATTAAATCTTGATTTTATCCCCATATCTGAAGAAAGATATGATTTATGTATATTAACGGATTTAATGGATGGGGAAAGCTTAGCATTATTAATGGAAACCATTGGCGGCAGCGAATTCAAAGATAGAGTTACTGCCTTCGGTGGTTACAGCTTTAGAAGCACCGGTAAAGTAATATTCAATAACAATCTATAAGCACTTGTTATTAAATGTATCACTTATAGTTATAATAGGGTGGTTTTTGCTGCAAATCGCAAGGAATTCGTTTTTTAGTGTCGAAATAATATATAATGTGAAGGTAAGCGAATATAATTAAGCGGTTTTCAGCTTATGCATTGGAGAGGGGAGGGGGATTTATAGCCTATCTTTATTTTTCCCCGCATTATATTGCCATAATTTGTTTGTTGGCAACATGAATCTATTAAAAGGTTCTATGCTTATTTTAGGGTGTTTATTTTTTACTGGATTAATATCAGCTGTAGATATCCAGTAAAAAATTGAATACGGTGAGAGGAGAGTGTGGAGTATATGAAAGTTACCCGTAGACAATTTCTCAAGGTAAGCGGGGCTACAGCAGCGAGTTTTGCGTTGCTTGATTTGGGTTTCAATATGCAAGCTACAGCATCAGCAGCTAAAGCAACCAGAATCAAAAATGTCACCCCAGTACCTACGGTTTGTCCTTATTGTGCCTCAGGCTGCGGCCTGGTAGTCTATTCAGAACGGGACGCTGAAGGGAATTTTGTGAAATTACTGAGCGTTCATGGTGACCCCGACAATCCGGTTAACCAGGGAGGAGCCTGCCCCAAAGGAGCTGCCATGTTTAATCTCCGGGAGATATATGATGAGAATACCGGAGAACAGATGGTTAATCCTATGCGAGTGCCTAAACCGCTGTATAGGGCTCCAGGTACTGATAAGTGGGTGGAAAAAGATTGGGATTGGATGCTTACGAAAATTGCAGAACGAGTCAAAGAAACTCGGGACAGCAGTTTTATCCACAAAGAAAAAATATCTGATGGCAGTGAGGTAATCGTTAACCGAACGGAAAGAATAGCTTCCATAGGTGGTTCTAGTCTGGATAATGAAGAATGCTACCTTCTGACCAAAATGATGCGTTCCCTGGGTTTGGTTTATCTGGAAACCCAGGCTCGTATCTGACACTCCGCTACGGTGGCAGGACTGTCACCCTCATTTGGACGCGGAGTCATGACTAACCACATTGTAGACCTGAAAAATACCGATTGTGCTTTAATAATGGGCAGCAATGCCGCGGAAAATCACCCTATCAGCATGAAGTGGTTATTAAAAGCCCGGGCGGAACGAAATGCTAAAATAATTCATGTTGATCCTCGCTTTACCAGAACCTCTGCCAAGGCGGATGTTTATGCTTCGCTGAGATCAGGAACTGATATCGCTTTTCTGGGTGGAATGATCAAATATATTATTGATAATGAGCGTTATCATAAAGATTATGTGGTTGCATACACCAATGCGCCATTCCTGGTTAAGGATGATTATACTTTTGAAGACGGCCTGTTCAGCGGTTATGATCCTGAAAAACGCAAATATGATGTGAGTACCTGGGATTATGAATCTGATGAAAGTGGTGTTCCATTGAAGGATACTACTTTACAGAATCCCCGCTGTGTTTTTCAATTGCTGAAGAAGCATTACGAACGCTATGATATCGATTCTGTATGCCAGATAACCGGTACTCCCAAAAATAAATATCTCGAAGTTCTAGATACCTTCACCGCTACCGGTGCTCCTGATAAAGTTGGTACTATCATGTATGCAATGGGCATAACCCAGCATACCGTAGGCAGTCAGAATGTGCGGTCTTTCGCAGTCGTACAATTGCTGTTGGGCAATATGGGACGCCCTGGAGGCGGAGTTAATGCGCTCAGAGGAGAGAATAACGTTCAGGGCGCAACTGATATGGCCTTGCTGTTCCACATTATTCCTGGATATCTTGATTCTCCTATGAATAGTGTAGATAACCAGGACCTGCTTTCTTATATAAGAAAATCAACTCCTGGAGCTGGCAAGCTGGACTTTAACAGTCTGGAGGAATTCCGGGAATTGACCAAGGCTGGTTTCCCGAATTCAGGATATAAAATAAATGTTTCAAAATGGATGGTAAGTTTATTAAAAGCCTGGTGGGGGGATGCCGCTAACCCGGATAATGACTTTGCTTATCACTATATGCCCAAGCGGGATGAAAACAAAAACTATTCCCATATAGCCATGTTCGAAGCTATGCATAGAGGAGAAATAGATGGCTTGTTTGTAAATGGCACTAACCCGGTGGTGGGCGGACCCAATGCTAATAAGGAACAGGAAGCTCTGACCAAGTTGAAGTGGATGGTATCAGTTGATCTGTTTCTTAATGAAACCGCGGATTTTTGGACCTACCCGGCCTGGACAAGAGCTACAAAAAACGAGAATGTACCCGAGATTGCTCCCCCAGACATTCAGACCGAAGTGTTTTTCCTCCCAGCTGCAGCAGTATATGAAAAAGAAGGAACCGCTGCGCAAACTGGACGCTGGGTGCAATACCGCTGGAAGGGTGCTGACCCCGTAGGTGAATCTAAAGCCGATCTGTGGATATTTAATGAGCTGAGCAAGAAAATCAAGGAACTCTACGCAGGCAGCAGCAGACCCGAGGATGAACCTATTACCAAACTGACCTGGGACTACGATGATGAACATGGCGAAGATGATATTCTCAAGGTAGCAACAGAACTGTGTGGCTTTAACGTAGCTGATGGCAAACCCGTAGAAGGATTCCCCAAACTGACCGATGATGGCAGTACAGCCTGTGGATGCTGGGTTTATTGCGGAGCAATGACCTATAAGGATGGCGAGGTAATATATAAACCCAAGAATCGAGATAATAAGGATAATTCCAAGGATGGCCTGGGCTTATTCTCCAACTGGGCATGGTCTTGGCCTCTTAACCGGCGTATAGTGTACAACCGTTGCGCAATTCAGCCGGATGGAGTTACTCCCTGGCCTGGCGATGAAAAACGGGTTTTAATTCGTTGGGATTCCACTAAAATTTCCGACCCCACTAAACCCGAGGTAGTTGGCAGCTGGGTGGGAGATGATGTATGTGACACCGGCAAAACTTCACCGCCTGAAAAGGCCATGCCGTTTATCATGCGTCCTGAAGGAAAGGGCTGTTTATTTGCCGCCAAGACTTCTATGAAGGACGGTCCATTTCCCGAGCATTACGAACCCTGGGAAAGTCCAACCGCTAATACTATGAATTCCCGGAATTTAAACCCGGCTGTGAAAGTCTGGGAACCAGATAAACAGGGTACCCCGGAGGATTATCCCATAGTTGCGACTACCTACCGGGTAACTGAACACTGGCAAACCGGCGCTTTAACCCGTAACCTGCCCTGGTTAGCTGAGCTTATGCCGGGTATGATGGTGGAGTTGAGTGAACAGCTAGCCAAAGAAAAAGGTATTGCTAATGGACATAAGGTAATTATCTCTACTACTCGCGGTGATATTGAAGCGATAGCGTGTGTTACTAAACGTTTTAAGCCTTTTAAGATACACGACAAGCAGATTCACGAAATTGGTCTCCTCTGGCAATATGGATTTAAAGGATTTGCCACCGGCGACATAGCTAACCGGTTGACCCCGCATGTTGGATGCGCTAATACCATGATTCCAGAATATAAAGCATGGCTATGCAATATAAGGAGGGCGTAACTATGGCAAGAATGACGAATTTATATGATGTCAGCAAATGTACAGCCTGCCGTGGTTGCCAGGTAGCTTGCAAAGACTGGAATCAACTGCCGGCAGTTATCGAACCATTCAAGGGTAATTATCAGACTCATAAAGATACCAATGGTGACACTTATACCATCATTAAATTTTTTGAAGGCGAAGATCCGGTGGATGGTGTGTACTGGAATTTCCTTAAGCGTCAGTGTATGCATTGTTTTGATCCGGCCTGCATGAGTGTTTGTCCAACGGGGGCTTATTCCAAGACTTCCTGGGGAGCAATCTCTCATGACCCGGACAAGTGTATTGGCTGCCAGTACTGCTCCTACGCTTGTCCCTTTGAGATACCCAAATACCGCAAGAGAGAAGACAAAACTAGGAAATGCACCCTTTGTAAGGACCGGGTGGAGGAAGGAATGACCCCGGCCTGTGTACGTACCTGCCCTACCGGAGCCCTGACCTTCGGAGACCGGGATGAACTGTTGCAGGTAGCGGAAGAAAGGGTTAAATTTCTTCGAGCCAACGGCTTTCCCCGGGCAACCATATACGGCAAGCTGGAACTGGGTGGTTTGAACAAGTTATATGTTCTCACCGATACGCCCGACAAGTTTGAACTACCGGTTGATCCCAAGGTGGCGGGACAGATTCCCTTCTGGCAAAATTGGGTACAGCCTTATTTCGCTTGGCTAATCCCCGTGGCCCTAGCTGGGTCAGCAGTCAGTTTTGTAACCACCAGAATACTGGCCAATAAAAATGGAGACCATACGGAAGGAGGTCATGAGTAATGCAATGGATTCCAGAATATAAAGAGGATGTTCCTCGCGTACAAAGATTCAACTTCTTGTCCAGGTTCACCCACTGGGGACATACTGTGACCTTTTTACTTTGTCTCTTTACCGGTCTGCCACTTTTCCTGAATAGGGGCGACTGGTTAGCAGCAATCTTCGGCGGTTTCCAGGGGGCTGGTCTGGTGCACAGGATAGCTGCAGTAGGCTTGACCATAGTGATAGCTGTATTTGTGGTAGGCAATTTCAAGGTAATAATAGCCTGGATCAAGGATATACTTCGCTTTGGTATGAACGACATTAAGTTTATCATGTTATTTCCCTTTGAGTTTCTGGGCTTTAAGGTAAAAATGCCTCCCCAGACTAAGTTTAATGGGGGCGAAAAAGGAAACTCCCTGCTAACTCCCACTGCAGTAATATTTTTGGTGTTGAGCGGCTACATCATGTGGTTTCCAACTATATTCCCAGCCGGTCTGGTGAGAGTTTCTTATCCTATCCATGATATCAGTATGGTACTGGCTACCTTTATGGTATGTATGCATGGATACCTGGGATCTTTCCATCCCGGCTCTGGTGAATCCTTCTGGGGTATGTGGAAAGGTACGGTTAGATCAGATTGGGCTGAACACCACCATAAAACCTGGTACGATGAAAACTTTGGAGAAAAAGCTGAAGGAGAGTAAGGGCTAACCATCGGCTGCTTTAAAGGGGGAGGATACTCCCCCTTTATGTTTATTAGTAATAATTAAGATGATGTCGAAAAACATCTTATAAAGAAACGTGGCCAATGACTCATCTCAATGGGAACTTGGACAAGAGAACCGCCCCCTAATGACACTTTTAAGGAGTGATAATAGTAATGAATAGCAATAGTCATACTCCGGTTGAGCTTCCCGAGGGGTATTTGGATTTCTATAAAGAATTGGAGACCTGGCAAAATGAACAGCAGATTAAGCTGCAGAAAACCTGTTCCTATGAGATAATGGATGATATTTTACCCTTGCTGGCGGAACAAAAAAAGCCCCTAATTATCCTGGGCAAATTCATTGTTGATCCGGTACAATACCGGCCGATTTTTAAAGATTTACTTGCATTCATGGGTGAATCCCGACCAGAACTTAAAAAAGCGATGGATAGTCTGTTGCAGGACAGTGAACAACTAGACTACCAACAGCTGATTAAGGATTTATTAAACAGTCGGTATGAACCTTTTGTGATGCTGGCCAAAACTTATGGCCTATCAGCTGAACTTATGGTATTCCTTTTTGAACATGCGCTCAGGCCCTTCCTGAGAATTTATGCTGCACCTTATCAGGGACAGCTGCAGGAAGACACCTTTCAGTACTGGGATTTCCCATCTCTGTGTCCGGTCTGTGGAAGTAAATCACACTTCAGCCGACTCAGACCGATTGATAATCGACGCTTCATGTTCTGTGATCGTTGTTTTATCGAATGGGAAGCTAAATATCTGCAGTGTGTCCACTGCGGCAATGATACCCCGGGAACCATCAAGTACCTTAGCATTGAAAATGATGATGTTCACCAGCTATACACCTGCGAAAAATGCAAGGGCTATTTGAAAACTTATGATGAAAAGCAGGGCGGAGGCAGTACAGACCTGTTTATCGCCAACATTGAAACCATTTATCTGGATCTGCTGGCCCAGGAAAAAGGATATACCAATCACGATAATTAAGTAACTCTGGGCTTATTATTATCGACAGGCCGGATGGGTAAGACTACCCATCCGGCCTGATTCTTACTTTAAATTTATTTTGATTTTAGTCCTCATCATTGTCGCTGGATCCGTGACGATTCCGGTGCCTGTGTTGGCGACAGTCTTCTACCAGTTCATAATGGCCACCCTCCAGGACCATTACCTTGGAGTTTATTATTGCATCAGCTACTTTTTGCCGAGCTTCTATCAATATCCGTTGAAAAGTGGTCCGGGATACTCCCATCTCTACTGCACAGTCTACTTGCTCCATACCCACCAGGTCTTTTAAACGGAGGGCTTCTGCTTCTTCTATTTTCAATGTGATTTCTTCCAGGTCATAAGCAGGTATACCGGCCGGCTTAAAAAGCCTGGACCGTGGTATATGGCCTACCCGCCGGCATTTGGTTTTCCGGGACATATAGATCCTCCTCTGTCATCAATGGATTTCACTTGACTTGTATTATAGCGTTAGTTAAAAGCAAGCTAAATCTGATATAAAATGCTTGGGCTAAGCTCCTGCCAGAACTTTTCTGCCTACTCTATCCCTTTTCTCTCCTAAGGCCTGCTCCAGGGGAATATACTGCAGGGCATCTGTCCAACAGAATTCCACACATTGCGGAGATCCCCCACACAAATCGCACTTAAAAGCCGTGCCTTGGACCGGATTGAAATTGGCGTGCCCAAAGGGACAGACCTGCACACACTGCCGGCAGCCGATACACAGGGCCGGGTTAATTCCTACATAGCCGGTGTCCTCATTCTTGCTAATGGCCGCTGTGGGACATACTCTCACACAGGGTGGATCTTCACAGAAGGCGCAGGTTATGGGTACATTAAAGGCCTCTGTAGGATATCTGACTACTCTGATACGAGAAAGCTCGGGCGAACATATTCCTTCATGAACCAGAGAACATACCATTTCACAGGTAGCACATCCCACACATTTCTCATAATCAATAAAAATTAAGTTTTCCATCATTTCCTCCTTTGCCAGGCCTACTTTAATATTCACCAGCCAAATATCTGCTACTGTCCAAATACCAGGCCATACTAGAAATCAGCCCCTTGTTGCGCAGCACTTGCCTGGCCTCTGATAGAGTTGTTCCTCTTTTTATCATGCTAAAAATTGCACCTGCTCCTTCCAACCTGCCAACGCATTGAAATCCTGCTATTCTATCCCCTACTGTTAAAAGGCGATAATAGATATCCTGGCCCTGGTGTTCAATAACTTTAGCTTCATATCCAGCCAGCCCAGCAAGGTTTAAGCCCAGGGCGACACAGGGTACACCCCTAATCTCTTCTATGACTAGGCTGCAGTTGCCTTCATATTCATCCTGCTGACCCAGGCAGTTGGCGGCTGCAACTTCCGCCTGCCTTTTGGCGCTGGACCATAATAGGCTCAAGGAAGGCTGTCCGGTGAAGACCTGCCTGAACTGCACACAATCACCACAGGCATAGACGCCTGCCTGACTGCACTGCATGTGCTGATCAACTTCAATGCCTCCCAGCTTCCCTATTGACAAACCTGCCTGCCGGGCTAATTCTACGTTCTGCTTCACTCCGGCAGCCCAGATAACTGTATCACATTCTATCTCCTGCTGTCCGGTCAGCACCTTCTCCACCCGCTCCTGGCCTGCCACCCCCATCACTCTGGTAGCGGTTAAAACCCGTATGCCTTCCTCTTCCAGCATCTTCTGTATTATCATGGCTGGCCGCTGGTCATATAGCAGGGGCATTATCCAATCCTGCATCTCGATCAGATGGACACTGCACCCTCTGTTCCTGAGGGCAACAGCGCTTTCTACCCCGATATTACCTGCCCCTACTACTACTGCTCGGCCTGGTTTATGCCCCAGGATATGCTCTATGTCTTGAGGTGTTTTGATCACGAAGTTGCCCTTTAATCGAGAGCCCCCTACCGGTGGTATTACCGGCTGGCTGCCCGAAGCTATGATCAGGCAATCGTAGTAATGCTTTTTATTTTCAGTTTCCAGGCAGTGATTATAAATATCGATATGCTTCACTTCCTGCGTAAAACGGGTCTCAATCACCTGCTGCTCATAATCTGCCGAGGTTTTTAAGAAGGTTTTGCTGAGCGGAATCCATCCCGCCAGCACATCCGGCAATGCGCAGGCAGAATATTCTGGATAGGACTCTATAGCAAACATGACGATCTCACATACGGAATTGTATTTCCTTATACTGGCTGCTGCCTGATTGCCAGCAGCACCATTGCCTATAATGAGTACTCTCATGGCTTCCTCCCCTACTTAAGCAAAGTCGCCTGGCTGCTTCAATATTCTCAAAGCAGCCGCCGCCCTTCGCTTCTCATCGGTTGCTTCGGCTATATCCGTAAATATCAGGGCCCCATTTGGACAGTAATTTACGCACTCTGGATTCCCCCCGCACAGGTCGCAGTT
The DNA here is from genome assembly GCA_964531295.1 of uncultured Syntrophomonas sp. GTDB lineage: Bacteria > Bacillota > Syntrophomonadia > Syntrophomonadales > Syntrophomonadaceae > JAAYJK01. The sequence goes on from CAZHHJ010000027.1 coordinate 20,813, forward strand.
TACCACTACCTCACTTATGGGATCCAAAAGCGCGGCGGAAAAAGGACAGGCAATCTCACAGGCCCGGCATCCTATGCAGCGATCGCTATGGCGCAGAGTATAAGCAGTATCCGGATCTTTATAGATCAGGTTCATAACACAGGATATTTCACAGGGGGAATTAGCGCACTGCATACAAAGCACTGGCACATTCAGTCCATATTCCGGTTGCTGTTTGATTTTTATTCTGGAAAAGGCCGGATGCCACTGCCCGGCTTTACTAGCCGAGCACACCAGCTGGCATATACCACAGCCATCACAGGCCTCCGGATTCACATGTATTCTCTTCATCGCCATTCCATCTTCTCCATTATATCCTATTGTTCATTCAAATTCAGTCTGGCCAGGGTTTGATCATCTGGCTTACCGCTCTGGCTATCCCAGCCTCTAACCTGGTAGTACTTCTCCAGGACGACCTGGACTTTCTCCTCATTCAGTATCCGGCCATCAATTGCTTCTTCATAGAAACGCCGGGGGAATTTGCTGGCATCGGCTTTTTCCCCTTCCCGGAGATTAAAGAGTTTAATTAAATTCCAGACTCGTTCAGCGCTTTGGGCCAGCCCAGCCGCGGTAAAATCTATACCAGTAAAAGCCCGGCAGGCTTCGGCTATAATGGTAGGTCCAACCTTTTCCATCACCGGTGGCCGAATACATATCCCCACCGAGTTATAGAGGTTTATTAAATCTTCCGCCCATCTGGACATTTCTGCTATATCCACCTGGTCATTTTCTATATCAATGGCCTTGTTTTTAAGTTCTTCCGGCATATCCAAGTGATCATACATCAGTTTTTTAAATCCAAAGCGCTCTTTCCTGTATTCTTCATCTTTATCATTATAGCGCAGGTTCTCTACCGGATTACGACAGCGCAGATGGTCTCCGCCCCTTAAGTTGGTGAGCAGGCCCAGAGTCCAGGTTGACCAACGGCCCCGGGGATCGATCATGGGTATTTCCATGCCTTTGATATGAATGGCATAGCGATCGGCGCCGGCAAATTTTTCGGCCGCCCTTTTGGTACCTTCAGCCAGTATATCTCCTATGCCTTCCCGCTCTATGATCATCTGTAACAGCTTAAATGCTGCCTCATCGTCTCCAAAATCCAGTTCAAAACCCACATCCTCACTGCTGATGATGCCCTTTTGATAAAGCTCTATAGCAAAACCCAGCACACCTCCTGCGCTAACCATGTCCACACCATAGCGCTGACAAATTTCACTGGCCTTTATGATAGCTTCGGTATTCAAGCCAACCGTAGCCCCGAAGGACATTACTGGAGTGATTTCCAGGTCCTTGACTCTTACCCCGGCATATTTGCCTTCTTTTATTTCCGCCCAGTGGCCGCAGGCAATAACACAGGATTGGCAGGCCACATGCCGGCTTGCGTATTTATCTACGATCTGTTTACCGCCGATCTCTTTCCAATCCGGCAGGGAACCTTTAGTAAAGTTATGGGCAGAAATAGCGTTATTATTATTGTAAGGTATACTGGCATTCAGAGTGCCATATTCTGTAAAGGCTATATAAGAAGATGCCGATTTTATGAGCTGCTGTCCTTTTCGAACGGCTTCCAGCAAAGCAACCGGATCATGTACTTTCCTGCCCCTGCTTCCCCTAACGGCTATGGCCTTCAGTTTTTTTGAGCCCATCACCGCTCCCAATCCGGTACGCCCCCACCCATCATAGCGGCCATTCTCAATACTGGCAAAGCGGACCAGGTTTTCTCCCGCCGGTCCAATCAGAGCAAACTCTGCTCCATAATGCTTTTTCTCCAGTAGGTCTATGCTTTCCCAGCATTCCTTACCCCATAGGAAAGCAGCATCCCGTATCTCAACCTCTTCATCCCGGATTACTATATATACCGGAGTGGCTGATTTGCCCTTAACCACCAGTGCATCATAGCCCGCATTTTTCAACTGGGTACCGAAAAATGCCCCGGAATTGGAGGTGCCAAAGTAACCTGTCAAAGGAGATTTAGCTGAAGCTTCAGTCCGTGATGCGGTGGGAAAAGGGGTGCCTACCAGGGTCCCGGCAGCAAACGCCAGAACATTCCCTTCACCCAGAGCATCTGTTCCCGCTGCGATTTCGTCATATAGAATCCTGGCATTGAACCCAATGCCACCTAGATATTGTCTTAATAAGTCGGTTTCTACCTGCTTGCTATGAATTGTTCCGGTAGATAAATTGACTTCAATTATTTTACCGGGGTAATCCTTCATCGATTTAAACACCCCTTTCTTATCGATATCTATATACTATTATAGAACAGCTTATCCATTTTTTTGACTAATTTCTGATGGAAATATTGATAAATAATACCTAGTTAACAATTAATTTGTATACAAATTAATTATAGACTAAAAAACCC
>CAZHHJ010000028.1:0-22400 GCA_964531295.1 uncultured Syntrophomonas sp.
ATGAGACAACGTATCTAAAACAGGACAGTTATGGTCCGATCTGATGTTTCTTCATTTTTCGGTATAAAGCCGAACGATGTATCTTTAAGTATTTTGCGGCCTGGCTCTTATTGCCTGATGTATTCTCCAAGGCCTGGATGATGGCTTCTCTTTCTCGTTCCTGCAGATGCCTCTCCAGGGAATTCTGTCCTAAGGATATTGGAGATTCACGGGTAAAAGATTGCATAGTTTCCGGTATGTGTTCTATGGTAATGGGACCATGTTCGCAAAAGTTAACTGCTCTTTCCAGAATATTCTCCAGTTCTCTAATATTGCCCGGCCAATTGTAAGATTGAAAACATGATATGACCTCCGGGCTGATAGTACTTATGTCGGTCCCTAGATGTTCATTCAAACGGCGTAAAAGTACTCGGCTGAGTATCGGAATATCATCTTTGCGTTCTCGCAGTGGGGGAAGATTGAGCACGATTACGTTTAAGCGATAATACAAATCTTCGCGAAACTTTTGTTCTTTTACTAGCCAGTTTAAATCTTTATTACTTGCAGCTATTACCTTGACGTCTATACGAGTGGAACGGATACTTCCGACTCGCTCTAATTCTCTTTCCTGCAGAACCCTTAATAGTTTACCCTGCATGGCCATAGACATATCCGCAATTTCGTCCAAGAAGATGCTGCCATTATCTGCTAACTCAAATTTACCCGGCTTACCTTCTTTGCGGGCGCCGGTAAAAGCCCCTTCCGCATAACCGAATAATTCAGACTCCAGCAGGGTTTCGGGTACTGCGGCACAATTAACTTTAATGAAAGGACCTTTTCGTCTGGAACTCAGGTTATGGATGGCATGGGCAAAGACCTCTTTACCAGTACCGCTTTCGCCGGTTATCAAAACCGTAGAAGCGGTTCGGGCAGCTTTTATGGCTAATTGTTTCTGTAGAATCAGCGCTTTATTGCGTCCGGCTATATCATCCAGAAAATATCTAGTGCTGTCATTTTCCGGCTCCGGCTGAAAGTTAAGAGGTGTAGGATTAAATGCGGAAAAGGTACTCTTGACAATAACTCCAATAGAGCGGTTGCTTCTAATTATGGGGAGATAAATCAAATCCACTGCTTTTCCGCTGTGGGAGATAGTTCTTCCAAACAAGGGCAGGGCTTCTTCTATGGCATTGCGCAGCGTGGAGTGCGGAATTAGAGACTTCAAATTTTCTCTTAAATCTTCTTTGTACCTGCAGTTAAAATATTTGTAACAGACCTCGTTGGCCCAAATTAAGCGGGTATGATCATCGAATACTGCAATACCCTCATAGGGATTCTGCAAAAGCGAATTGAGCTGATCATCTTCAAAGCTGTCGACAACTCGAAATATCGCATAACATACAAAAGAATTAGGATTGACCTCCAGCAGACCCTTTCTGATAATTACTTCATTTCCCTTGATAAATTCCTTTTCCTGCAAGTATAGCTCGCGACTGCTGATCATATCATAAAACTCAAGGCTGGGTTTAAGTAAATCTACATGTTTGCCTAGAACATTAAGGGAATCAGTATTAAAAATCTTTTCGGCACTTTCATTCATAAAGACAACATTTTGAAAAGTGTCGGTAATTAGTACGCCTTCGTCAACGTTATGCAGTATAGGATTTAGTATTATATCTAGTGAATGCATGTCTGTCTTATAGGACATTATTAACCCCCCAATAATAAAATTCTAACATAATAAGTACCATTATAGGGAGGGCAAATTAAGCTTTCATACCGAAGGCTCCGGAATAAAAATTCCGGAGCAGGTAGAGATATCCGCCCGGGATTATAAATTAAGATCTAAGTCTTTGAATAACTTTGTCTAATTTAACCTGCTGCATTATCAGGTTAAGGGTGGCAGAATCCAGAATGCCGGTGGGTTCCAGCAATTGCTGTTGCTGAAAATCCCGAATAAACTGAGTGTATTCCTGCCCCTCCTGCAAACCAAGCGCAGTGAGCATGGCTTCTATTTCTGCCTTTTCGATATTGTCTATTACCATCATTTCGGTCTTGCTTTTAGCCGTCCCAATGGATGGCTGGGTTTGAACATCACTTAAACAGGCAACACTGCACCCTTCTGCTGCGGTGCTGTTATCAGATATATCTGGAGCTATGTTTTGATTTTCACTTTGCTGTTCGGCTATTATTGCTCCCCTTTCCGGGTCCTGTTGCATAATTACTTTATAGCAACTGGTGAAGGACAGGGTATATCCACTTACTAGGGCAGCTGAGGCAATGAAAACCAGGAAAATGAGGTGTTCTTTTTTCATCCCGACCAACCTCCTATATTAATTATTCATATTGTACAATATACCTAAATATTTTGCAATGGGGATTAATATAGGACGAAGGGCTAAATATTATAAATATTACAGAGGGTTTGACGCGGGCCATTATTGATAATTCAGCATGTATCTTGGGAAGGATTTGATATTAACAATTGCGATTGGTCAACTCAGCCTGAGTTATACGCCCATGTTAGTATTGTTAATCTCAATATATGGTCTCAAGAAGAAGGGCAGTATGGAGGTGTTAGTGCACTAAGGGTAAATATATGGAATAAAAAACATCCCTAATTATAGGGATGTAAAGGTCTTTTGGTGCCCGAGAGAGGATTCGAACCTCCACGTCCTGAGGACGGTTGATTTTGAGTCAACTGTGTCTGCCATTCCACCACTCGGGCAAAAAAAATTCATATTTAACGCAAACTTTATTATAGATTCCGGACCGGTGCTTGTCAAGGAGCTTTGTCTAAATTAACATTGGCCGGCCTGGGGCCCCCGACCATAATCCCCGGATTTAACCGAAAGGTGAAGATAATACCCCCCCTGACATAAGATGGCAGGGCTTAATCAAAGGTTTAAGGCGGATTTATGACGAATTTTGAAACAGTTATTAAAAGCATAATATATCTTTCCATGCTATTTATGCCGCAGAATTCGAAACAGGGGAGATAATATGGTGACAGAGCAGGATTTGATCCTCAAAAGCAGACGGGGCGAGATTGGGGCTTTTGAGCAATTGGTGATAGAATACCAGTCTAAGATATATACTTTGTGTTACCGCTATTTGGGCAATGAAGAAGATGCATATGATATGGCTCAGGAGACATTTATTAAAGCATTCCGCTCCATGGATTCTTTCCGGGGCAAATCCAGTTTCGGTACTTGGCTGTACCGGGTAGCCAGCAATGTTTGTCTGGATGAAATCAGGCGGCGTAAAAGAAGAGTGCCTACCATATCCATTCATGAGCCGGTAGAGACCGGGGATGGCGATCTGGAAAAAGAACTGGCAGACGCCCGGCCAACGGTAGAGGAGTTATATGAGCAGCAGGAAATGTCCCTTTACATACAGAGCATCTTGGATGCTATGAAACCCCAGCATAAAACGGTCATCATACTAAGAGATATGATGGGATTGAGTTATGAGGAAATAGGACAAGTGTTGAATTGTTCTATTGGTACCGTTAAGTCGCGTTTGAGTAGAGCCAGAAGCATTTTCAAAAAAAACTATATTTAAAATCGTGTTACAGGGACCATCCTTTTAACACGATTTTAGGAGCGCGTAGGTCAGGGGTGGTACTTGTGATATAGCCTTAAGTATATCGCAAGTATCGTTCCCCTGATATGTGCTGTCAACTTATATGGAGCTTGCGGTATAATGGGGGGAGTAATTAAGTTAGGAGAAGGATGAATCGGATGAAGCCTAAAATTATGCTGATAGATGGAAACAGCCTTTTATACCGGGCTTTCTATGCTTTACCGCTTTTGCAAAGCAGCCAAGGGGTTTTTACCAATGGGGTGTATGGGTTCTTTAGCATGTTTAACCGGGTGGTAGTGGAAGAGCAACCAACCCATATTGCGGTGGCTTTTGACAAGAGCCGGGATACTTTTCGACGGGAAATGTATCAGGATTACAAGGCCAATCGCTCGGCCCCCCCGGATGAGCTAATCGGGCAGTTTGGGTTGCTGCGAGAGGTGCTTAAAGCGAGGAACATAGTATATCTGGAAAAGGATGGGTTTGAAGCGGATGACATCATTGGTACCTTGTGCAAACAGGCGGATGCAAAAGGTTGGGAGACGGTAGTGGTAACCGGAGATAGTGATACCCTGCAACTGGTCTCTGAGCAGGTTAAGGTGATTATGACCCGTAAAGGGATCAGTGAGACAAAGAAGTATGATCCTGCTCAGGTGAAGGCCAAATGGGAAGTGAATCCTGAGCAGATGAAGGATATTAAAGGCCTGATGGGGGATGTCTCAGATAATATTCCCGGAGTGCCGGGAGTAGGGCCCAAAACTGCTATCAAATTAATTAAGGAATTTGGGGATATGGAAAATTTATACCAGCATCTGGATCAGGTGAAAGGCAAAAAGCTGGTGGAGAAATTGTCGGAGTACCGAGAGCAGGCTTTTTTAAGCCGGGATTTGGGGACCATTGCCACAGATGTGGAACTGGAAGAAAATATGGACCATTATCTGCTGGGGGAAGCGGATTATGAAAGCCTGAAAAAGATTTATAAGGAACTGGAGTTTAATAACTTCTTAAGGGAACTGGAAGATCGGCAAATGGATAAAAGCCCTGAGCTGCTTTCGGGGGAACAGCTGTCACTTATCAAAGTAACTTCAGCTACCCAGATGGCTGATTTGATCAAAACTGTCGGGCAGGAAGGGATGTCCCTGATTGCAGAGAGTGAGGGGCACCATCCTATGTGGGGCACCTTGCAGGCGGTATATATAGAGAGTGCGGGGCAGGTTTATTATATTAATTTTAATGAAGGACGTTATGAGAAAATTGCCTGGATAAAGCCGATGTTGGAAGACGAGCAGATCAAAAAATACTTCCATAATGCTAAATTTGCCCAGGTACTATTGCTGAGACACGGGGTAAAGCTGCAGGGGATAGAGGGAGATACCATGCTGATGGCTTATGTCATAGATCCCGCTTTCGACGGGGCCGAGCTGTCGCTAACCATGTACAGGTATTTGAATCTTAATGTAGACCGCAGTGATTATGTGCTGCTGGCGAGCCGGATAAAAGAACTATTCGTGACCCTGCAGGGGTTGGCGGATGATGATTTGAAATCACTTTATTATCGTGTAGAGCTCCCTCTATCCACGGTACTGGCAGAGATGGAATATGCAGGAATAAAGGTAGAGCGCAAAATATTGCTGGATATATCCCGGGAATTATCGGAACGAATAGCTCATGATGAAAGGGAAATATATGAACTGGCCGGCAGCGAATTCAATATTAATTCCCCTAAACAGATGGGGAAAGTCCTCTTTGAGGATTTGGGCTTAAGGGTAATTAAAAAGACCAAGACCGGATATTCTACTGGAGCTGATATTTTAGAGGAGCTTTATGAAGACCATGAGATCATACCTTTATTATTGGACTACCGGCAGCTGGCTAAATTAAAATCTACCTATGCTGATGCCTTGCAGGGATATATTCACCCTGAGACCGGCCGGATTCACACTATATTCAAGCAGGCGCAGACCGCTACGGGGCGCTTATCCAGCATAGAACCTAATCTGCAGAATATACCTATTCGAGTGGAAGAGGGGCGGAGGATACGTCGCGCTTTTACCGCCCAGGATGAACAGCACCTTATTCTATCCGCGGATTATTCCCAGATAGATCTTCGCTCCCTGGCTCATATCAGCGGAGATGAGAACCTGATAAAAACCTTTAGAGAAGGGATCGATATCCACAGCCGAACCGCAGCCGAAATATTTCACGTGCCGCTGGAAGAAGTGACCGGAGAATTGCGATCCCGGGCCAAAGCGGTGAATTTCGGTATCATTTATGGCATAAGTGATTTTGGTCTGGCCCGGGATACCGGGGTAAGCCGCAAAGAGGCCAGGGTGTATATAGATAATTATCTGGACAGTTATCCAGGCGTACGTCGCTATATGGATGACATTGTCAAGTTTGGCCAGGAGCACGGTTATGTGGAGACTATTCTAAAAAGGCGTCGATATCTGCCTGATCTGAATGCCAGCAATAAAATGCTGCAGTCTTTTGCCCGGAGAATGGCTCTTAATACCCCGATACAGGGAAGTTCGGCTGATATTATAAAATTGGCTATGATTGATGTATCACGCGAGATCAGATCCAGGGGACTGGAAAGCCGACTACTCCTCCAGGTGCATGACGATTTAATTTTGGAAGTGCCGGACAGGGAGATAGATCAGGTAGCTATCCTGTTAAGTAATTGTATGGAAAATGCCTATAAGCTGGCAGTCCCCTTAACCGTGTCCCTGAAGATGGGAAGGAACTGGTATGATATGCAGGAGTTTTCTCCTGCAAAGCAGCAAAATAGATAATCGGAGGGTATTATGCCTGAATTACCAGAAGTCGAAACTATAAAAAGATCGCTAGCTGCCAATGAAGGAGCCAGAATAAGCAAAATAGAGATCATCCGGCCGGATATCATAAGGATCAGGGAGTTTGAACCAGAAGCAGTGCATGAACGGACTATTGACAGTTTTAAACGCCGCGGTAAATATCTGATCATGAGTCTGACCGAGGGTGATTATAATATATTGGTCCACCTGGGTATGAGTGGCCGTTTTTATATTCTGGAGAATCATGAACAGGGGACCGAAAAACATATACACTTCATAATCCAGCTGGATAATGGCCGGAAGATAGTTTTTCAAGACCCCCGCCGCTTTGGGGGTATATGGCTTTTAAGAGACCCGGATACTATCACCGGCAAATTAGGCAAAGAGCCGCTTAACCGGGATTTCTGTGCAGCTTATTTAAACTCTATCATTAATAATCGCCGTGTAGCCATAAAAACCTTGATTCTGGATCAAAAATTGATAGCAGGTATAGGCAATATTTATGCTGATGAAGCACTTTTCATGGCCGGTATCAGACCAGACCGGGCAGCGGGTTCTTTATCTCCTGAAGAAGCATTACGCTTGAGCCGGGCCATCAAGCGAGTACTGCGCCAGGGTATTGAAAAAAGGGGCACCACTTTCAGGGATTATCGGGATGGAAATAATGAACCGGGAAGATTCCAGGAGCAGTTGCAGGCCTACGGTCGGGAGGGGGAAAAGTGTACCCGCTGCGGAGAACTGATAATCCGGGCAGCAATAGGAGGCCGGAGCAGTCACTACTGTGAAAGCTGTCAGAATTGAGGCAGGTGGAGTAACACTCCAATACTTTTATCCATATAGTAGATGTAAACCAACTACTAATCGGATAGGGGTGTCTGTCTTGGAGCTGTTAACAGCAGTCTTGTTTGGCCTAGCGGTTAGTGCCGATGGCTTTGCGGCAGGTGTTGCCTACGGGGTAAAGAGAATCAAAATCCCCCTGTTATCCCTGCTGGTTATTGCCCTGGCATCGGCTCTGGCGGTTTGTTTTTCCATGCTTTGCGGCCAGGGGCTGGCAACCCTTTTACCTGCCGGATGGGCTGGCAAAATAGGGGCACTGCTTATAGCAGGAATAGGATGTTATTTCCTACTCCAGGCAGCTTGCGAAAAGATTAATGGAGTGGAAGGCGAAGAAGATCAACCCATACTGAGTCTCTCCATTAAACCGCTAGGAATAATTATACAAATACTCCGTGAACCGGCCTGGGCTGATTTCGATAAGTCGGGAGTAATCAGTGCCAGAGAGGCTTTCTTTCTAGGCTTAGCGCTGGCTCTGGATGCTCTGGGAGCCGGCATCGGCATGGCTATGACCGGTATGAACATTTTTTATACAGTACTGGCGGTGGGTGTGTTAAAATTTATACTGGTGAATCTAGGATTATTCATCGGAGCCTATTTTAGTCACGGGTTAATAAAAAGCCTATCCGCCATTATACCAGGTCTAATCTTTATAATAATAGGTATCAGTGAATTTATTTAAAAGTTGGTGAGTGAGCTGATGAAAATTATTGGTCTTACGGGGGGAATTGCCAGCGGTAAAAGTACAGCTTCCCGCACTTTAAGAGAATTAGGCTGCATAATTATTGACGCTGATGAGGTCGCCAGATATACTGTGGAGCCGGGCCGGCCTGCCTGGCGTGAGATAGTTGAGTTCTTTGGCCCGGACATATTAAACTCTGATAAAACTATAAATCGGGAGAAGTTGGGACTGATTGTTTTTGCCCATCCTGATTATTTAAAAAAATTAAATGAATTGACCCATCCCCTTATCATGGACGAGATTAGAAGACGGTTGAAGCAGGCGGGGCGGGAGCATCCTACTGGGGTGTTGGTACTGGAAGTTCCCCTGCTCTATGAAACTAATATGCAAGTTCTATGTGATATGGTGTGGGTGGTCTGGGTAGATTTGGAAACCCAGGTTACCCGGCTTATGCACAGGGATGGTATCAGTCGGGAAGATGCTCTGCGCAGAATCCAATCCCAGATGCCGTTGGATGAAAAGGCCCAACGTGCCGATTTAATAATATGCAATACTGGAAGTCCCGATAAAATGCGGCAGTTTATCATAGATAATTATAATGGTATTGTTAAGGGTACTTGAATAATATATATTAGTGTATGAGATCGTGTTAAAAGGACCGTCCCCGTGGCATGGTAAGGAGATTTTTGCTTGAAACGAAAGTCAAAAAGCCGGTTTCCCAAAATATTATGGATAGTAATACTGATATTTTTAGCTTTAGTCATTTCTTTTCCTAAATGGATCAGTATATTTTATCCTGAGCCTCATCGGGATATTGTCTTCAGCTCTGCTTATGACAATCAGGTGGATCCCTACCTGGTTTTTGCTATTATCAGAGCGGAAAGCAAGTTTCAGCCCGCTGCTCAATCATCTGCAGGTGCAATAGGGCTTATGCAGATTATGCCTGAGACCGCCCAATGGATTGCAGGCCAGCGGGGAATAGAAGACTTTGATACGGCACAGCTGAATCAAGCAGAGATCAATATCCAGTTTGGCTGCTGGTACCTGGCTAATCTTAGCCAGGAGTTTAATGATAATCTGCCTCTGGTTATTGCTGCCTATAATGCCGGACGGGGCAAAGTAGGGAAATGGGTCCAGAGTGGCCAGTGGGATGGGAGTATAGAAAGATTAAAGGATATTCCCTTTGCAGAAACCAGAGATTATGTGAAAAATGTTATGCGGAATTATGAAGCTTATCGAGCTATTTATACCAGCAATAAGTAGGCTGGCCTGAACCCCCGGCAGGGTTATCTTTTTCAGTTGATTTAAAGCAAAAAAAGTAAAAAAGGGCATAAAAAAGGTGCTTGTCTAATATAATTTCCTCAGGATTACTTATGCTTGGAGAGGGGAGATTAATTTGAGCATCAAGCTGCAAAGAGTCGGATTACCATTGGCAGTCCTGGGACTCTTTTTGTTTATAGGCGGGCTTATATATATTGACAACCGGGTAAGCTATACTGCTAACCTGGACAGCAGAAATTTAAACGCAGCTCTGGTTGGCCGGGTAGATTCACTGGAACCGGCCATGATAGACAGCCATGAAGAGCGGATCCTGGCTTCTGCTATGTATGAAGGTCTGGTCTATTATGATGAAGAGAGCAAAAGTATTAAACCCTTGATAGCCAGTGATTGGAAATATTCGATAGATGGCAAGACCCTTACTATTAATATAAAACATAAGCTGAAGTTTCATAATGGCAAAACGATCCGGGCTTCAGATATTAAAGCATGCTGGGAAAACAGCTTCTCCACCACCAAGGAATGGTCCAATATCAGTTTGTTCTTATCTCTTCAGGGGAGTCAGGAACGCCTCGATGGGAAAACAGCAGATATTTCCGGTATCCAGGTAGTGAATGATAGAAGCATAAGGGTAGAATTTACCCGGCCTAATGCGGCTTTTATATATATGCTGACCAATCCTATATTCTGGATCTATGATACGGAAGACACTGCCCGACCAGCCCCGGGTAGCGGACCCTACAAATTTAAAGCAAACAAGGATAATCAGGAATTCATTTTGGAAAGAAATGATAAATATCACCGAGGCATACCTGGGCTGGGAGGTATACAGGCTCGGGTATTTGCAGAAGGCTCGGAAGCTTTTACAGCTTACCAGGCGGGTACGGTTGATTATCTGGATTCCCTGCCTATAAATGAATTGAAGAACATCAAAGCCAGCGAAGAGTACAAAAAATTATTGATAGACAAAGCTGTTTTTAACATTTATGTTCTGGGTTTTAACATAAATAAAGAACCCTTCGCTGGTAATTACCTTTTGCGCAGAGCATTAAACTATGCGGTAGATAGAAATCTGATTATTGGTGAGGTCTTGGGGGGTTCCTATCGGGCTGCTAACGGTATTATTCCTCTGGGGATGGCTGGATATCAGCGTGATATGAGAGGGTACTCTTATGATCCGCAAAAAGCGCAGGAACTGTTGGAGGAAGCCGGGTACCCTCTGGGTGAGGGGCTGCCCCCCTTAATATTAACTTATAATGAAGATGAAGGACATCGCATAGTAGGAGAATCTATTGCAGCGCAGCTGGCAGAACTGGGCATCAAGGTGCAGCTGCAGCCGATGGAATGGGATTACTATAAAAAGCAGCTTTATCAGATGAACCTAAGCCTTTTCAGACTGGAGTGGATGGCTGATTACCCTGACCCGGACAGCTTTTTATACAGTATGTTTCATAGCAGCAAGGTGGGCATTGGCAACTATTTCAATTATCATAATTCACAGGTAGACAAAATACTCGATGCCTCCCGGGCAGAGGTGCAAAGTAAGCAGGAAAGGATAAAGCTTATGAATAGAGCGGAAGAGATCATAATAGACGACGCTCCCTGCCTGTGGTTATTCCAGAGTACATCTGCCAAGATGATAGGCAAGAATGTAGCATCATTGCAGGTGGACAGTATGGAGATGATAGACTGGTATACAGTCGAGTTATTAAGACCATCACTGGATGGGGAGCAAGAGGGAAAGCCCTCGGATGAAAAGGTGTAAGAGATCCCGGAGTGGAGACGCAAAAGTATAGCCGCCTGTCCACTCCAATTTCATTTTAAAACTGAGCAGCCTAGGCATAAGACTCTTCCGCAAGTTTCTACAAACCCAGCAGGTGGCTGCGTTCCATTATATAACAAGCGATATCGAAACATTCGAACAGGATTTTATTTATGAAGCCCGGATATTTGTTGCGATGGCGAACAATTAGGGCTTTCAGGCCATCATCGGACGGCTCCAGGACATAAACCCAGCTGTGCCAATTACCCGTTCCTTTTCCGTATAACACCAGTAGTTTTCGAGCCAACAATATAGCCCTGGTGTTTAGATAATCATATACAAGCGATTTAGAACAAAAACAGCTGTCAACAAATCTTAATGTAGTAATTTATAGGCCTTAGCAGACAAGCGAATTTCAACATGGAAAAGAGCGGGAATAAATATTATATGTTCTGCTTAAGGCATATAATTCAATAAGACCTTGTAAGCAAGCGGGGGGTATTAGGCATGGATTCAAAGGAAGATTCAAAACTGAAAGTACTGGCCAGCCAGCTGGAAGGTGAAATATGCAAGGAGCTAAGGCCGGTAAAGAAATATTATCAATTGATGATCTTCGCCGGGGTGTTCGGTTTTGAAAGCAGAATAAGCCGCTACTCTATACCAGACCCCAAAACCGCGTTAATTTTGATTGACATCATCCTGTCGGAATTCAGGCGGATAGATAATGATGATTGTATGTTTTCCCTGCAGTATAAGGATGATCTGGATGAAGAATGGAAAGATTGGAATGACAGCCATGGCCATAGCATTTGTGAATATGAAATTAACGAAAATTTCATTATGATCCCACCTGACTAGCAGCTGTATATTCTATGATATTGAATAAATATAGAGGAGCTAAATTTTATTATCGGGGGATTTGGCCTCCGGGGATAGGGAATTTTACCGAAAAAGTGCTTCCGTGATCAGCAGTTTTCACTTCCAGTTGAGCATTATGCTGTTCTGCTATCCTGTAACAAACTGCTAGGCCGAGGCCGGTGCCTTTTTCCTTGGTAGTTAGAAAGGGTTGGCCAAGTTTCTGCATTATAGCATTATCAATGCCACAGCCTTGATCCTGTACAGATAATACAATTTCCTCGGCAGTCTTAAAGGTCATTATGGTTAGGGTTCCGGGAGATGACATCGCTTCCAGCCCATTTTGCACTAGGTTAAAAATAAGCTGCCTGATCTGCTTAAAATCAAGGGGAATCAAGGGCAGTTCTGACTGGATTATTTTTACCATATGATCGTGCTTTTTGGCTTCGGAGGAGAGGATCAAATAGTAATTTTCAATTATCTGGTTAAGGTTTTCAGGTTTATATTCGCTATGCTGGTCTTTTCCCAGTGATAAAAAGTTACTCATTATGAAGTTGGCTTGATCAATTTCTTCAATCATCAGATCGAAGTATTCTTTATGGCCTGCAAAGTCGCCGCTTTCGCTTAAAAGCTGCAGAAAACCTCGCACAGTGGTCATGGGATTTCTGACCTCATGCACGATAGCGGCTGCCAGCTCACCAATAATACGATACTGGTCCAGACAGGCCATGAGCTGTATCTCCTGTTCTTCGGTCAGATCAGTCAGGGCTCCCGGTAAACTGCGGGGGTTATCTCCCTTATCATGTAAAATATTTTTTTTAATCAGCAAGTGAATTTTGCGGGCATCAGCAAATCCCACTCGATGATAAAGGCTATTCCCGGACGATTTCCCCATTACTAACCTCCTAGAAATAAAATTATACTAAAGTAAAGGATTCTCCGCCATAATATTCGACACTTATAATTATTATCTTACCTTAAGTCGCAAAAAAAGACAAATTAATTTATAAAGAGCCTATTCTACACTGAACTCTTACGTTAATGTTGCGTCCATAAACTGGGGCCTTATGAATAATTATTCTGCGTGGATAGGAGAAAAGTTTATAGATTTAAGAAAAAACCGCCTCCCACTAGGTAATAAGTGGGTATATCTATTCTTTTACAGGCCTGCTCTGAAGGGCAATTAATTCTAACATATACGCGGGACGTGTTCTCCTTCCAAAATGCCCAGGATACGTGTTGCTCCTAAGCTGGTTTCGATTAATACCATTCCAGCCGGCTCTTTTATTACCTCGCCTATAATGGCTGTTTCCCTAGCTTCATCCAATTCTCTGAGGTCGTTTAAGAGCCGAGCCGAGATATCAGCTGCCGCTATTATAACCATTTTACCTTCGTTGGCCATGTAGAAAGGATCCAGGCCCAGCATAGCACAGGCTCCCTGTACCACGGGAGAAACCGGGATATTTTCTTCTTTAACCAGCATTCCCAATCCGGATTGCTGGGACAACTCATTTAACACGGTAGCCAGCCCTCCCCGGGTAGGGTCACGCATGCATTTGATTTTATTGCCATAATTGGCTAAAGCTGCTCCTGTTTTAACAAGCGGTGCGCAATCGCTAACTGCCGGGGTGCCAAAACTTAAGCCCTCTCTCTGAGCCAAAATAGAAAGTCCATGGTCGCCCATAAACCCTGTAAGCAGAATATGGCTGCCGATGGTGATTCTATCCGGGCGGTACTCGATTCCGGTACTTAATATACCCACCCCGGTAGTGTTAATGAATATACCGTCAGCACTGCCTTTTTCTACTACTTTAGTATCACCCGTAACCAGCTGAACACCGGCTTGTTTGGCGGTATCGGCCATGGATGACACTATTTTTTTCAAATCGGCTAAAGGAAGACCTTCCTCAATTATGAAAGCAGCAGATAAATATAAGGGCTTGGCACCGCAGGCTAAAAGGTCATTGACTGTCCCGCAAACTGAAAGTTTGCCAATATCACCGCCTGGGAAAAATAAGGGGGTAATAACAAAAGAATCGGTGGACAGTACTGCCTTGCCCGCGGGGAGATCCAGCACAGCGCCATCCATCATAGGGTCCAGATAAGGATTATGCCAGGCTTTTTTGAATACTTCATCTATCAACTGCTGGCTCATTAAGCCGCCGCTACCATGAGCCATTAATATTCGATCGTTTTTCATTTAATTGCTCCTCTCAGTGGAGTGTATCTATAATAAGCGGCACAGGCACCTTCATGAGAGACCATGCAGGGGCCAATGGGATTCAATGGATGGCAGGCCTGGCCAAATAAAGGGCAGTCCTGGGGAGACATTTTACCGGTCAATATTTCGCCGCAGGAACAGCCGTTGATAGGGATATCCTCGATATACGGGACAGCAAATTTCTGGCGGGCATTATGCTGGCTGTACTCATCGCTTATTTCCAGGCCGCTGCCGGGAATTGTACCCAGTCCGCGCCACCGGCTATCCACTTCTTGAAAAACACGTTTTAATAGGCTTTGTGCCACCGGATTCCCGTTTTCTTTTACCGCCCGGCGATATTGTATTTCAGCCCGGGCTTGCTTTTGTCTGAACTGTAGCAGAATCATGAGTATACCCTGTAAGATATCTGCATCATCAAAGCCGGTAATAACACAGGGCTTATGATGTTTTTCCGCCAGTTCCCGGTAGGGAGCTAAACCTATGACCAGTGAGACATGCCCCGGACAAATAAGGGCATCTACTTTGATATCGGGATCGGAGAATATGACTTCCAGAGCCGGGGGAACCAGTTTGTGCAGGGAAAGAACTGAATAATTATTTACCTGCGCAGCCTGGGCCGCCTCAATGCTGGCTCCAACTGGTGGAGCAGTAGTTTCAAAACCTATTCCCAGAAAAACTATTTCCCGGCCCGGGTTATTCCTGGCTATTTCTACTGCGTCCATGGGTGAATATACCACTCGGATGTCTGCTCCCAGGCTTCTGCTTTCCTGCAGGGAAGAGCTGGTACCGGGTACTCTCATCATATCCCCAAAGGTAGCCAGAATAAGATCTTGCTTACTGACTAGCTCGATTACTGCATCGATATCCCCCTGGGCAGTTACACAAACCGGACAGCCAGGCCCAGAAATAAGCTTGATATTATCTGGCAGCAGATCTCTGATACCGCTTTGGGCAATAGCCATAGTATGAGTTCCACATACTTCCATCATGGAAATGTTATGGGTTTCGGCCTGAATCCCTTTTACCATATCCTGGAGCAGCCTTTTATTATTGTCCATATGCAAAAGACTCCCTGATCTTCTGTAATTCCAGCATTAGAGCCAAAGATTCTTCGGCCTCGCTTTCGTCCATGATCTGCATGGCAAAACCTGCATGGACCAAGACCCACTGTCCAATTTGGGCATCTGGAGTTAATACTATACTTATTTCTACCTGATTGGCATTGACATCAACTACTGCCATATCGTTTTCTGACTTAGATATTATTTTACCAGGTACACCAAGACACATATTACTTTCCCCTCTCGCTTGCTATTACTGCCTGCCCCAGCGAAATGCCGCCATCTCCTGGTGGCAGTTGCTGGTGCTGGTAAACTTCAAATCCATTACCGCTTAAGCTTTTGACTAATTCTGATAGTAAAATCTGGTTATGAAAGACACCGCCGCTCAATACCACTCTGTTTAAACTGGTTTTTTCGCGGGTTCTAATTAGGGTTTTAAGAAACATATCACTTATAGTAGTGTGAAATTTTCCGGCTATGGTAGCTACCGGTAATTTTTTATGAATATCAACAACAATTTCTGACCACATGGGCAGGCTGTTCATTATTAACATATCCGCTTCTGCTTCAATAGAATATTGATACCTAAATGAAGCTTTTCTATCTGTAGCGGCTTCCAGCTCAATCGCGGCCTGCCCTTCATAACAATTTATCGGACATATTCCCAGGATTGCTCCCATTGCATCAAAAAGCCGGCCGCAGGATGATGTGGATATTTCCTTTTGACTTTCCATGCGCTGCAAGATCAGATCTCTTTCTGCCCTTTGCAGAACAGGTAATAGTTTTTCAGCCGCTTCGATGCCTTTATCACCCAGAGCTGCTACCAGGTATATAAATGCCATACGGTAGGGGCGTCGGCTGCTCAAATCTCCTCCTACCAGGGGCAGATATTTTAAATGCCCCAGCCGGGAAAAGTTTTGGTAGCCTCCCCTTAATACTTCACAGCCCCAAACAGCCCCATCAATTCCCCAACCGCTTCCATCACATATAAGTCCTAAGACTTCACCCTGCAGGCTGTGTTCCGCCATTACCGAAGCTAGGTGGGCATGGTGATGCTGTACCTCGAGCAACTCCACATCTTTTTGGGCTTTAGCCCAGCGGGTGGACTGGTATTCTGGATGAAGGTCATGCCCAATAATTTCTGGCTTTATTGCCAGCATATTTTCAAATCTTTCTATGCCATTCAAAAAATTTAAGTAGTTATTATAATGATTCAGGTCTCCCCAGTGCTGACTTAAATAAGCTTCACTGCCTCTGGTCATACAAAAAGTATTTTTCAATTCACTGCCCACTGCCAGTACCGGCCGGGAGAAAGTGGGAATTGGGATAGCGGCCGGCACATAACCCCGAGCCCTCCTGAAAAAATGTGTCTTTCCTTGCGGTGTAACACTTATTACCGAATCATCACAGGGGTTATAAATATCACGATCATGGATAAGAAAATAATCAGCGATATCCTCAAGTTTTTCTATTGCATCTTGGTTAGTTATTATCAAGGGTTCATCGCTTATATTGGCGCTGGTCATGATTAGCATATCCAAATCGTCAGCAAATAAGAGATAATGCAAAGGGGTGTAGGGCAGTATTACTCCCAGGGTGTTAAGACCAGGATGAATAATATCTCCGGGAAGCCCATTCTCATCCCGGGTGAGCATAACTACTATGGGTGCCTGACGGGAAGTTAAATACTCTTCTTCAGCAGAGTTAATCTCACAATAAGTGCGGGCTGTGGCCAGATCCCTGGTCATAACTGCAAATGGTTTGGCATCACGCCTTTTACGCTGTCTGAGTCTGGAAACTGCTTCCCTATTCCTGGCATCGACGGCTAGATGAAATCCCCCCAGGCCTTTAACTGCGATAATAAAGCCTTTTTTTAATAAATCACTGACATTTTCATTTACTATTTTCTGACTGCGATTGAGCAGGGTCAGATGAGGTCCACATAGCGGACAGGCATTGGGTTGAGCGTGAAAACGCCGGTTCAAAGGATCTTCATACTCTGCCTGGCAGCTGGGACACATAGGAAAAGATGCCATAGTGGTTTTGGCCCGATCATAGGGTATATCCTGGATTATAGTAAAACGAGGACCGCAGTTGGTACAATTGGCAAAAGGGTATAAATAACGCCGGTTGGCAGGGTCTGATACATCGCGTTTACATTCCGCGCAAGTAGCGATATCCGGGGATAACATTACATTCCGGTTCTCGTCTTTTGCGCTGGCCTGGATGCTGAATTCCTGGTAACCGGCAGCATCGATTTCCTCCACACTGTATTCCCGGATAAGGGACAGGGGTGGAGGAGATTTTATGATTCTATCTACGAATTCATCTAATTTATCAGGCAGGCCTTCAATTTCAATGAAAACTCCTTGGGATGAATTTAATACCCATCCCATTAAGCCCAGCTCTGATGCCAGCCGAAAAACATGGGGTCTAAATCCCACCCCTTGTACTATACCGTTAATTTGCATTTTGTAGCACGATTTGTTCACCCGCATAAAATACCTGCTTTATAATCTGTTCTATCAAGTAATTTGTCCTGAAAAGGAGCTTGTTTATGTAAAGCATAAAAAACTATCCAAGCGGGCAGACTGGCTTACTTGCCAGTCTGCCCGGAATGGACATTTATCGATCGGTAAATCTGTTTTGACTAGGACTGCATGCAAACTACCATAATTGTCTTATCTGGTATTAAAAAGCAATTACCTGGTCATAATGCCGGCTATATCCTGTTGAATAAGTTCGATCACCCGGGGCAATTTAGCTTGAATTCCTGGAGTAAGTTCCATTCCCAGCTTGATAAGCCCCGGTTCGATACCAAAGACTAATATTTCCGGTTCATACCCCATCATCTTGGCCATACTAACCGCCTCAATAAAGTGCATCTCGTGAAGTGAAGTGATATTGCTGTCCGGCTGTAAACCCAGTTCTTCCAGAGGTGCTCGATATATGGTACCAGGGTCGCCCCCAGCCTGCATAGCATCTATTAGTATTAAGATATCGTAATTGCTAAAGATATCCAGCATATCGTAGCTGTTAACACCGGCATCAATTAAATCGATTTCTTCCGGGAGGCATTTCATTTCCGTCAGGCGCTTGATAATGTGAATACCTACTCCTTCATCCTGCATTAATAAATTACCTATTCCTACTACTGCAATTTTACTCAATCAAAAGCCTCCTCAGGCTCCTATACCCTTATCATCATGAGCATGAGCACTATCATGGAAGCCCTGGGGTATTTTACCGGTAAACATGGATAATAATACCGGAATACCTTCGGAAACGTCCAGATACACATGAGCCACAATTGAGAGCACAAAAAGCCAGTTAATTATATAATGAATAACTCTCACTGCGATCAGTCCACCCAGACTGCCGCCCAGTCCCATGAAAGCATAGGGGTTGTAGAGAATAAAACCAGTGATTATCATGCCAATTGCCATAAGCAACCAGCCAGTATACATCATTTTCTGCCCTGGATTGTATTTGCCATAATCTGGATGGGTATCGCTTAAAAATAGATAGTACTTCATCATACTGGGGAGATTCTTAATGTCTGCTATAGGATTGAAAACCAGATTTTTGGCATCTTTAGCGACAATTGCATAGTATACCCGACCAATGACTCCAAATACCAGCACATAGGCCATGGCAAAATGAATCATTCGGGGAGTATCCATGTTGCTGAAAAGCCTGAAAGACTCTGGAGCATGGATATAGAACCCGGTCAGTATCAGAAGGGTAATCGCAATCATGTTCGTCCAGTGGAAAATCCTGATCCAAATTGAATGTCTTTGTTCCATCTGTTTTACCATCAAAATTCCCCCCTAACTGACGGCAAATTTACTGATTAGATTTTTATCAGGGGTCATGAGGTGAATCGCACATGCCAGGCAAGGGTCAAATGACCTTACTACCCTTACGATTTCCACCGGGTTCTTAGGATCGGCAACTGGCGTGCCTATAAGCGCCTGCTCCATCGGACCTTTAACTCCCCGCTCATCCCGCGGTGACATATTCCAGGTGCTGGGAACTACAGAATTATATATGGCGGTGCGCTGATGTTCTATCTTGTTCCAGTGTCCAAGTGCTCCGCGCGGTGCTTCAGTAAGTCCCATACCCTGTGCTGATGCGGGTATTTTATGGGGAGTAGTAACCGGTTGGCCAGGCTCTAATTGGCCCACCCATTCATCCATGGCTTTGCAAACCATTGAGGTTTCAATAGCCCTGGCAAAGTGGCGGCCCATAACTGAAAAGGCCTTATTACCCAGTCCTACTACATCTTTCTGCTTCATCACCCATAGTCTAGCCAGAGGACCAACTTCCATGGGTTGACCATTATAACGAGGTGCTTTGATCCAGGAATAAGCATCTTTCTTTTCGGCATCTGGTTTAATTACTGCTTCGGTAGGTTTGTTACCACCGGTGTCATCAACATACCAGGAATACTTAACTTCTTCGGCAATCTTTTCTGGATCGAAGTCTCTGTACTGCCCTTGCAGATAAATACCGGAGGGGAAGTATTTTTCTTTCTTGACATGGTCCATGCCTTCTTCCAGCGGCATAGCTCCATAAGATAGCATATTCATACAGCCCTGGCCAATCTCGAACCAGTCAGAATAGGCTCCGGCCACCGCTTGTACTATAGGAATGTAAACATTATCTATAAAACCTTGTAATTCCTGGAGACGGTACTTGAAGTCGATTACTTTTTGGGCATCAGGAACTTCAGTGGTTCCGCCTGGTGCAATAGCCATCTGGTGGGGCATTTTGCCGCCCCACAAGGCGGTCATTTCATGCGCTTTGGCCCGCATTTTCAGGGCTAGCAGATAAGCGTCCACCCCGGCCTGGTTTACATCCGGTGGCAGGCGGAAATCAGCCTCATAACGGGGAATAAATGGCGGTACATCCGGTCCTTTAACAAAGTCCAATGCCGCCAGATGGAAAAAGTGTAGAATATGAGATTGTATATAATTTGATCCTAAAATAAGGTTCCTGATAATCCTCCCATTGGGTGGTGGTTCAATGCCAAAAGCATTCTCTAAAGCCAGCGTTCCCGCGCTAGCATGAGCTACCGGTCAGACGCCGCAGGTTCTTTGCATGAGCTGAACTGCATCCCTGGGGTCACGGCCCTGCATGATCAATTCCAGTCCGCGGAAAAGCATACCCATGGATTTGGCATCAGTTACTACACCGCCTTCTACTTCTACCTCAACTGCTAGGTGGCCTTCAATGCGAGTGATTGGATCTACTAAGATCTTAGCCATTAATCGTCACCCTCTTTCTCATCCTGCTTCTTTTTTGGACCGATACGGCCGGTTAGTACATTACCAGCCAGATGACCGGCAATACCTACTCCCGCTGCTACACCCAGTACGGCGCCGATCTGATCAACAGTAGCGGTAATTCCAGGAGCTATAGGCATTTCCGGCATTCTTTCGTACATCGGCCAACCCGGGAATTCCGGCTCTGTACAAGCTATACATGGTCCGCCGGCCTTTATACAGGTGTTTACACCATTGTTCCATAAACGATAAGTGGTATCACAATGGGCGATAGGACCTTTACATCCTAACTCGAGCAAACAACCGGGATCACCAAAATCCTTGGCAAAAATAGCATTGTCAAAATACTGCCTTCTCTGGCAGTTATCATGGAGTATACCGCTGAAGAACATGGTGGGGCGCCCAAAGCTATCCAGTTCGGGCAAACCATAGAGCAGTATATGAGCTATGGTTCCCACTACCCAGTCAGGATGAGGAGGACAGCCGGGGATATTAATTATGGGCACATTTTTAACTATTTCAGTGACGGTTTTGCAGTCGGTTGGGTTAGGCGGAGTTGCCGGAATCCCTCCGAATGATGAACAGGTGCCAACACTCAAGATGGCCATAGCCTGACTGCCAATGTCTTTTACCGCATCCATAAAGGTTAGATGCTCACCGTTTCTCTCTCCAATGATGCAGTATTTACCGTTGGCTCCAGTTGGAACCGCACCTTCAACCACCAGAATAAATTTGCCCTTGTTTTCTTCCACGGTTTTGAACAGGCCTTCTTCAGTAGCTAGGCTACCAGCAGCAGCCATTATCGTCTGATGAAAACGCAGGCTGATAACTTCCAATAATACCTTTTCAATATCAGGATGAACGGAGTTCAATAAGGATACAGAGCATCCGGAACAACTTCCGCCCTGTATCCAAACCACCGGTGGAGCTCCAGCAGCCATGGCTTCCTTCATGAAAGGGGCCAGGTATCCGGATAGGGATACCGCTGCGGCGCCACCTGCGCATAATTTAACAAAATTACGACGACTAAGCTTGGTAGGCATTTACATATTCCCCCCAACTCACAAATTTTTTTAGATAATCCCTAATCTTCTATAAATATAAGAATTATAAAATTCGCGTCATTATCTCTCTATCAATCCTTAAATCTTAACTTTCTTTTTGTCCACCTCCTCCAATAGCCAGTCAGTCCATTCGCCAATTCCCTGACCGGTACGGCAGGATAAAGTAAATGTCTGAGCGGTCGGGTTTATATTTTCCAGGTCTTTTAGAAACCTTTCCAAACTAAAATCGGTATATGGTAATAGATCAACCTTGTTAAGGATAACTGCCCGGGATTGATGGAATATTAAGGGGTATTTTAAAGGCTTATCATTTCCTTCCGCAGTACTGAGCACCACTACTTTATAATCCTCACCCAGGTCAAATTCTGCCGGGCAAACTAAATTGCCGACATTTTCTATAAAAATCAGATCGAGATTATCATGTCCTGGGAGATCTTTAAAAGCTTTACCAACCATACCTGCATCCAGGTGGCAGGTTCCTTTAGTATTAATCTGTATTACCTGCACTCCTTTTTGTTCGATGCGCTGAGCATCCTGATCAGTATACAGATCGCCTTCTATTACTCCCAGTCTAAGCTGTCCATTCAAGGCTTCAATGGTTCTCTCCAAAAGGGTGGTTTTACCGGCTCCGGGAGAACTCATCAAATTAAGTACCAGTATGCCCTGATTCTCAAATTCATTGCGGTTTTTTCGGGCTAGGAGTTCATTGGATCCCAGGATGTTACTTTCCAGTTTAATCTGTACCATCTGCTTCAATCTCCTTCGTAATAGTCTATATATAACTCCCGTCCAGATATTATTTCAACTTTATGCCCGGAACAATGGGGACATATAAAATAATATTCATTGTCAAGTGTGAAAGGATGGTGGCAGTCCCGGCAGATGCACTTGGTATCTTTTTCTTCGATATCAAGTTTGGCCCCCATAAACAACTCGTCCTGTGTTCCCAATGCCTCAAATGCAAATAGCAAACTGTCAGGCAGG
>CAZHHJ010000029.1:0-21973 GCA_964531295.1 uncultured Syntrophomonas sp.
CCCATCAACAATTGCATTCACAGATGTAGGACCAATCGCAAAACTAACAACTGATGCAGCATTCACAAATGCAGCTACTGGAGCCGGAGATGGAGCGATCACTTACACAAGTGGAACCCCAGCAACAGCAACAGTAGATGCAACAACAGGTGAAGTAACAATCGTTGCAGCTGGATCAACCATAATCACAGCAACCCAAGCAGCAACAGCAACCCATGCAGCAGGAACAGCAACTTACACATTAAATGTAACATTAACCCCATCAACAATAGTATTTAATGATGCAGGTCCAATAGAAAAAAGAGTTGGAGATGCAGCCTTCACAAATACAGCAACAGGTGATGGAGCTGGAACAATCACTTACACAAGTGGAACACCAGCAACAGCAACAGTAGATTCTTCAACAGGAGCAGTAACAATTGTTGCAGCTGGATCAGCAGTAATCACAGCAACACAAGCAGAATCAGCAACTCATGCAGCAGGAACAGCAACTTACACATTAAATGTAACATTAACCCCATCAACAATAGTATTTAATGATGCAGGTCCAATAGAAAAAAGAGTTGGAGATGCAGCCTTCACAAATACAGCAACAGGTGATGGAGCTGGAACAATCACTTACACAAGTGGAACACCAGCAACAGCAACAGTAGATTCTTCAACAGGAGCAGTAACAATTGTTGCAGCTGGATCAGCAGTAATCACAGCAACACAAGCAGAATCAGCAACTCATGCAGCAGGAACAGCAACTTACACATTAAATGTATCAGCAAAGGATTAGGTTATTATCTGAGCTGGGATCTTGATGACAGGACAGTTTCCTTTACTACGATGACTTATATCGTAACAATAGATGGGGCAAATAAAATAGTAAAAAAGAAATTGCCCCAAGGCTTAAAAGTGTTGCGGTAAAAAAGCCCGGTTGCACCTTACAACCATATCAGGCCGGATCTTGATAATATCCTGCTGGCCAACTTCACAGAAGAGCCAGCTGGGTAAAATAACAATCGCTTATATATTACGGGCATAAATGTAGTTATGCCCGTATTTTTTTTCTCCGCCGGGAAAATCTAATATAGAGATAAACAGGAAGGGAGAAAAAAATTTGCAGGAAACGCCGAATCATGAAACAACAGATCAGGAGCAGGCTGTTAATAATATCAAAGAATTAGGGCAGATAGAGATACCGCCATTTAAAAGTGATATTCACTGTTTGACCATCACCGGACAGATAGAAGGACATATGGTGCTTCCGCCTCAGAACAAAACCACTAAATATGAGCATGTTATTCCTCTGCTGGTGGCGGTAGAGGAAAATCCGGAGATAAAAGGGCTCTTGATAGTTTTGAACACCGTAGGGGGAGATGTTGAAGCAGGTCTGGCTTTGTCGGAAATGATTGCCAGCCTGTCTAAACCAACTGTATCCATTGTACTCGGAGGTGGTCATTCCATAGGTTCTTCTATTGCCGTAAGTGCAAATTATTCTTTTATAGCTCCTTCGGCCACTATGACTATTCATCCGATAAGATTGACCGGATTAGTCATAGGGGTTCCGCAGACTTACGAATACCTGGATAAAATGCAGGATCGGGTGGTGCGTTTCGTAGTTGACCATTCCAAGATCAGTCCGGAAAAATTCCGGGAACTTATGTTTAGAACGGGAGATTTGGCTCGCGATATCGGAACCGTTCTGGTGGGTGAAGACGCTGTGAAATGCGGCCTTATTGATGAGGTGGGAGGGATGAAACAGGCGATAAGCAAAATCAAAGATCTTCAGGAGTCAGGGGGAACTTTACAATGATAATATATATTGCCGACCCCATGGAATTGCTGCAGCGGCAGGAAGAAAAGAAGCAGGTCAAGATAAAGTTGTCTTCAGGAGGCCATTTAACCGCCGAAGCAGTGGATTTCAACCATTGGAAGGTGGTGGATATTTGCAGCACCGATCCTATGGATTATTTGAGTGAACGGCATTATCCAGGGAGCATAATCAATCTCGAAGATATAAAATAGTAAGAAAATGTCAGCATTGCACGCCTGTGGCGTGCTTTTTTATTGAGCGTTTCGAGGAAAATCTCCATGTGACTATGCTATAATTTAACAAGCATTTAAGGGGAGGATGAAGCATTGACTACTTTTCAGGCGATTATACTGGGAATCGTGCAGGGACTTACTGAGTTTTTGCCGGTGAGCAGCTCAGGACATCTGGTAATATTTCAACATATTTTTGGCATACAGGAGGCCCCATTAACCTTTGATGTGATAGTGCACCTAGGGACTCTGGTGGCGGTATTTATTGCGTTTTGGGGAGACATAGTGGATATAGTGAAAAAACCCTTTTCCAGGATCACCTATCTGATTCTGGTGGGAATAATTCCTGCTGGTTTGGCGGGTTATTTATTAGCCCCGATGGTTGAAAAAGCCTTTGAATCACTCCTGGTAGTAGGTTTAGGCTTGATATTTACTGGATTGGTGTTAAAATATTCGGAAATCCTATCCAGGCAGCATCTGGGCTTTAAGCTTTGTGAAGGAACTTCTTATAAAGATGCGCTGTTTATTGGACTAATACAGGCTCTGGCAATCGTACCGGGTATCTCCAGATCGGGATCAACTATAGCCGCCGGGCTGGTGGCGGGGTTGGATCGAGAATTTGCCGCTCGGTTTTCATTTTTGCTTTCCATACCGGTTATTCTGGGCGCGGGCGTTTTTCAGCTCAAGGATGTTCTTGAATATGGATCTATGACCGGCAGTGTAGTACCATATGCGGTTGGTTTCGTAACTTCCGCGGCTTTTGGTTATCTGGCCATTAAAGTGGTATTAAACCTGGTAAGAGAGGGCAGATTATCGATATTTTCTTATTACTGTTGGGTAGTGGCGGCCTTGACCCTGGGAGCTTACTTTATATTTTAGAAACTACTTAATTTTTCAAGTAATACCGTGTTAAAGGCAGGAACTGTTGTTTTACAGGAGAATAATAGGAATATATTACTAATTAATTCCATTGACTAAATAGCGGGATTAATTTACCAGGATCACTTATCATTTATTATGGAGCGTAATATGACAACAAAAAAACCACCCCAGATTAGGAAGACGGGAAGTAATAAAAAAAATAAAATAATAAAAAACAAGAAAACGGAAGAATTGCAGGGATTACATACGGAAATAGTATCTATCATCCTGCTGATGTTAGCGGTGTTTTCCTGGGTCAGTATTTATAAATTTAGGGGATTACCTCATGACGATCAATTTATAGGCTACCTGGGAAGCATTTATTTACAGGGTATTGATGCGCTATTCAGTCAGGGCGCATTTTTGATTCCGGCTTTTCTTTTATCCTGGTCCATTCATACCGGCGTTTTAAAAAAGATGTGGTCAGTACGAATGTGGGGAATAAGTCTCTTGACTCTGGTCATATTGCTGGCTATAAGCGTTTACCAGATTCCCCAGGGGATAAGTGAGTGGGAAGCCGGATTTAAAGGCATGGGTGGTGGATACCTGGGTGGGGTTCTAGCCTATATCTTCATTAAATTGGTAGGAAGAATCGGTACTCTTATCCTGATTGTTTTCGGAGCCCTGATTTCAGCAATTATGATAGTGGATCGGCCGATGCCTGAAATGATAAAGGCTCTCTCTCGATTTCTGAAAAAGATATGGGAAATACTGAGTAATGTTATGTTTTACGAATACGAAGAGGAAGATGTTCCACAGAGGACTCGACATTCTGCCCCGCTTATTATAGATGCGGTAGAGGAGGGTTCAAATGCGACTGATTTAATGGACCATCAGGCTGAAAGGATATTGCCTTTTCCCCATGCCACTGCTAAAAAGCCGGTACCAGAACCCGTTCCTGAGCTGCGTCTGGTCACAGATAACAGCCAAGCAGAGAATGGGAAGGGCAATGGCGCGGGTGAATACCATATACCACCACTGAACATTTTGAGCGATATTACCAATGAGAGAACCATTGATAAGAAAAATATTGAGGAAAGTATAGCCGTCTTGGAAGATACCTTCGCCAGCTTTGGGGTAAAAGTAAAAGTTAATCAAGTAAGCTGCGGCCCTGCAGTAACCAGGTATGAACTGTCGCCTGGAGCGGGTGTTAAAATAAGCAAGATTATTAATTTAAGCGATGATCTGCAGCTCAATCTAGCCGCGCCAGGTATAAGAATTGAGGCTCCTATTCCTGGTAAGTCTGCAGTAGGTATTGAAGTTCCTAACCGCAAGATACTGAGTGTTGGATTGAGGAGGCTGCTGTCTTCGGCAGTTTTCAGTCGCCTTAACACTCCACTGGCCTTCGCCCTGGGGGAAGATATAAGCGGGAATACAGTAGCTGCTCGTTTGAATGATATGCCGCATCTGTTAATAGCCGGGTCAACAGGTTCAGGTAAGAGTGTTTGCCTGAATTGTATAATAATGAGTCTGATTTATAATTCATTTCCTGACGAGCTTAAATTGGTGTTTATTGATCCCAAAATGGTGGAATTGACCGTGTACAATGGCATACCACATCTCATGACCCCGGTGGTAACCGACCCTAAGAAGGCTTCGGTGGTATTGAAATGGATGACTACCGAGATGGAAAAACGCTATCAAAAGTTCGCAGATATGGGAGTCCGGGATATTCAGCGTTATAATCAGGATAGCAAGGAAAAGATGCCCTATATCGTCATCATAATCGATGAACTAGCGGATCTGATGATGGTGGCACCGGTAGAGGTGGAGGACTCCATATGTCGCTTGGCTCAGATGGCTCGTGCGGCGGGCATGCATTTAATAGTTGCCACTCAGCGTCCTTCGGTTGATGTAGTAACAGGTACCATTAAGGCGAATATACCGTCCCGGATAGCTTTTGCCGTATCTTCCAACGCAGATTCTAGGACTATTCTCGACAACTCAGGAGCCGAGAAGCTTCTGGGGAAAGGTGATATGCTGTTTTTACCGGTGGGAGCAGCCAAACCTTTCCGAGTACAGGGGGCTTATGTGTCTGATCGGGATATAGAAAAGACAGTTGATTATATTCGGGAACAAGCGGTGAAGCCTAGTGAACCTGGGATAATCCAGGATCTGGAGTTGACATTGGAGCAGGTTGAAGAGGATCACGGGGATGATCTGTTCTGGGACGCTGTCAATGTGTTTGTAGACAGCAGAAAAGCCTCTGTATCACTTTTGCAAAGAAGGCTCAGGATTGGTTATGCGCGGGCCGCTCGTTTGGTGGACTTGATGGAGGATCGGGGCATAGTTTCAGAGCTGGACAATAATAAGCGGCGGGAAATACTTATAAACCGGGAACAACTGGAGATGCTGCAGAGCAGGCATGGACTAGCTTGATATTTCCCTGGTCAGCTAATTAGATGAATTGATGAATTAGGAGATAGAAGATGAGGCTTACCTTGCGTGAGAGGGAGATTGTTGACCTATTAAAAAAAGATCCATTAATATCACAGGATGTACTAGCCCGGCATCTGGGCATAAGTAGGTCTTCGATAGCCGTACACATTTCAAATCTGATGAAAAAGGGAGTTATCCTGGGAAAAGGTTATGTTTTCAATGAACAGGCATCGATTGTGGTGGTGGGCCTCAGCTGTTTGCAGATAAATATTAATAAGCAAGGCGAAAATAACGTTATTAACGTAGATTATGGAGGGTTGCCTATTATAGCCAGTGAGATACTGCCTGGGTTTGGGGTAAACCTTAAAGTCATTAGTTTGATAGGGAATGATGAACCTGGTACCATGATAATACATCGCCTTATGGAGAATAAGGTTGATACTACTCATATCCATCGCCATCCCCGTAAAAGAACATGCCGCCGCATATATACCGACAATGGCAGCAGATTGGAGGAGGGTTTTGACCTTCAAGACTATAAGCAGGTTTTGAATAGCCGGGAATGGATTATTTTTAACAGTGAATGGCTTATGGTAGACCCCTATTTTCACGATGATGTTTTGGAAAGAGCCAGTAAAAAAGATGAAGAGGATATGCCCCACTTTTGTACCTACTACTTTATTGATGAAAACCGTATTATCCCTGAATCATTGAGCCGGTATAATACTCTGGTTCTGGGAGTTGGCACATCAAACGGAATGGAATATTATCGCGAGCAATTGGATGCCATGGATAAAACGTCGTTACAGAACTGGATTATTAGCGATGGCAGAAGTGGATTAATATATAAAAGTGGAGAATCAACTGGAGGTTATCCTCTTCCCCCCAAACAGAGCTTTGATAGTCAGGATGGACTGCCGGGTTTGCTGACCGGTGTCGTTTATGGTTTGTCCAGTGGATATCCATTACGTCAGGCTATACGTATAGGTGCCGGTTTTGCTTCATCGGGGGAGTCAAAATAACCTGGCATCCCTACATAAATGGAACACAAAGAGATAAAGTTGTGTTATGTTAATATATACAGGAGGGTAGCAGACGACATGGAACTTGGAGAAAAATTGAAAAACGCCAGAATCCAAAGTGGTATCACTCTGGAGCATATCGAGGAAGAAACCAAAATACGCCGACTTTATTTAGAAGCGATTGAAAACGAAAATTTCGATGTCCTGCCACCCAGGGTGTACGCGATAGGATTTGTGAAGAAGTATGCCAGATTTCTGGGTTTGGATGAAAATGAACTGGCGGTAGAATTCAAGCAAAAAGCCTATGGGGGGCAAAATCAGGATGAAGAAACAAAGCCGCAGCCGCTGGCCCCCAACGGTTTAAATATACCTCCCAAAAATATAGTGGCAGGTATTATCTTTTTGCTCCTGGCGATATGGATTGGAAATTATATGGTGGGATTCTTTTCCCGGGCAGTACAAGAGAATAATCCTGCTGATCTGGGACCGGGCATTGAAATCCAGGAGCCCCCAAATAATGATGAAATAGCGATGGAGGAAAATGGAGAGATAGCAGATAATAAGCCTGAAACTGCTGCGGTATTAATTAAGGCCCGGAGTGATTGCTGGCTGCGGGCCATAGTGGATGGAAAAAAGGTTTACGAAGCGGTCTTGCCAGCTGGTGAGGAGAAAAGTTTTGAAGGAAAAAGATCAGTGTATATCAAACTGGGCAATGCAGGCGGAGTAGATATAAGCTATAACGGAAAGAAGATAGAGGCACTAGGCGGAAATGGTGAAGTGAAAGAAAAAGAGTTTATAGCAAAAGATAAGACAGGATAGGAGTATTCAGGTGAATATTGGTTTTATCAGTCTTGGATGCCCCAAAAATCTGGTGGACACAGAGATAATGATGGATATTTTGAAAAAGAGCGGTCACAGAATAGTCAATTCACCAGAACGGGCAGATGCAGTAGTGATTAACACCTGTGGTTTCATTACCGATGCCAAAGAGGAATCCATTGATAACATAATTGAAATTGGTAAACTGAAAGATAGCGGATTGCTTAAATATATTATTGCAGCAGGTTGCCTGACCCAGAGATATGGGCAGGAGCTGCTGGATGAGATGCCAGAACTTGATGGGGTGCTGGGCATTTCGCGTTTTAAGGAAATAGCTGAGGCCCTGGATGCTATTGAAGCAGGAGAAAGACCGGTAAAAATCGGTGATCCTCCCCTCACTTTTATAGAAAAAGGTCATCGCATACTAACCACCCCTCCCGGAATGGCTTATATGAAAATCGCCGAGGGGTGCAATAATATATGTGCCTATTGCGCTATCCCCTCCATAAAGGGCAGGTTTAGATCCAAATCTATGGAAGATATCGAGGAAGAAGCAAGAATTCTGGCCAAACAGGGGGTAAAAGAACTGGTGCTCATTGCTCAGGATACTGCTGTCTATGGTATTGATATTTATGGCCAGCCCTCTCTGCCGGAAGTTCTGAATAGACTTAGCCAGGTCGAAGGCCTGGAATGGATAAGAACTATGTATGTTCACCCGGCCCATTTAAAACCGGAAATAATAGAAAGTCTGGCCGTGAATAATAAGGTTATTCCGTATCTTGATATACCTATCCAGCATGCATCCACGCGAATACTGGCTCAAATGAACCGTCGACATGATATGGATTATTTGCGTACTCTGCTGCGCAGCATCAAAAAGGAAATACCTGATTTAGTCTTAAGGACCACAGTAATGCTCGGCTTTCCAGGCGAGGAAGAAGAGGATTTTAAATGCTTGTATGAGTTTTTGGCCGAAAGCCGTTTTGACTGGCTGGGGGCTTTTGTATTTACCCCGGAAGAAGGTACCCGGGCAGCGCATATGGAAAAGCAGGTTCCTTTAGAAATAGCGCAGGAGAGACAGGAGCAAATAATGGCTCTGCAGAAGGAGATAAGCCGGGAAAAGAATATTATGCGCATAGGAAGAAAGGAAAAGATCCTGATTTCATCGCAACTGGACAGCAATTTATATCTGGGCCGAGGTTATTACCAAGCCCCGGATGTAGATGGGCTTACTATAGTAAAAACGCCTGCCAAATTAAAAAAAGGTGACTTTGCTGAAGTCACTTTGAAAGCCATAAGGAATTACGACCTCATCGGCGAAGTTGACAGTGGGGACGGTTCTTCTTGTCAACTTTGATGACCAGCGTACCCACTGTCAATCAATCTCATGCCAAATCGTTTAATAATTCTCGTACCCATTCTATGAGAAACCATAAAGCCCCTATCCCCATGGGGGTGTTACTAGGATGGTTTTGCTGACCCCTTTACATTGAAAAGATGGCTAGAAACAAGCATCCCCAATTCCCATAAAGCCGCTAAACTTCCAGATATTGAACGTCTGATAATCCCGGACTCTATGATATAATGGCGAAGTGAGGGGGGTTATAATATTGTCCAAGAAAAAAGAATTCAAAATTATTCTATTTATAACTGCCTGTGTAATCACTTTCAGCCTAGGCTTGGGAGGCTATTATTTGCATGCCCACTACAACATAGAAAAACCTCTCTTGACTCAAATCGATAAGCTTTCCAGTGTTGAGGCAAGCCAGATAGAAAAGAAAGATAAGGTTTACATGCTTAGAGTCACCCTGGGCAAGGTTGAAAATGTTCAGGAGGAGTACAAGCAACTGGATGATCTGCTAAGGGAAAAACTTGGAGACAGTGAATACCAAATAATTATCAATATGCCCAATAATAGCAAAATGGATCGGGTTTATTATGACATACAACCTATTGTATATGAAGCACTGGCCAATAATCAGTATGTATGGATGAAGGATGAAATAGGCAGGATTGCTGGGCAGGAGCAGCTAGAGTATAGGATGTTCATAGATGATAAGCGGGTATATTTGCAGTTTGGTGATGGCGATGATTACCAGTATCGTATCATTGAGCGGGATGACGTTAAGCATGATGCAGTGTAAATAGAGATGAGGTTGCCGATGAAAGAAATGCTTGCTGGTATATTACTCGGATCAATAATCTTCCTGGCAGTAGTAGGTGTCAACATAACCCCTTTGATACTTATAACTATCCTGGTGGGAGGTTTTTATTTCTTTTATATGGGTCAGGGAACGGTAAAATTTGATAATATTGGGACTGAAGTCAGGTTAGGGACGGAGGTTACTTTTGAACATATCGGTGGACAGGATAATGCCATCAAGGAATTGGAAGAAGCATTGGAATTTATAATCAAGCCCGAGGAAATAAAAAAAATGGGGATAAGACCTTTAAAAGGGGTACTTCTGGTTGGTCCTCCTGGTACTGGCAAAACTTTAATGGCCAAGGCTGCTGCTAGTTATAGCAAATCCGTATTTATGGCTACCTCTGGCAGTGAATTTATTGAAGTCTATGCGGGGATGGGTGCTAAAAGAGTGAGGCAATTATTTAATGATGCCCGTAAAAAGGCCAGCAAGCAAAACAGCCATAGTGCCATAATATTTATTGATGAACTTGAAATACTAGGGGGAAAACGCGGCAGCCACAACAGCCACATGGAATATGATCAGACCCTGAATCAACTGCTGGTGGAGATGGATGGGATAAGCTTTCGATCAGACCCCAGGATATTGGTAATTGGAGCCACTAATCGAGCTGACATGCTGGATTCAGCTTTATTAAGGCCGGGCCGGTTTGATCGGCATGTTCAGGTTACCCTGCCCGACAAAGTGGGCAGGAGAAGAATATTGGACATCCATGCCCAAAACAAACCGATCGAAGACGAAAGAGTATTGGACGATATAGCCGGTGCCACCTTCGGTTTTTCTGGAGCCCACCTGGAGAGTCTTACTAATGAAGCTGCCATTCTGGCTATGAGAGAAAATGCTGATAATATTACGAATAAACATTTTCATGAGGCGATTGACAAAGTGATACTGGGAGAAAAAATGGATAAAAAACCATCCCGAGGAGAAATTGAACGGGTCAGCGTTCATGAGAGCGGTCATGCTCTAATCAGTGAATTAATTAAACCTGGATCAGTGTCATCGCTTACCATTATTCCCCGCGGCCGGGCTTTGGGGTTCATGCGCAAGACTGCTCAAGACGATCAATATCTTTATACCAGAGAGGAATTGGAAGGAGATATTATGGTTGCCCTGGCGGGTGCGGCTTCAGAAGAGATTAAATACGGAAATCGCAGTACCGGGGCAGCCAGTGATTTTGAACAATCCTGGGAGGTGGCCATGAGGATCGTTGAAACAGGACTATCTTCTATTGGTGTAGTCAAGCGGCAAGATACCCCCGATGAGATTATATATAAAGAATGTAAGGAAATTATTTCTGCGCTGGAAGAAAAAACCCGGGAGTTGCTGATAAGTAAGCAGGAGAGCCTGTGGGCAATTTCCGACACCATTGTGGTTGAAGAGAGCCTGGATCGGGAACGCTTCCTTCAGCTGATGTAAGCAGGGGATGGCAGCGGAGACGGTTCTATCTGTCAACAAAAAAGTTGGCAGATAGAACCGTCTCCGCTGTCATCTTTATATTTGCCTTTAATACTGATAAAATTGAGCTAGGAAAGAATGGATGGGAGCGATAGGGGAGTGAAAACGGCTATTATTGTTTCAACGGGAACTGAATTACTGCTGGGTAATACGATTGATAGTAATTCGGTATTTTTATCCAGGAAACTCACCGAACTAGGCATTAAAGTTCAGGGTAAGATAGTGGTCGGAGATGATGCGCAGGATATTAAAACTGCTTTTGAAACCGGGCTGACTGCCGCAGATATGCTTATCAGCAGCGGCGGGCTGGGGCCTACTAAAGATGATTTGACCAAAGATATGGCCTGTGCAGTAATGGACTGTCAGGCCGTGCTGGTAGAAGAAGAACTGGAACGGATAAAGAATTATTTCTCCCAGAGAGGACGTCCTATGCCGGACAATAATATTAAACAGGCTATGTTCCCCAGTGAGGCAATAATACTGCGAAATGAACGTGGAACCGCACCGGGAATGTATCTTAAGCAAGATAGCAGGTTAATTATATTATTGCCTGGGCCGCATCATGAGATGAAATCCATGTATCTTAAAGAGGTGGAGCCCCGATTGCTTACTGAATATGGCCTGCTGGGAAACGGGGATGTAAGCAGAATAATTAAGGTTTTTGGCCCGGGCGAATCGCAATTAGAACTTATGCTGGGAGAGATAATGGAAAAGCAGCAAGGTTATAGTATAGCTTTAACCGCTAAAAGAGGGGAAATAAACATAGGGATACAAGTTCTGGGACCAGAGGTTAAAGAACGAAAGAGGAAGTTGGAGGAAATTACCCGGCGGGTAAAAGAGCAGCTGGGAAATAATATTTTCGGAATAGATCAGGATACTATGATGGAAGTAACTGCTGCCAGCCTTAAACGTCTGGGTAAGAAGATTGCCCTGGCAGAATCATGCACCGGGGGGTTGCTGGCCAAGATGTTCACTGATCTTCCGGGCAGTTCTGATTATTTCTGGGGAGGAGTAACTTCTTACAGTAATGCAGCCAAAGAGATTCTGCTGGGCGTAAAAGGGGAAACCCTTAATAAATATGGCGCAGTAAGCCGGGAAACAGCTGAAGAAATGGTGCGCTGCTTGGTCAATATAGCCGGGACTGATATAGGGGTAGCGATTACTGGTATTGCCGGACCATCAAATGGTCAGGATGACGGACCGGTGGGATTGGTGTTTATCGCGATCATGTATAATGGAATATGTACTATCAGGGAGATGAAGTTTGGCGGTCAGCGGGATATGATAAGGGAGTTGGCAGCTAGAACCGCTCTGGATATGGTGCGCAGGAGACTTAAGGCGGAGGAGGGAGA
Organism: uncultured Syntrophomonas sp.; assembly: GCA_964531295.1. Taxonomy (GTDB): domain Bacteria; phylum Bacillota; class Syntrophomonadia; order Syntrophomonadales; family Syntrophomonadaceae; genus JAAYJK01. Next base: position 12,187 of record CAZHHJ010000029.1, read on the forward strand.
ATAATATGCGGCTTTTTATTGCTGTACAAGTTCCCGAATATGTGAAGGCATCTGCAGCAGCGCTTAAGAACCTACTAAGCCAGGCCGATGCGGATATCAAATGGGTAGAACATGAAAATTATCACCTTACCCTAAAATTTCTGGGCGAAGTTGATGAAAAAAAGATAGTGAATATAAAAGAGAAGCTGGATAAGGCCGCCCGGGCTACAGCACCCTTTAATCTGGGGCTTTCCAGGCCAGGATGTTTCCCAAACCGAAAACGTCCGCGAGTATTGTACCTGGGTATATCTGGGCAAAGCAATATGTTCCTGGAACTTGGCCGGAGAATAGATGCAGGTTTAAGCGATCTGGGATTTAAATCCGATCCCCGCCGGCAATTGCACTTAACCCTGGGAAGATTTCGCTCCGATAATAATAAAGAGAAACTCTTAAGTCTATTTGACCAACTGCAGCAGGAAATAGACCTCAGAGCGTTCAGGGTAGGTGGATTTTATCTGATGGAAAGCCAGTTGTCAAAGCAGGGAGCAGTATACGAAGTTATTGAGATCTTTAAAATGGCTGAATAGTAATTTAAATAAAATTCCTTAGTTTTTTTATTGACAGGGAATATGTGCTTAGGATAATATTGTAAAAAGCGAACATATGTTTGAGGAGGAGGATTGTTGTGGCTAACAAAGAAATAAACCAGGGTAAAATAGATGCCTTGGAAAGCACTATAAAAAACATTGAAAAACAGTATGGCAGGGGTTCCATCATGCGCCTGGGCGAAAACTTAAAGATGAATGTGGAAGTGATCTCTTCGGGTTGTATGTCTTTGGATGTAGCCTTAGGAGTCGGTGGGTTGCCTCGGGGAAGAGTAATTGAAATATTTGGACCTGAATCATCCGGTAAAACTACGGTGGCCTTGCATTCTATAGCGCAGGCTCAAGCTGAAGATGGAATGGCTGCATTTATTGATGCTGAACATGCCCTGGACCCTCTTTATGCCAGGAAACTGGGAGTAGACATCAATAACCTGCTGGTGGCCCAGCCAGATACCGGAGAACAAGCTCTGGAGATAGCAGAAGCCCTGGTAAGAAGCGGCGCTATTGATGTGGTGGTAATAGATTCAGTGGCGGCTCTGGTTCCAAAAGCTGAATTAGATGGAGAAATGGGAGATATCCATGTTGGACTGCAGGCGCGATTGATGTCGCAAGCCCTGCGTAAACTTACTGCTCATATAGGTAAATCTCGATGCTGTTGTATATTCATCAACCAGATTCGAGAAAAGGTGGGAGTTATATATGGCAGTCCGGAGACAACCACCGGAGGCCGGGCGCTCAAATTTTATTCTTCCGTGAGAATTGAAGTTAGAAAGGGAGAATCCATCAAACAGGGTACAGAATTGATAGGGAACCGAACTAGAGCCAAAATAGTAAAAAACAAAGTAGCTCCTCCTTTCAAAACAGCTGAATTTGATATCATGTATGGAACCGGCATATCCAGGGAAGGTGATCTCTTGGATATTGCTGCTGGTATGGATATAATTCAAAAATCAGGTTCCTGGTATTCTTATGAGGGGGAGAGATTGGGGCAGGGACGTGAAAATGCCAAGGAATACATCAAAAACAATCCTGAATTTTATCTGCTGCTACAGGAGAAGATAAGAAATCTCATGATGCCAGTTGCTGAACCGGATATCTCTGAGAGTAACCTTGACACTATAAAGTAAAGTAATTACAATGGGATTAAGACTCAAGATAGAAGTAATGCCTAGTGAATGACTTGACCATATAGACGATTGTTTTATCATAGATTTCATGACATGTTGATGGAGTAGATATATCATGTATGATTGCCAACAATCATGCATAATATACTAGTGAAGACAGGTACAAGCAGAATGTCTGGTAGGGTTAAGATTTAGTCGGATTCGTCATAATGTATGTTGCCTGCTGATGCAAAAGAATAAGATTTTAACATCTGGCGATTGATATACATCGGGAGGAATCAGACACATTCAAAAAATGATAGGTAGCTTTTATCACACCGAGTTTATACTCGGTTTTTTTATGTAAAAGTATTAGGAGAATTGATCATGTATAACTTAGTAGAAGGAGGTGGACCAGTATAGGTAGTACAGTATTAAGTTTTATAGCCATTATGCTTGCATTGGCTGTAGGAATAACGTTCGGTTATTATGCCAGGAGGTTTATCGGGGAAAGCAAAATTGGCGCTGCTGAGGAAGAAGCCAACCGGATAAAAGAGGAATCAGGAAAAGAAGCCGAGGCCAGAGCCAAGGAAATTTTGCTGGAAGCCAAAGAGGAGATACACCAGAACCGACAGGAATCAGAAAAAGATATTCGTGACCGGCGCAGAGAATTAGACCGGTTAGAAAGAAGAATTATCCAGAAGGAAGAAATGCTGGATAAAAAGACGGATACTCTTGAAAAAAGAGAGCAGAGCCTTCAGGAAAAGATAAAAGAGACGGAGAAAGCTGATCAGGACTTACAGCTTGTTTTCGTTAAACAGCTTAAAGAACTGGAGAGGCTCTCTGGATTAACTTCCGATGAAGCCAAGGAACTGTTATTGAACAATGTGGAACAGCAGATCAGGCAGGAAACAGCGGTTATGATTAAGAATGTTGAGGCTGAAGCCCGTGAAGAAGCCAATAAGAAAGCCAGGAACATAGTATCACTGGCCATTCAGAAATGTGCTGCTGATGTGGTGTCTGAAACTACCGTATCGGTGGTAGCATTGCCCAACGATGAAATGAAGGGCAGGATAATAGGCAGAGAAGGAAGGAATATAAGGACTTTTGAAACTATGACTGGAGTTGATTTGATTATTGATGATACTCCCGAAGCAGTAATATTATCTTCCTTTGATCCTATAAGAAGAGAAATAGCTAGGTATACTTTGGAACACTTGGTTTCTGATGGACGTATTCATCCAGCTCGTATTGAAGAGATGTATAATAAAGCCCAAAAGGAAATTGAGCAGCAGTTAAGGGAAATCGGCGAGGAGGCTGCTTTTGAGATTGGGGTGCATGGACTGCATCCTGAAATCATTAGACTCCTGGGCAGGTTAAAATATCGTACCAGTTATGGTCAAAATGTCTTGAGGCATTCTATTGAAGTAGCGCATCTAGCTGGAATAATGGCAGCTGAACTGGGTGTAGATGTGACACTGGCCAAAAGGGCAGGATTATTACATGACATAGGAAAAGCTGTTGATCACGAGGTGGCCGGTCCCCATGTGGAAATCGGTATAGATCTGGCCAAGAAGTACCGCGAAAATAAAGAGGTAATACACTGTATAGCTGCCCATCATGGTGATATAGATCCTCTAACTATTGAAGCTGTTCTGGTACAGGCGGCCGATGCAATATCTGCATCGAGACCCGGGGCCAGAAGAGAAACGTTAGAAACCTATATAAAACGTCTAGAACGACTGGAAGGGTTGGCAGATTCTTTTGAAGGAGTAGATAAGTCCTTTGCTATACAGGCTGGCAGGGAAGTTAGAATTATTGTCAAACCTGAACAGATAGACGACTTGGCGTCAATTACCCTGGCTCGTGATATAGCCAACCGGGTTGAACAGGAGCTAGAATATCCGGGTCAGATAAAAGTGGTGGTGATCAGGGAAACCAGATCAGTAGAATTTGCAAAATAGAAAATAGGAGGATGTTCTTCTGGAAACAGGGGAACATTCTTTTTATCTGCCGTTGGGGACCCCCAAACATTCCCCATTCCCCAATGAAGAAACACCATAAAGATGCGTCTTTATTACCATTTGCTATATTTTACAAGTCTCCTAAAAGCAGGATTTTCACTGTCATTAAAGAAAAGTGATTATAGGATACATATAAGGAGAAGATGATTTATGGAAGATAATGCAGGACTGGATATATTTATCAGTGTACTCTTAAGATACCCTGAGTTCAATGCGGTAAAATACGATGCCGCTAATGGAGAAATTAAAATTGAAGTTGCACTACAGGGTGGAATCGAAAATGAAAGCCAGCATAGGTTCATAGCCGAGTCTATGGAATGTGTGGGACTGTTTCATAAACTATCCGGGATACAAACAAGTATAATTAAAATAAGGTTTGAGGAATACGAAAAATCAAATTTGACCTTCCTGAGATACAATCGGGATGTAGAAAGCTTGACTGAAGGAGAGGTAGAGGTTTTTGCCGGTCTATTGCAAAAATGCTTTGATGAATTCATAATAAGGGACAGTGGTAAAATAATAACTGAAGATATTTGCAAGAAGCGTATAAAAGAGAATCTTTTATACAAAATAAACCGGGGAAAAACGAGTACTAACAATTTTTTGGCCTATAGAGATCATGGTCGGGTACTTGTTTTCAACAAATAGTATCGACCGGAGGGTTATAATTGAATATTCTAGTAATTGGAGACATCGTGGGCAGACCGGGCAGGAGAGCTCTAAAACAGGGTCTGACCCAAATCCAAAGGGAGTATGACATTTCCTTCACTATAGCCAACGCTGAGAATGCTGCCGGGGGAAGAGGTTTGACCAGATCGGTAATGGATGAGATTTTAAGCGCTGGTGTTGATGTGATGACAATGGGGAATCATGTATGGGATAATAAGGATATATTTACCTTTATAGATGATGAATTCCGCCTGATAAGACCGGCCAATTATCCCAGCCCCTGCCCAGGACAGGGGTATCATATTTATAAGGGCGGATTTAATAAGAATATAGCTGTGATTAATTTGTCGGGACGGGTCTTTGTGTCCAATTTGGATTGCCCTTTTCAAATAGTGGATGAAATAATCGCAGAAATTGATAGTCAAGCAGATATAATTATTATAGATTTTCATGCTGAAGCAACTTCTGAAAAGCTGGCCTTTGCTTTTTATGTTGATGGCAGAGTAAATGCGGTGTTGGGCACCCACACCCATATTCAAACCTCAGATGAAAGGATTCTTCCCGCAGGAACTGCATATATTACTGATCTGGGAATGACTGGACCCAGTGATTCCATTCTGGGAATGAACAAAGATATTGTTATACAAAAATTCCTTAATGGCCGGCCGGCCAGGTTTGAAGTGGCTTCCGGACCAGCCCAACTGGAAGGAGTCGTTTTGTCTTTAGATGACGACATGGATAAAGTACTGGAAATAAAAAGGATTTCTAGATCCTATAGCGAATAATAATATGTAATATTATCCAATACGATTTACCAAAAAGAAGGAATTGTTGCCCGGATTTAGAATATAGATTTAAAAGGGTAGCCTATCTGGTTTGTATAACTTTTTGAGGGAGGATATCTAATGGAAGTATTAAAAGTATCAGCTAAATCCAGTCCAAATTCAGTTGCAGGAGCACTTGCAGGGGTCTTACGAGAGAAAGGTGCAGCAGAGATTCAGGCTATCGGGGCAGGAGCAATAAACCAGGCTGTCAAAGCCATAGCCATAGCTAGAGGATTTGTCGCACCAAGTGGAATGGATCTAATATGCATACCTGCTTTTTGTGATATAATGATCGATGGAGAAGAGAGGACCGCTATTAAATTGATCATTGAACCAAGATAGAGCTATGAGCTAATAATGGATGTGTAATCACGTTTTTAGTATTTAAGACCTGCTAGTAAAGCAGGTTCTTTCATTTATGGGGGGTATTGAATGAACAGGAAAGATAATATGGACAATAGAACCATCCCCTGGCCCGTAATTGATCTGCATTGTGATACTATTTCGGCTATATATGAGCGTCAGCAGAGATTGCTTGAAAATACCGGGCACTTTGATTTGGAAAGGGCTATAAAAGCAGGGGTTAAAATTCAGTTTATGGCTATGTTTTTAGGTCCCCATGAGAGCAGCCTTGCCCTGGATAAACTGCAGAGGCAAATGGAACTGTACCAGCTGGAAGCAGAAAACAATAAAAACCTACTCTACACCATTAGATCAAAAGAAGATTTATATTCTCATGTAGATAATGCTAAGATCGGCAGCATTCTTCATCTGGAAGGGGCAGAAGCTCTGGGGCGGGATATGGAGGTCCTGTATTCCTTGTACGCATCAGGGTTAAGAAGCATGGGCTTAACCTGGAACAATGGAAATCTTTTAGCCCAGGGAATTGGGGAAGGGCCTGAGGCCGGAGGGCTGACTTCATGGGGAAGAGAAGTTGTTGGGGAAATGGAAAGAATGGGTATAATATTGGATGGTGCCCATATCTCCGTCCAGGGGTTTTTTGATCTATTGGAAATATACAATAAACCTTTGATGGTTACTCATGCTAATAGCAGGGCCTTGTGCCCGCATCGCAGAAACCTGAGTGATCAGCAACTGTTGGCCCTGGGGGATAATGGCGGTATTATAGGTGTGACCCAGGTCAGCGATTTTGTAAAGACAAATAAAGCCGGCGTAGATGATTTAATCGATCACATGGTATATATCGCCGACTTGATTGGAGTTCAACATCTGGCCCTGGGGTCTGATTTCGATGGCGCTGATGATATAGTAATGTCTGGCATAGAAGAATATGTATCCTGGCCTGAGTTGCTGCAGAGAAGAGGTTTTACTGCTGCCGAAGTCAGGATGATCCTATACGAAAATGCCTGGAAAGTCATGGAACAAGTTTTATCCTGAGAAAGGGGATTCCCTATGTCAAATACACGACAACATACGCCATTAAACCGTAATATACTTGGCCCGGAAGAAATCTATGATATGCATATACACACTACCGCTTCCGATGGAATCCTGACCCCCCAGGAGGTAATATCTCGCGCTGATCAAATTAATCTGGCCGGACTGGCCATTAGTGACCACGATAGCATAGATGGATTACCTATTGCAGTTAATCACATTAAGAGCAAGCAAATAAAACTGGATTTTATACCTGCTATAGAAATGAATACCGAAATGCATGGCTATGAGGTTCATATTCTAGGTTATTATATTGATTATACCAACCAGAAATTGGGCCAGCATTTGCGACAGATTAAGGCCGCCCGCCTGGAAAGGGCTAAAAAGATGGTGGAAAAGCTCAGAAGCATGGGCATGATGATCGGCATGAACCGAGTATTGGAGTTAGCCCATGAGGATTTGATTGCTCGTCCCCACCTAGCACGCGCGCTTATGGAAAAAGGTTACGTGTTCTCTGAAAGGGAGGCCTTCGATAAATATATTGGCAAAGGGCGCAGGGCCTATGTACCCAGGTACAAATTCGAACCTGAGACTGCCCTGGCCCTGATTGGAGAATGCGGAGGGGCAAGCATCCTGGCCCATCCCGGCTTACTTAAGAATGACCGTATGGTTGATTTGCTTATTGAAATGGGAGTGGAGGGTCTGGAAGTATATTATCCAGAACATAACCGAAGTTTGATAAAAAAATATCTGGAATTGTGTGCCCAGGAGAATTTGCTGGTTACCGGCGGTTCTGACTTCCATGGCAGCAACCCGGAATCTTTTGAAATTGGGACATGTGGAGCCAGTATTGACTTAGTAAATCAGCTTAAGGGATATATTAGTCGAAAAAAGTAAAAAGGCACTGGAAAATTATCGGTCAAGCAGGAAAGGAGCCTATCCTTGTAGAAACATCCATATGAATGGGAAGTTTTCTGGAAAGGATAGGTAGAAAGTGAAAAAATTTAATGAAATATTTTTGTTGCTGTGTATTTTTATTTTGCTTGGCAGCACCAGTGCCTTAGCCTCGGAAAGTACTTACACCGTTAAATCAGGTGATTCACTATGGAAAATAGCCAACGAACACGGGAGTACTGTAAATAAACTAATGCAATTAAATAATCTTCAGTCAGACAGATTAGATATAGGCGATAAATTAATACTACAGGCAAATATTGGGCAAGCTCAAAATACAGCAGTCGTACAACCAGCCAGTGGTGTATATATTGTCCAGGCCGGTGATTGTTTGAGTTTAATAGCACAACGTTATGGGATGAGTGTTGAGACCCTTAAGCAGCGTAACCAATTAAGTAGCAATTTAATAAATGTGGGACAGAAGCTGCAGGTCACCATTAATAATGGCGCAGGGCTGAGCGTTAGCAGAGTTTCCCCGCTTGAAGTATCTCGCGCGGGTTCTATAGCCGATGGGCAGAGAATACTGGATATAGCCCGGCAAAATTTGGGCGTACCTTACTCTTATGGGGGGACAACCCCGGCTGGATTCGATTGTTCAGGATTCGTCCAATATGTTTTCAAACAGTGCGGATATCAGCTGTCCAGAACAGCTAGCGGGCAGTATCAGCAGGGTACCGCAGTCAGCAAGTCAGATCTTATGATTGGAGATATTGTCGTTTTTGCCTGCAATGGCGGAGGAATTGATCACTCAGGCATTTATGCCGGTGATAATCGCTTTATACATTCTAGTTCGCCGCGCAGCGGAGGGGTTATTACAAGCTCAATGTCTGAGAGTTATTATTCCAGGTCCTATGTAGGAGCAAGAAGAATTGTAAGATAAAAGCTTTAGGAGGAAGAAAGTGACCGAAAGAAATCTGGTCGAGGAACTGCTGGCTATAGACAATACTGTCTTTGGCAGCCAGGAATGGGTAGATCTTGAAAAGAAGGAATTCAGCATGGGGCCTGATAGTCTCTTGGATGAAATAATCGCCCAAGACAAGTGGTCCAATGCTGAAATGCTATGGGTTATTAAAAAGATGGTTTATCACTATGGTAAGAAAGACCAGGTGATAAAGAACGCTCCCGTGGAGAGATTATTTGTAAATATGGTTGATATACTGAGAACCCTATATTTATTGTTGGACCATGTTAACCCTGAACTGGATGTTAACATGCGCAAATATCTCAGTGTAAAACTGGGCGATTCCACCTGGGGATTAAACAGCCGAACCCGGGAATATTTATATAAGATAACGGAAAAAGGGCAGTAAGGGTTACGCTTTTTTAGCTGGTTTTGTGAAGGGAGACTTGTTGCATGGCTTCAGATGGGCGAAGAGAAGAGAATATCCGCTTAATCATAGAAATGGAAGACAGAATCGCCCAGTGTAAGCGCTGTAAGTCATTGTTAAGCTGTATTCGCAAACCTTCTATGGGAAAAGGTGACCTGGAACCAGAAATAATACTAATATTTGAAAACGAGAGCAATGGTTTGCAGAACGCGGATAAACTACTGGAACTGCGGGAGATTATCAAAAACGAGTTTGATGCCAGCAGAATATACCATACTTTTATGGTGCGCTGTCAGCCTAAAGCTTGTGCTATACGCAGCAATACCTCCTGTTATCTGGAAAACAATAAATTAATTGATCGTGATTTCAATTGTTTGCTCTCTGGTAAACCCTGCGGAGGTATTCCTATTAAGCCTTCTGATGATAATATAATTAACTGTCTCCCCTTCTTGCTGGAGGAACTGAAGATATTAAATCCCCGTACAGTCATTGTATTCGGAGATCGGGTCAGCGATTTTGTATTGAAATCCTATGGCATTTTTAAGGAATTGAATATAGGAGAGGCCTGTTATGATAGCAACGGCAGATTATTCATATCAGTAGCGGCACATGAAGAATTCAATATGGAAGAATGTCATACACTCAAAGAAAATTTATTGGCAGCCGAGAATCAACCCTAAAGTATCAGTTATATGCATGTCAAATAACAAGCTGAGCGAATATTTAAGCCGTTTATCGGCTTATTTTAGTTTATCGATAAAGTTGATAAGATCCCCGACGATGATAAAAGCGAATTGCATATTTCACCAAAACCTAAGCAGCGGAGAATTATTCTCTGCTGCTTAGGTTTTGGTGGGGTGAACTAGATTCAGGATATCCTGTCTCAGGTTCTTTTCTATT
>CAZHHJ010000030.1:0-21920 GCA_964531295.1 uncultured Syntrophomonas sp.
ATTTCAGCAATCTGCAGGGGAGTTAATCAATTGAATTGAAGACCAATTATCGGAATCATTATTGCTCTGTTATTTTTGTTATTATGTTTTTCAACCCAGGCTCGGGTAATTTTCACTTTGCCTGATGAGCAAAAAATGGTAGTAGGTGAAAAAAATACTATAGGTATAACTTTGCCCCGCCAGCTGGAAACAAGATTTGATATGCAAATTTCAGGGACATCTCAAAGCGTTCTGGCTGCTTCACAGAGTTCTCCCATAAGCATTAGCAGGAATGATTTGGGTTATGAAATAGCGGCGCTTAAACCTGGTAAAGTAGATCTCCAATTAAAATTGTTCGGTTATATACCAGTTAAATCTATTTCTATCGAATCGATGGCAACCAGGCGAGTGGTCCCGGGCGGGCACTCAATAGGTGTTTTACTGCAATCCAAGGGTATTATGGTGGTGGGATTTGCGCCGGTACTAAATAATAGTGGCGAGAAGATATACCCAGCCCGTGATAATGGGGTGCAAATAGGGGATCTGATTTTGGAAGTTAACGGACAGAAGGTTAAGAACGAAACAGATTTAGCCCAAATAGTAGATGGCAGTAAGAATAAAGCCATGAAAATAAGGTTAAAAAGAAAAGAAGAATATCTTACTGTAGCAGTTACGGCCCAATTATGCCCGGAAACTCAAAGATATCGAATCGGATTATATGTGAGGGATGGAGTAGTAGGGGTGGGGACCCTAACTTTTTGGGATCCCAACACTAAAAAATACGCAGCTTTAGGGCATATAATTTTGGATGCCGATACCAAGCAAGGCATAGATGTATTGAGAGGAAAGATAGTGAGCGCCTCCATACAAACCATAAAAGCTGGGAAACCTGGCCGGCCGGGTGAGAAAATAGGTGTTTTTGATAATTCGGGGCAGATAGAAGGCAGTATAGAGAAAAATGGTCCTTTTGGGATTTATGGTGAAACTGATGTTGACCTTCATAATAGATTAAACAATTATCCGCTGGAGGTAGGCTATGCTCATCAGGTCAAAGAAGGGCAGGCTGAAATATACACGGTGGTGAATGGTACTGATATTGAAAAATTTGCCATAGAGATCGAAAAAGTATATCCCGAAAGAAAAAATGGAAAAGGTATGGTTATTAAAGTCACTGATCCTCGTTTACTAAGTCTGACCGGCGGCATTGTTCAGGGCATGAGCGGCAGCCCAATAATCCAGGATTCTAGAATCATTGGTGCGGTTACCCATGTGTTTTTGAATGATCCCCAACATGGTTATGGTATTTTTATGGATCAAATCCTATTTGAAATACCGCTGGTTCACTCACAGGCCGATGTCAGCTAATTGCCTTTATCACCAAAATATTGCGCTCTTCTGCACTTCTTGGTCTAATTAAACATTTACCCATAATTTGCCAAAAATATTCGACAATTTTATAAGGCAGCTAAATATCGCCAAAGCATGATAGCAGGCCCTTTATATAAACTGCTTTAATATATACTATGGTGTTGGTGTGTATCATTATGGGACTGCCTGCGATAATATAGGGTAATTTGGTGCAAAAAAAAAAGAGGATAAGCTTAGTGTATAATAGAAAAAGGATATTAAATTATAAAAATGAGATTTAAATAGGGATGGAGGATTCATTTGTATGTTTAGTGAATCAAATAAAATTAAAGTCTTAGTTGCAGATGACAATCGGGAATTTTGCGGAATATTAAAAAGTTAATTTACTAATGACGGCGATTTTGAATTAATTGATGTATGCAGCAATGGCATGGAAGTCATAACTGTATTGCAAAAAGAGGAAGTTGAGGTTTTGATCCTGGACTTGATCATGCCATATATGGATGGGATCGGGGTACTGGAAAAAATCAATGTTATGAATCTTGAAAAACGTCCCCGGATTATTATCTTAACTGCTTTTGGCCAAGAAAACATAACCCAGAAGGCGGTTCAACTGGGGGTGGATTACTATATTCTTAAACCTTTTGATTTAGAAGTCCTGGGTGAGCGGGTTAGGCAGGTAGCAAGAGACAGTAGCGGAGACGAGCGGCCTATATCCAACACTTCCCATTCTATTCCGGTTAAAAATTCGAAAAACTTAGAAGTAGAGGTCACCCGCATAATTCACGAAATCGGGGTTCCGGCTCATGTCAAAGGTTATCAGTATCTTAGAGATGCCATTATGCTGGTAGTTGATGAAATCAATTATCTGGGTGCGGTTACTAAAGAGCTATATCCAACCATTGCCAAAAAGTTTGATACTACACCCAGCCGAGTAGAACGGGCCATCAGGCATGCTATTGAGCTGGCCTGGGATCGCGGCGATGTAGATAAGATAAACAAAGTCTTCGGTTATACTATCAGCGGTGAAAAAGGCAAGCCGACTAATTCTGAGTTTATTGCTATTATTGCCGACCATTTGCGTTTGGAAAACAAGGTTAGCTAATTAGAAGACCGATTCTCGTGAGCGAACTAACACTAAATATAAAACCTTTTATAGCATAAAAGGTTTTAGCTTGTCGATAAAGTCGGCAAGTGGCTCAGACTGATGAGAGAAGAGAAGATCAAGGCATAAGAAAAGCCTGCGATTGAGGCGTACCTGAGTACGTTGATTGAGCGGGCTTTTTGAAATAACGCAATGATTCGCTATTGTCATCGGTCTGAAACCTTTTATCGCTGTAACAATAAAAGTTTTTTAACTTGGGAGGAAAAATTGAAAGAAACAAGGGTGAATAATGTAAATATTACAGGGTCATATTCATAGGGCTTATTTTATTCGAATATCTATCCCAACATTTACCGGTTTTCATTTTATTTATACTATATGGTAATATAAATTGATAGTTGTTGAGTAGGAACTATTTTTATATAAAGCATAGCTGAGGTGACCAATGCTTATTAAGGGCAAGGCCAGGATGGACTCTAGAACCAAGAACCTGGTTAAAAGATTAAAAAAAAGCGATATAGCTATAATCAACCACGATGATATTGATGAAGTGGCGGCTAACTCACTAATTGACATTAAACCACAGGCCATTATCAATGCTGCCACCTCCATTACCGGGCGTTATCCGGCCAAAGGAGTATATAAGATACTCAAGGCTGGTATTCCAGTCCTGGATCAGGTGGGGGAAGATATATTCCAACAGGTAAAAGAGGGCAGCAATCTCGAAATACGAGACAATCAGGTTTATTTGGGCAGTAGAATTATTGCTGAAGGTAATCTGCTGAGTTTTGGGGATGTGGAAATTAAGCTTAAACAGGCGAGCCAGAATATTCAACAAGAACTGGATCGATTTGTGGAAAATACTCTGGAGTATGCCAAAAAAGAAAAAGACATACTTCTGGGTACCATGGAAATTCCCGCCATTGATACCCGCATGCTAAATCGACATGTGTTAATTGTGGTTAGAGGAAGCAGTTACAAGGAAGATTTAAAGACTATAAGTTCATATATTTGGGAGGAGCAGCCGGTTCTGGTAGGAGTTGACGGGGGTGCTGATGCTTTGCTGGAATTTGGACTGAAGCCTGATATTATAGTAGGGGATATGGATAGTGTTTCTGATGAAGCTTTAGTATGTGGCGCAGAGATAATCGTTCATGCGTATCCCGATGGGACTGCGCCGGGAATGGAACGAGTACAGTTAATGAACGTAGAGGCCAAGACTTTTCCTATGCCTGGCACCAGCGAAGATGTAGCTATGATCATGGCCTGGGAGGAAGGCGCCAGTTTAATTGTAGCTGTAGGAACACATTCCAATATGGTTGATTTTCTGGAAAAAGGGCGGAAAGGGATGGCCAGTACTTTTCTGATCAGATTAAAAGTAGGGTCTATTCTGGTGGATGCCCGGGGAGTAAGTCAGCTCTACCGACAAAACTTACATAGAAGATATCTGTTGCAGCTTTTTGCCGGAGCCCTGGTACCTATATTCATAATCTTATGGGTCTCTCCCGCCACCAAACCGCTCTTTAAAATACTGTTATTGCAGCTGAGATTGCTGTTTAATATTTAATAATGTTTAAAATTGGGGTGTGAATAGTGATCGATATTAAGTATCATATTGCTTCGATTGTAGCGGTTTTCCTTGCTCTGGGGCTGGGGGTCCTGATTGGCAGCACCATAGTGGGGGACAACTTGCTGGTTGATCAGCAGCAAAAGATGATTGATAGATTAGAAGAGCAGTTCTATGGCTTGAAAGATCGGGAATTTGAACTGCTGGCTGATAATAATTACAAAGAACAACTGATAGGTAATTATGAAAATTACAGCGAGGCCCTGCTGCCAGCGGTGGTGAGCGGGAGGCTGGAAGAGTATAAAGTGGCCGTGATTGTGACCGGGGATAGTGAAATACCCGCCGGTATGATCAATGCAATTTCCATGGCCGGGGCTCAGATAGTATCCAAGACGGTCCTCCTTTCCAATATGAAACTGGAGGATGAGGAGGCCAACAGCCGGATTAAAGAGTATTATGGACTGGCCGATAGCGACAGCAAAGCTGGTATCAGACAAGGTATTGCCGACAGTGCGGCCCAGGTTATCATGAACCGCGAAGAAGAGGGCACCATAGCTTTTTTGCAGGAAAACAACCTGGTGAAATTTAGCGGAGCTAACGATATACCAATAAACGGGATAATAATAGTAGGGGGAGCAAATAATTTCAGTAATTGTTTTGTAGATGATTTCGACAGAAGGTTGATTGAAAATTTCATGCACTCGGACGTGAAAGTGTTTGGGGTTGAGGGAGTACAGATAAACTATTCTTATATAGGGATTTACCAGGAATATAATATAAGTACTATTGACAATATAGATAAAAGCCCGGGACAGGTATCGTTAATTCTGGCCATGGAGGGCGAAGCGGGTAATTATGGCATCAAAGCTACGGCTCAGAAGTTTATGCCTACCATACCGGTCGACTATAAATTGTAAGAGGTAGATAAATATGAAGTCTGTGATGGTAGTAATTCCGGCCTTTAATGAGGAGCAAACGATACTTTCCACCCTCAGCGCTATTCAAGCAGTGGAAGGAATCTCTAAAATACTGGTGGTGGATGATGGCTCCAGTGACGGTACGGTTAATAAGGTCAGGGAAGCGGGAGTAGAAATCCTGCTCCTAAAAGGAAACTTGGGCAAAGGCGGAGCCATGAATAAGGCAATTGAATTTGTAGATAGCGATGTGCTAGTCTTTTTGGATGCTGACCTGGGTGAGACCGCATCACAGGCCAGTTTAATAATTAAGCCGGTTTTGGAGGGAGAAGCTGATTTGTGCATCGCAGCTTTCAAACCCCCTGCCCGGAAAGGTGGCTTTGGCCTGGTTAAAGGGACTGCCCGCAGAGCCATAAAAAAAACGGCGGATATCGACGTGAATTCACCCTTAAGCGGGCAGCGCGCTATGAGCAGAGAAGTATTAATGGCGGTAACTCCTTTCCATGAAGCATACGGAGTGGAGTTGGGGATGACATTGAGGGCCCTGGCCCATGGTTTCAGGGTTAAAGAAGTTCTTACCGATATGAAGCATAATGAAACCGGACGTGACCTGCAGGGGTTTATACATCGGGGCAAACAGTTTCTGGATGTAATCCGGGTAATAAACCTGGAAAATAAAAGGAAAGGTGTTTGATTGGTATGTTTCTGACCATCCTGGCACTACTGGCCGGCTTCGTGCTGGAAGCAGTAGTGCTG
This sequence comes from uncultured Syntrophomonas sp., assembly GCA_964531295.1. Lineage (GTDB taxonomy): Bacteria > Bacillota > Syntrophomonadia > Syntrophomonadales > Syntrophomonadaceae > JAAYJK01. Next base: position 5,690 of record CAZHHJ010000030.1, read on the forward strand.
TATTTTTTGCTAAATATGCTGCGGGATGCCGGCGCAGTAAGGAAAAATTATCTTGGTAAGGAAATCCCGGTTAGCGCAGGGATCAGCTTCCCGATCGTAACTCTTACCGCCTATCTCATCTATGCATTGTTTGGGCAGTACGATTTGGGTTTCCACGTTTTCCTGCTGGGCATTATGGCCATATCTTTCCTGGGATTCATCGATGATATGCTGGGGAAGCGTGATATAACGGGCTTTAAAGGTCATTTCCAAGCTCTTTTTAAAGGCCGCTTGACCACTGGTGGCCTAAAGGCTTTGGGAGGAGGAGCCATCGCCTTCTATCTTGCCTTGACCAACCCCACCGTCACTTCTTCTCTCAGGGCCGAAGAGCTTATACTGGACACCCTGTTAATTGCACTTTTCACCAATATGTTGAATTTGCTTGATTTAAGACCGGGCCGAGCGGTAAAAGGGTTTCTGCTTCTGGGTCTTATGATTGTTATTATTGGGCTAGGAAAGATAGATTGGATGCTCATAGCGCCGTTGTTAGGAGCAGTTCTGTATTACTTCTGGATAGATGTCCAGGCTGGGGCTATGATGGGGGATGCAGGCTCTAATGTCCTGGGACTATCTCTGGGCTATTTATGTGTGATCAATCTGGGACTCATTCCCCGGGTTATAATACTGCTAGGCTTGCTGCTAATACATATATATAGCGAAAAACATTCTCTGTCCCAGACTATAGAACGGGTTAGATTATTAAGAATTCTGGATGAACTAGGGAGGGAACCAGTATATGATCAATCAGCAAAGGATAATTGATAATTTTATCGCCATGGTAGAAATTCCATCAGTCTCAGGCCGGGAAGGCAAGATGAGAGACTATCTGCGGGCTGAATTGGCCAGCCGGGGAATACAGGTGCAGGAAGACCAGGCCGGGGATATACTTAATGGTGAATCAGGCAATCTCTGGGTCAAAATACCCGGAACCATTGAGGCAGAAACGGTCTTGTTCGCAGCGCATTTGGATACTGTGGCCCCAGGCGAGGGAATCAAGGCCTACATCGAAGATGGAGTTATAAGAAGCAAAGGCAATACTATTTTGGGTTCGGATGATAAGGCCGCTATTGCCGCCATAATTGAAGCCCTGGATGTTTTGCAGGAAAATAAGATAGCCCATGGGCCATTGGAACTGCTGTTTACAGTCAGCGAAGAACAGGGTTTACAGGGAGCCAAGAGTTTTGATTTTACGCGCCTGGATGCCGCAATTGCTTATGCCCTGGATGCTGGCGGGGAACCTGGTACCATCATAATACAGTCACCCTGTCAAAATGAGCTGGAGTATAAGGTCCATGGAAAAGCTGCCCACGCCGGAATGAATCCTGAAAATGGCATTAATGCTATCCAGGCGGCAGCAATGGCTTTAGCTAAGATGCCCTGTGGACGTATAGACCAGGACACTACCTGTAATCTAGGTATTATCGAAGGGGGCACGGCGCGTAATATCGTAGCTGATTACTGTCATATTAAGGGCGAAGCCAGGAGCCTCACTCGTTCTGGGCTGGATGATATTACCGAATTACTCCGGGATAATTTTGTTAATGAGGTACAGAAGCAGGGAGCCCAAGCTGAAGTAGATATCAAGTTTTTATATCCCGAGATAAAACTGAGCCAAGAAGACCGGGTAGTTAAAGCTGCCGCCAGGGCCATGGAATCTATAGGATTGCTTCCCCGACTGATCAGTACTGGTGGGGGAAGTGATGCCAGTATCATACACGGTCAGGGAATACCCTGTGCCAATCTGGGAATTGGTATGAGCAATGTACATACCTGTGAAGAATATATAAGAGTGGCCGACCTTATCAAGGATGCTGAAGTAGTTTTGGCAATAATAAGAGAAGTATCGAGACAAGATTAAATAACGGAGGTAGTCGTGATAGAAATTAAACGGGGTGTAATCACCCGCGAACTATTTGCCCGTCCTGGCTTACAGGCTTTCCTGGTCCAGGTAGGAGATAAAGAAGAAAAATGTATAGTATATACTGAACTCACTGGCCAGACTAAAACAGGTGATGAAGTAATATTAAATACTACGGCGATAACTCTGGGATTGGGAACGGGTGGATATCACTATGTGATAGCCAATCTAAGCCAAGTAGAAAAAACTCTGCAAGCTGCTGGTCACATAATGAAAATGCGTTATACTCCGATGCAGCTTAAAGTATTGAGTGTAGAAGAAGAAGATAGCCCATATCACAGGGAAATGCTCGAGGCAGAATCTTTGGAGAATACCCCCGTGCTGGTGGGGACACTCCACTCCATGCTGGCTCCCTTAGCTCTTTACCTGCACAGCCAGGGCTATAAAACAGCCTATGTAATGACCGATGGTGCAGCTTTGCCCATCGTATTCAGCAATACGGTTGACATTCTAAAAAAAAGGGGCCTTATCTGTGGAAGTGTAACTACTGGGCATTCCTTCGGGGGCGACCTGGAGGCAGTAAATGTTTATTCAGGTCTGCTGGCCGCTAAAAATATTTTGCAGGCCGACGTTATCATATGTACTATGGGGCCAGGTATTGTGGGGACTGGGACCAAATGGGGCTTTACCGGCATTGAACAGGGGGATATTCTAAATGCCGCTGCCGGTCTGCACGGCATACCGATAGTGGTTCCCCGAATCGGTTTCAGCGATCCCCGGTCCAGGCACCGAGGGATCAGCCACCATACGCTCACAGTATTGGAAAGAGTGTGCCGGGTCAAGGCGATACTGCCTCTGCCGCACCTGGAAGAGATTAAAATGAATCACATACTGGGTCAACTGTATAGGCAAAACCTGCTGGAAAATTATGAATGCTGTGTGGAAATAGTTACTGAGTTCCAGCAATTATTAGAACAAAGCGATATGAATCTATCCACTATGGGGCGAGGCATCAAAGAAGAACCGGATTTTTTCCTGGCTCTGGGAGCTGCCGCCCGGGCCGCTGAACGGGTTTTACGGGGAGAAAAATTAAACCCGATCAGATTAGCCTGACTTCGAAACCTTTTAGTTGAGATGCAAGCGGAGGTATTCTTTCAGGGTAAGGTCCAGGGGATAATCATTGAATATCAAAGGCAAATCTTTTACTTTCCCCAGAGCAGTTAACCCATTAGATTTATATAACACCAGCATTTTTATCACCTCTTGGGTAGTCTATGTAGTGATTGGGAAAAATATGCAGGAGGTTTTTTATGGATTTAGAAGAAAAGACTATATCTTCAACCACCATATTCAATGGTAAAATTGTACGGCTCAGGGTGGACGATGTAAAACTGCCGGATGGCGGTCAGAGTAAAAGGGAAATCGTGGAACATCCCGGTGCGGTAGCTATATTAGCGATAGATGAAAATAACAACATCTGGATGGTTAGTCAGTACCGTAAAGCGGTAGAACAAGTGCTTATGGAAATACCGGCCGGAACCCTGGAAGAAAATGAAGGAATTTTAGAATGCGCCCAAAGAGAACTGGCAGAGGAAACAGGCCTGATAGCTGAACAGTGGCAAGAGATAATTAGTTATCATTGTGCGCCTGGATTTTGTACCGAAAAGACCTTTATTTATTTAGCCCAAAAACTCAGTCAGGAAAGCAGCCCGAGTTTGGATCGGGACGAATTTTTAGAAGTGAGTAAAATACCCCTGGAAACTGCTTACCAGCAGATACTAAATGGAGATATTATTGATGGCAAGAGTATTATTGCTATTCAATATGCAGTTCATAATTTTATGGAGAAATAGGATGTTAAATATTTACGGAGACCTGCATATACATATTGGCAGTGCCCGCGGACAGGCAATCAAAATTACTGCCTCCCGCAGTCTGGACCTTAGGACAGTCTTATTCCAGGATGCGCCCAAAAAGGGGCTGGATATGGTAGGAGTCGTAGATGCCGGCACCTTGCCGGTAAGTTATGAAATAGAGCAGATGATTCTAGCGGGGGAAATCCGCGAACTGCAACGGGGCGGGTTTCTGGCTCGTAATGGTGTACTGCTAATCGCGGCCAGTGAATTAGAGAGTCTGGAGGGAGTGCACTGGATTATTTTCCTGCCCTATCTGCAAAGCCTGAAAGAATTACAAGGCTTCATCCGCAGCCGGGTTCGCAATATGGAGCTATCTACTCAAAGAGTTAGGATAAATGCCAGGGAACTGGTGAATTTAAGCTATATGCTGGAGGGCATTTTATGCCCGGCCCATGCCTTTACTCCTCATAAAGGGGTTTATGGATTCTGGGTGGATAGGCTGGCACCGGTTATGGAACAGGATCTGCAGCAGATCAAGGCCATTGAGCTGGGTCTGAGCACCGACACCGATATGGCAGACACCATCAGCGAAACCCGCCCCTTTACTTTCCTATCCAATTCCGATGCTCATTCATCACCCAATATAGGCAGGGAATACAACCTTTTGCGTATGGGGGATAAGAATTTCGAGGAATTCAGATTTTGTATAGAAAACCAGCAGGGGAGGCGAATAATGGCCAACTATGGTATGGACCCGCAGTTGGGCAAGTACTACCGCAGTTATTGTCCGGCCTGTTCCACCATCGCCAGTGATGAACCGCCAGTACTGGAATGCCGGAAATGCGGCAGCGATAAACTCATAATCGGAGTTTATGATCGTATTACCCTGATCAAAGATCGTGACCAACCCTGTCATCCAGTGGGCAGGCCTCCTTATTATTATAGAGTTCCTTTAAGGCAACTGCCTGGAGTGGGACCTAAAATGTATAAAAAGCTGCTCACCTACTTTGAAAATGAAATAAGTATTATGGAAAAAGCTCCGCTGGAAGATATAATGAGAATTGCGGGAGAAGATATAGCCCTCATGCTTATAAATATGAGAAAATATCGTATGGATATAATCCCCGGAGGTGGAGGACATTATGGAAAAGTTAAAAAGAATCGTCATTAGCAGTGATGCCAGCGGAGCCTGGCAGGCGGCTCGAGAAGGGATGCTGGTAATGATTGTAGATGTTATTGATATGTCCACAACCCTGGAAAGTGCTTTGGATGCCGGGGCATTAGCCGTTATGGGCTGCAGTCCTGACTATACCCGGGCACCGGTAGAGGTTAACCCCGAGCAAATTGGACAGAAAGCAGCCCGGCTGGCCCGAGAAAACCATACCGGGATTATTCTGGTCGCTGAACCGCGGTCCGGGAGTGAAAGCGACCGAATGGCCCGATGCCAGAAGGTATTAAGAGGGATAGAAAACGAAAGAGGCCTAGTTGAAGCGGTACTGCCTAATATCGGAGCTGAAACTCCCCGTATGGCCGATATGAAAAATCGAGTAGTAGTTGCAGTCACTGATACCGGAGGCGTTGCCTATGATGCAGCATTTTTAATCAGTGAAAGGGTCATAACTGGCACTGTTGCGCGTACTTTGGCCCAAAAAGGAATGCAGCCAGCTCTGACGGCAGTTCATAGAGCCAAAAACCTTATTCGAGAAAGTGATACGGGAATTGCGGTGATTGCCGCCAGCAGAAATTCCATGGAAGATATGCTGGCCGCGCAATTCATTGCCAACCTTCTCCTGCAATAAAATTTATAGCGACGACGGTTCTTGCTATCAACTTTTTCCTTTTCAGGTTATAGTAAAAAAGAGGACACGGGGGCAAGGTTTCTTGTCCCGCCAATCAATTTGATTGGACCAGGAATCGTGTCCCAGTTTGGGGTGATAGAATGAAACCTATTTATATTATCGGCCATAAGAATCCTGATTTAGATTCCATAGCTGCAGCTATAAGCTACAAGGTGTATAAGCAGAGTAATGATGAGGGGCTATATATTGCTGCGGCAGCGGGGGAAATTAATGATGAAGCTAGGTACGTACTGGAATACCTGAACTTTGAGCCTCCCTTGATCCTAAAAAATGTTGCTGCCAGGGTAGGAGATTTGCTGGATGAGGAAGACTATTTATATTTTACTGCAGATATGAGCATGACTGAGATAGGCAATCTGATGCGTAAAAACAAATTAAAAACAGTACCGGTACTGGACGATCAAAAAAGATTTCTAGGATTAGTAACCATAGGGGATCTGGCCATGATATTTCTTGAGAAACTGGGCACCGGCCAGCATCTGGATCAAAGTCCCGTGATCTTGCAGGAAATACTGGAATTGAAGGTATCGAACATAATGAAAACTCATGGCTTGATGCTATTCGAAAAAGATGAAACAATGGATGAAGCCAGAAAGAGCATGATCTCCACTCGATTTAGGAATTATCCCGTGGTAGATGAGAAAAATCACTACTTAGGTATGATATCCAGGTATAATCTGCTGGAAATGAAAAGGAAACAGCTGATCCTGGTTGATCACAATGAAAAGAAACAAGCTGTTGATGGGGTAGAAGAAGCTGAAATAATGGAGATAATAGACCATCACCGGGTAGGTGATCTACAGACTTTATCCCCTATATATTTTCATAATGAACCGGTTGGATCAACCTGCACTTTGATTGCTGAAAAATATCTGGAAAATAAGGTTTACTGCAGCAGAAATTTGGCGGCATTGATGATGGCGGGAATATTAAGTGATACTATGCTTTTTAAGTCTCCTACCACAACTGCTAAAGACCACCGCATAGCCAGTAAACTACAGGAGATATCAGGCTTTGAACCTCTAATGTGGGGGAGGAAAATTTACGAGATTAATAAATCTTGGGAGAGTATGAAGGAGGAAGATTTAATTAGTGATGATTTAAAGGAATATACCATCTTTGATACTACCTTTGCCATAGCACAGCTGGAAACCATCGATACAGAGAGTATTACTGCCAGGAAACCGAGATTGCTGGAGAGTATGGAGCTGATTTGCAGCCGTCAAGGATATGTGCTGCTGTGTTTAATGCTTACTGATATCATGGAAGAAAAAACTGAAATGATGATAGTGGGTGAAAAGACCTCTGCTGCCGAGCTGGCATTTGGGCAATCGGCTGCTAACCACAGCATTATCCTCCCAGGGGTAATGTCCAGGAAGAAACAGGTAGTACCTGTGATATATGAAGCCTTAAGAAAGCAGAATATAATTTAAGAGTACAGATGCATAGACTAAAGCAACGGGCCGGCTTCTGGATATGGAAATCAAGAGATAACAATACAGGTCTATGGAAGCTAATACCTAATATATACTCAATCTAATTAGGAAACCGACCGTCGCCAAGAACACTATCAATAGATATGACCGTAATTGCTTGGCCCTGTCTAAATAGAAGTTAACCCCACCAGGTTCCTAAGAAAATAAGCAAGCCCAATACATCGGCTTAGACCTGCACTGCCATTATATTTTTTATATAGTGGCAGTCACTTTTTCCTGGCGACAATTTCTTTTTGCATAAAGTCCGTCTCATAAAAATATTAATGGTACAAAGTGCAAGAAAAATATCTATTTTCCAGGAAAGCAGGTAGGCGTTGTATGGGGCTAAAATACAGGATTAAGCAGCATTTGAAAGAAAATTCGCTGCAATATATTTTAATTTTGGGAATATTCATTATCGGCTTCATGCTGGGTTTATTAAATGTAAGGGGATTGGATGATGAAGTCAAAAAGTATTTAGCAGTTATTTTGGATAACTACCTGCGGGGAGGCTTAGAGGGAGATCTCTATGGCAGAAGTATCCTGATAACTGCCTTTATCAAGCAGGCGGAGACTGTCCTCAGCGTCTGGCTGCTGGGCCTTACGGTCATTGGGCTTCCCTTAATTCTGGCCGTAATCTTCCTGCGGGCTTTTTCGCTGGGTTTCACGGTTGGATTCCTTTTCCAGCAAAAAGCAGGTGCGGGTGTGCTGTTGAGTATGGTAGCCATATTACCTCAAAACCTGGTATATATACCCTGCCTCATTATTGCTGGAGTAGTGGCTATAAATTTCTCGGTCTTCATTGTCAAAAGCAGAAACGCCGGGGGGGATAGTCTGGGTATTGCTTTACTGGCCTACAGTATAGTAATGCTGTTACTCTTGCTGGCTTTTGCCCTGGGGGCCTTTATAGAGGCATATCTTTCTCCCTGGCTCTTAAGTTTGTTTATGTAAAAAAAATATAAGGGGTGATAAATTTGATCATAGTGATGGGTAGATGGAAACAAAAGGTGCTTAAATTTATGGGACTGCTGGTATTGATTCTGGCCTTTGTAATGGCTGTTCCGGCTATAACAGGACTACTGGTGAATCAAGTACCGGCCTTTAGCGGGTGGCTGCAAGATGAACATCCCACTGGAAATCCGATGCGGGTTGAAACTGACAAAAATTCAGGTACTTTCAATCAAGTCTTAGACCAATTTGTAATCAAATTACAGGATTATTATTTCGAACGTTAGCAGCAGGAAGGAAATGAGCTTCATTATGTCAAACTAAGTAGAAAAAAGCGGGAGTTATGCTATGGAGAGCCATATATTAGATTTTGTAGATTATTTGGATTTCGAAAAGGGACTGTCTGCTAACACCAGGGCAGCATACAGTCGAGATTTGAGGAAGTTCTTCACCTTTACCCAGGAAAAGCTAAGGCGTAATTCCCTGGATGGGATTACCAAACACGATATTATTGCTTTTTTAGCCTGGCAGATAGATTCCGGGGCAGAATACTCTACTGCTGCACGCAGTTTGTCGAGCATCAAGACTTTCTATAAATTTTTGGTCCTGGATGGATTTCTGGCTGTTAATCCGGCCGGGGATTTAGAGACCCCTAAAATAGGGAGAAAGCTGCCCCAGGTGCTTTCTGTAGAAGAAGTGGACAGGTTGATGGAAGCTCCCAGTGTTGTTTTACCGCTGGGATTAAGGGATCGGGCTATGCTGGAATTGATGTATGGAACCGGAATTAGGGTATCAGAATTACTGTCCCTGCAAGTGGACGATATTAATCTTACCGCTGGTTTTCTTCGCTGCTTTGGTAAAGGGAGAAAGGAAAGAATAATACCTGTAAACCAGACTTCTATCGACTGGGTGCACAGATATCTGGCCAGATCCCGTAATCTGCTGCTTAAAAACACTGCGGAAAGGACCCTGTTTCTTAATTCCCGGGGAAATTCTTTAAGCCGCCAGGGATTTTTCAAAATATTGGCTGGATATATACCGCGGGCTGATATTCATAAAGATGTAACCCCGCACACTTTGCGGCATTCTTTCGCTACTCATCTTCTGGAAAATGGCGCTGACCTGCGGGCAGTGCAAGAAATGTTGGGACATGCAGATATTTCAACCACCCAAATATACATTCATTTAACCAGATCCAGACTCCGCGAAGTATATCAGCAGTTTCATCCCCGGGCTTAAATGATATTTTTCTATAAGCACACAAATTAATGCAGATAATAAATAAGGTTAACAGGGGGGACGGTTTCTCAGGTCTTAAGAAAAGTTGACAGGGAAAACCGTCTTCGGTGTCAACTCTGGAGGTGTTAATATGCACAGGAGAGCTATTTTAATCGTACTTGATGGGGTAGGTATAGGTGAAATGAAGGACAGTTGCCAGTATGGCGATCAGGGGAGCAATTCATTGAAAAACACGGCTGAAGCTGTGGGAGGGTTAAAACTGTCTAACCTGCAAAAGCTGGGACTGGGTAATATAGAGGAAATACTGGGGGTTGATGCAGTTGTTAATCCATTGGGAGCCTATGGGAAAATGGCAGAGAGGTCTTGCGGCAAAGATAGTACCGTGGGACACTGGGAAATGATGGGTTTGATAACGGAGAAGCCTTTTCCGACCTATCCTGAGGGCTTCCCGCTTGAAATTATCGAGGAATTGGAGAGGGCTATCGGGAGAAAAACCATTGGCAATAAAGTAGCCTCTGGTACCGAAATAATAAATGAACTGGGAGAAGAACATATCAAGACCGGTTACCCCATAGTATATACCTCTGCCGACAGCGTATTTCAGATCGCCGCCCATGAAGAGGTGGTGCCGGTAGAACAACTGTACCAGTGGTGTCGGAGCGCTCGGAAATTGCTGCGGGGGGATGATCGCGTGGGTAGAGTTATTGCTAGGCCTTTCCTGGGTGAAAAAGGCTGCTGCACTCGCACGGCCAATCGTCATGATTTTTCCCTGGAACCGGGCAGGAATATTCTGGATATATTGCTGGAAAAGCAACTGACCGTGATTGGGGTCGGTAAAATAAATGATTTATTTGCCGGGCGAGGATTAAGCGAATCACATCCCACCAAGAGCAACCAGGAAGGCACTCTTAAAATAATAGAACTGCTTAAAAAGGGAGTGGGAGATTTAATCTTTGCTAACCTGCTGGATTTTGACCAGATTTATGGGCACCGTAATGATGTAAGAGGTTATGCCACAGCCCTGGAGGAATTCGACCAGGTACTGGGAACCCTGCTCGATTTACTGTATCCCGACGACCTGCTCTTTATTACCGCCGATCATGGCAATGATCCCACCACTCCCAGTACCGATCATTCCCGGGAGTATGTTCCCCTGCTGGTCTATGGCCAGAAGATCGGGAGTGGTGTGGATTTAGGAATAAGGAGCAGCTTTGCTGATCTAGGCTGCACCATTGCCAGCTATCTGGGAGTGCCAGTAGGAGATATGGCCGGAGAAAGCTTTTATGACATGTTAAGGAGTAATAGATGAATTTTCAGGATATTATCAGGAAGAAGAGAGATGGCAGGTCTTTAAGTGAGAATGAGATTGAGTATCTGGTCAAAGGTATAAGTGATGGATCTTTACCGGATTATCAGCTATCCGCCTGGGCGATGGCGGTATATTTCCAGGGGATGGATGATAGGGAGACGCGTGATCTGGCGATGGCCATGGCGTATTCTGGGGATATGGTGGATTTATCATTTATACCTGGTGTAAAGGTAGATAAACATAGTACCGGGGGCGTAGGGGATAAAACTACTTTGGTAGTAATACCCCTGGTTGCCGCAGCTGGAATTCCAGTGGCCAAAATGTCGGGGCGAGGTCTGGGGCATACCGGAGGTACAGTGGATAAGTATGCGTCTATTCCTGGCTTTCTAGTAGGGAGGGGATTTGCAGAATTTATTCAGCAGGTGAAGCAGGTGGGGGCTGCAGTAGTATCCCAGAGTGGAAATTTGGTGCCCGCAGACAAGAAATTGTATGCCATAAGGGATGTCACCGCAACGGTGGAGAGCATACCGTTGATTGCATCCAGTATTATGAGCAAGAAGATTGCTTCAGGTGCAGACAGCATTGTTTTGGATGTCAAAGTAGGTTCTGGTGCATTTATGAAGGAACAGCAGGAGGCGGAAAAACTGGCTCGGGCCATGGTGGAAATAGGTAAAAGAGCTGGGAGGCGGGTCATTGCCGTTTTGAGTGATATGGAACAACCTCTGGGCCGAATGGTGGGCAATGCTCTGGAAGTTAGAGAGGCAGTGGACATTCTTAAAGGCAGTGGGGCAGATGACTTGTTGGAGCTATCCATTGAATTAGCCTCATATATGCTGATACTGGGAGAAAAAAGTTCTGATTTAGATGAAGCCAGGTGCTTAATCACAAAAATCCTGGATTCCGGTCAAGGATTGGCAAAATTCCAGGAATTAATTGCAGCACAAGGGGGGTGTTTGGATTATAAGCTGAAAAGTTACGGTCTTGCGGAAGCCTCAATAAAGATAGAAGTTATCACGGAAAAAGCGGGGTATGTCTCTGGTCTGAACGCATATATCATAGGTCATACAGCTATGATGCTGGGGGCAGGAAGAGAAAGACTGGAAGACCCCATCGATTATTCGGTGGGTATAGAGATATTGAAAAAACGCGGAGAGTTTGTGCATCCCGGAGATGCTCTGGCGGTATTGCATTTAAATGATGAAAACAAAATTGAAGTAGCCTGCCAGCAAATAGTTCTGGCTTATGATATCACCAGGGAACAGCCCGAGAAAAAACCGTTGATATTAGAGGTTATAAGCTAGTTATAAGGGGGAGTACCGGGCATTATTATAATGTCATAAGGTAGGGGAGCGCTTTAACTCGCATATTTAGACTAGGGGGAAAATAATATGCGCTCAATATATGAAGCCAGCGCAGCCAAGGGGGCCAGCTGGCAGGATGATTATCGGCGTAAAATATGCTCAGCAGACCACGCCGCAGCATTGCTTAAAGATAATGATATAGTAGCGATGGCCGGGGGAAATGTGGTGCCAGAGGCTTTCGTTGGGGCGATGAGCAGGAGGGGCAAAGACCTGCAGGGCATAACCCTGCTGGTTAATTTTGCTTTAAGTCAATATCGGTTTATGAATTCAGAGTATAAAGATAATCTGAAAATTGAAACTACTTTTGTAGGGCCTATGGAACGTAATTGTATACGGGAAGGTATAAGCAGTTATATACCAATACATCTACAAAAACTGGGAGAATGGCTGGATTATAGAAAACCCAATGTAGTAGCGTGTTCAGTTACCCCTCCAAATGATAAGGGCTATATGAACAGGTCTTGCTATGCCGGCCTCTGTCATAAGAGAGCTTTTGATAATGCTGAAACCGTTATTGTTGAGGTTAACACAAACTTGCCCTGGTTGTGCGGGAATGATTTTAGGATCCACGTTTCTGAAGTAGACTACATTATTGAAAACAATTATTCGCCGGCAGAAGTCCAGGATATACCTATAACTTCTACGGAGGAGTCTATTGCTGCATATATCGCAGATATGGTTCAAGATGGTTCCACTATCCAACTGGGTCTAGGGGGATTGGCCAACGCCGTAGGTTATCACTTGAGAGATAAAAGAAACCTGGGTATCCATGGTGAAGTGATCTCAAATTCCATTATGGATTTAGTTCTTTCCGGGACAGTAAATGGTTCCCAAAAGAATTTTCATAATGGTAAAAGCCTGGGATGTTATCTGGTAGGAAATCAGAAATTATGGGATTTTGCGGACCATAATGAAGATTTCATTTTTTGTGAGGTGGATTATATCAATGATCCACGGGTAATTGCCCAAAATGACAGACTAATTTCCATTAACAATACTCTGATAATGGATTTAACCGGTCAAGCTGCTTCCGAGTCCATTGGCACATATCAGTACAGCGGGACGGGGGGACAGGTTAATTTTGTTAACGGTGCGACCATGTCCAGGGGTGGTAAAAGCATACTGGCCTTGAATTCAACTTACACTGATAATAATGGGAATTTGCAGTCGAGGATAGTGCCGGTACTTCCAGAAGGGACCATTGTTAGCACTTCGCGTAATGATGTAGAATATATTGTGACAGAATTTGGAGTTGCCAATTTAAGGTGGCAAAGTATAGCTGAGCGGGTAAAAAGCTTAATTAACATTGCACACCCTGATTTTCGCGATGAATTAACATTCCAGGCCGTAAAAAACGCCTGGTTATAAAATGTCATGGCAGGCATAGGCCTGGCAGGGCGTCATCATAATAAATTATTGGGTCAAGATAGGGCCGGTTTAGATAATATCTGTCGGCCCTATGGTATTGATAAAGACAATTTTTCTTCCGCTGTTAACCCACTGGAATAATAGCATGGCAAGGCCAATATAATTAGTAAACTATTATTTCAGGAGGTGCAGACCTGTATGCCGGATAAAAAGCGAACTGCTTTGATGCTGGTCCTGGCATTCTGCTTATGTATGGTGTTGCCAGTGACGGTTAAAGCAGATGATGTGGTTGATGTGTCGGCTGAAGCTTACGTTTTAATGGATGCTGATTCAGGGAAAATACTGCTGGCTAAAAATGAGGATAAAAAGCTGCCCCCGGCTAGTATGACCAAAATTATGACTCTTCTGCTGGCCTTGGAAGATCTGGAAGCTGGGAAAGTCGGATTGAAAGAAAAAGTGGTAAGCAGTGAAAATGCCTGGAAAATGGGAGGATCCCAGGTATACCTTGAACCTGGCGAAGAAATGACGTTTGAAGATATGCTGATCGCTATCTCAGTGGGATCAGCTAATGATGCCTGTGTTGCCGTGGCTGAACACCTGGAGGGTACTCACCAAAATTTCGTGCAGCGCATGAACCAGAAAGCTAAGTCTATGGGCTTAAAAAATACCAATTTCATTAATGCCTATGGATTACCGGCTGAAGGTCATTACACTACTGCAAGTGATATGGCCACCATAGCTCGTTATGCGCTGGATGTTCCTAAAATGTTAGAATACACCTCCATTAAGGAGTATAACTTGAGACAGGGTGAATTCAAGTTGTTTAACACCAACAAACTTTTATGGTGGTATGATGGGGCAGATGGGTTCAAGACCGGTTGGACGGATGAGGCTAAATATTGCCTGGCATCTACGGTAAAACGAGATAACCTGCGATTAATTGCTGTAGTTATGGCATCACCTCTTCCGCGCGATCATTTTAGGGATTCTATGCAGCTGTTTAATTATGGCTTTGCTCAGTACAACTTCAAGTCATTTTTTGCCCAGGGAAGTCCCTGTGGTACAGTTAAAGTGGGAAAAGGTGCAGAAAATATAGTCGAAATTGTAGCGGGCGAAAATGCAGGAGTGATTTGCTCTAAGGGAGAAGAAGACAAAATAACTTATAAGAAAAGCCTGATCCAATATACTGACGCTCCAATTACCGAAGGGCAAAAACTAGGAGAACTGATGATATACAGAAATAATGAGCTGCTTAAAACAGTGAACTTGAACGCAGCCCGGGAGGTACAACGCGGAGGCTTATTCAGGGAGATTTTGAAAATGTTTGCCGAAACTTATCTTTTATAATTGGAATTTTGTGGAAGGGAATATCCCCTCCCGAGTAGAATCTTTTCTATGTCAGGGTAATGTCGGGAGGGGATGATGAAATGGACGTAGAGTTAAGACAGGTACGAAATACACTGATAGTTAGAGTTAAAGGCGAATTGGACATGCTGATGGCAGATAAAATGCGCAGTGACATTGATAAAAAGATGGACAATAATGAAATAAAAAACTTAATATTGAACATGGAGAAAGTGAGTTTTATTGATAGCTCGGGATTGGGGGTAATACTCGGTAGATACAAGAAGATACGCAGTAAAAACGGCCACATGTATATTGTGGGTGCCCGGCCGCAGGTGGAAAAGATACTATATTTTTCCGGGATAAACAAACTGATCTCCATGTGCCGCAATGAACAGGATGTAATTAATCTTCAGGGGAGGTGAAGTCCAGCTCAGGCTGGATCTATCATGAACGTAAAAAATTATTGTAAATTTGAAATCTTAAGTTTGCGGGAGAATATTTCTTTTGCCCGGGTATGTGTGGGTGCTTTTGCTTCACAGCTTGGATGTACGTTGGATGAAATTGAAGAAGTCAAGCTGGTGGTTTCAGAGGCAGTGTCAAATTGTATAATTCATGCTTATGAAAACCGAGATAATGAAATCATTACTATTGTGGTTAGTTTACTGGAGGATCAAACGCTGGAGATTATAATTGAAGATTATGGGAAAGGTATAGAAGATATAGCTTGTGTGCTGCAGCCGAATTTTTCCAGCGAACCAAGCAGGATGGGATTGGGCTTTACTTTTATGAAATCATTTATGGATGATATGGAAGTCCTCAGCAAACCGGGAGAAGGTACCATTGTACAGCTTAAAAGAAGTTTCTTGATTAAAGACAAAGAAGCTTACGCTTAAAGGGGTGATGTTAGTGTCCTCCTTAAATCCTTATGAAGAAAACGAGAAATTAATAGCCAGTGCGCAAGCAGGTGATGAGGCAGCGCGTGATCAAGTCCACGGAGCAAACATGGGCCTGGTGTATATGGTGCTGGAAAAATTTAAAAACACCTCCTATGAATATGAAGATCTGCTACAAGTAGGCTCTATAGGTCTATTAAAAGCCATTGATAAATTCGATTTCAGCTTCAAGGTACGCTTTTCCACCTATGCGGTACCGATGATAATCGGAGAGATCAAAAAATTCTTACGTGATGATGGTATCGTTAAAGTCCAGCGAGGTATTAAAGAAACTTACAGCAAAATACGTTGGGCCCAGGAAAAACTTAGGGGTGAACTGGGGCGAGAGCCGGGGGTGGATGAGATTGCGCTTCTGCTGGGCATGGATAAAGAAGAAATCGTAATTTCCATAGAAGCCTGCCAGATGCCCGCTTATATCAATGACGTTTTACCCCGGGAGGAAAATGATAATTTATCCATGCTGGATAGATTGACAGCCAGTGAAGGCAGTGCCATGATGCTGGAAAAGATCGCCCTGCGGGAGGCTTTGAGTACCCTGGATGAGCGAGAGCGAGAAGTCATCCTGCGCAGGTATTTCAAAGACGAGACCCAGTCCTTGATAGCAGGAGATTTAGGAGTT